>PDRT01000110.1 GCA_002746895.1 Thiothrix nivea
CAACACGGTATGAAAAAACACATCTCGCGTTCAAGGCGATGGTCTCGCTCGCCTCAATCATGCTTTACATCAAAGGCTAATTTGCAAACACGCCCTAGAATAGAGAATGGAGAATTGGGAGGAAGTATGCGGCCGTTGGCCGCGTGGGTTTGGACTGCCGCAGTGGTGGGTGGTGGGACTGCGGGGGGTGGTGGTGTTTTTTCCCGTTTATTCTGTTTCCAACCTGAGTTTTGCTTAAGCGAATGATATTTGGTGTTCTGCCAACGGAGTGATTGAAGGTTTTTGGGACTGGAAGCAATAGGCAACCAACCCGGCGAGCAGGTTGATGACGAAGTTCACCGGGCTACGGTGTCTGGAGTGTTCGATTTGGCTGATGTTCCTGGGCTGGTCGTTGACGGTCTCTATCAGGCTTCTCTTGCGCAGCATCAACTTGTCGCTCATGCTCATGAGCCTGTTTTTCATGTTGTCGCGTATGGATGTGACCAATTCGAGACCGTCATCAAGAAGCTGGCGGGCAAGCTTGACCGATATGCAGCCTTTGTCACCGAACAGTTTGCCGAACAAGCCCTTCGACATGCCGGGGACAGGGATACGGTCGTCAACATTGCCCGGCGAAATCTGGAAGGCAAGCATCTCCCCTTGAGCGAGAGGGTGTAGGCCATCAGGGGCAGGAGGATGCCTGGCATTCTCTGGATGAAGCGGCTGTAGCTAGGCAGGCCGGGAAAGAAGGACTTGAGCCTTGTAAAACTGGCCAGGTAGAAGTGCTTGAATGTGCGGAAGTTGGCCTGGTGGAAGGCAATAACGATGGTGGTCATTTCCGCTGTCGAGACTCCGGCTCTGCGCCTCCTGCGCTTTATGCCCTCAGCAAGCAAGCGCTGGTGGTAACGGGGTTCAAAACTTTGACAAAAGTCGTCAACCGGGCAAAAAAGGGCTGTGAAGTCAATCTTCATGGGCGGGTTCGAATGGTTTTGTTAGTCGGACAACCAACAATTGCACCGAATCCGCCACTTTTCACGAATAATTAGGGCTTCTTAAGCAAAACTCAGGTTGATAAATAATTATGATGAAAAATCTGTACTATTGGGCTTTCATGCTGCTGTTGCCGCTGCAAGCCTCTTGCAAGGAAGTAGCTCCGGAGCTGAAGCTAACTGTTGAAGTGG
>PDRT01000026.1 GCA_002746895.1 Thiothrix nivea
TCATCCAGATCATTTGCACGAATCGCGGTATCCGCCAGAACGGTCACAACATGTGGTTGTACTTCCAGCACACCACCGGAAACGAACAGTGATGCCATTCCGTCACCGGTTTTGTAACGCAACTCCCCCGGACGCAGGTTGGAAATCAGCTGATTGTGGCGCGGCAGGATACCTAGGTCTCCTTCCACACCGGGTGCTATCAGCTCTTCAACTGTACCCGAAAACAACTGCTCTTCAGCACTAACCACATCAAGGTGCATCGTCATAGCCATATCAGACTTCCTTAGGCCTTATCAGCCTTCTCGATAGCTTCTTCAATACCACCTACCATGTAGAAGGCCTGCTCAGGCAAGTGATCGTACTCACCACTCAGGATGGCTTTAAAACCGGCAATGGTATCTTTCAACGATACATATTTACCAAGCGCACCGGTAAAGATTTCCGCAACATGGAAGGGCTGAGACAGGAAACGCTGAATACGACGTGCGCGGCCAACAACCTGCTTATCTTCTTCAGACAATTCATCCATACCCAGAATTGCAATGATGTCCTGTAGTTCCTTATAACGCTGCAGAACGCCCTGGACACCACGAGCCACCTCATAATGCTCTTCACCAATGATCTGTGGATCAAGCTGCCGTGAGGTGGAATCCAGTGGATCTACCGCAGGATAGATACCCAGTTCGGCAATATTACGTGACAGTACCAGTGTTGCATCAAGGTGAGCAAAGGTGGTTGCAGGCGACGGGTCAGTCAGGTCATCTGCCGGTACATAAACCGCCTGAAACGAGGTAATCGATCCGGTTTTGGTTGAGGTAATGCGCTCCTGAAGTACACCCATTTCCTCAGCCAGTGTTGGCTGATAACCTACTGCAGAAGGCATACGACCCAACAGTGCGGATACCTCGGTTCCGGCCAGTGTGTAACGATAGATATTATCGATAAACATCAGTACGTCACGACCTTCATCACGGAAATATTCCGCCATCGTCAGGCCGGTCAGTGCGACACGCAGTCTGTTTCCGGGGGGTTCATTCATCTGGCCGTAGACCAGTGCCACCTTATCCAGAACATTGGATTCTGTCATTTCGTGGTAGAAGTCATTACCCTCACGGGTACGCTCACCCACGCCGGCAAAAACTGACAGACCGGAGTGCTCTTTCGCAATGTTATTAATCAGCTCCATCAGTGTAACGGTCTTACCAACACCCGCACCACCGAACAGACCGATTTTACCACCCTTGGCAATCGGCATGATCAGATCCACCACCTTGATACCGGTTTCCAGAATATCAACGGAGGATGCCTGCTCTTCATAAGAAGGCGCATCACGGTGAATCGGCCATTTTTCTTCGCACTTAACATCACCTTTCATATCAATCGGTGTGCCCAGTACATCCATAATACGTCCCAACGTTCCTGCACCGACTGGTACAGAAATAGGTGAACCCGTGTTCTCAACGCCCATACCGCGCTTCAAACCTTCTGATGCACCCATTGCGATTGTACGCACCACACCATCACCTAACTGCGCCTGCACTTCCAGGGTCAGCTTGTCGTCATTGTCGACGGTGAGGGCATCGTAAACCGCAGGAACAGCATCACGCGGGAATTCCACGTCAACAACTGCCCCGATGACTTCAACGATGTTACCACTCATTGATAGTACCTCTTAAATAAATTCCTGTGTTAAACCGCAGCCGCACCGCCGACGATTTCCGAGATTTCCTGCGTGATCGCAGCCTGACGTGCCTTGTTGTACACCAGTTGCAGTTCATCGATGAGCTTGCCGGCATTATCCGATGCACTCTTCATCGCCACCATGCGTGCAGACATTTCACAAGCGACATTTTCAACCACACCCTGATAGACCAGAGATTCGATATAACGTGGCATCAGGGCATCAATGACTTCCTTTGACTCAGGCTCATAGATGTAGTCCCAATAATACTTGATCTCTTTTTCCGTGCTGGGTACAACCGGAATCAGCCGGTTTACGCAAGGCTTCTGCGTCATACTGTTAACGAACTGGTTTTCAACCAGAAACAAACGGTCAATCCGGCCTTTTTCGTAGGCATCCCGCATGACCTTAATGGTACCCACCAGATCACTCAACGCAGGTTTATCACCTATGCCGGTTTGCTGGGCCACCAGACCATAGCGCCGGAAAGCTGCTGCGGCTTTACTGCCAAATACGGCAATATCCACTTCCACATTTTTATCACGCCATTCCGTGATACTTTGCAAGGCCGTTTTGAACAGGTTGACATTCAGACCACCACAAAGGCCCCGGTCGGTCGATATAATGATATAGCCGACCCGCTTGACGTTTTCACGCTCAACGGTGAACGGGTGCCGATACTCCAGATGACCACGGGCGAGATGGCCGACCACCTGTTGCATCCTTTCAGCATAAGGCCGGGTGGCATTCATCTGATCCTGCGCCTTGCGCATTTTCGAGGCGGCCACCATTTCCATCGCTTTAGTGATCTTCCTGGTGTTTTTAACACTCCGGATCTGCGATTTGATTTCTTTAGCACCTGCCATGGGATAATCCTCCCATTACCAAGTGTTGTTGGACTTGAAATCTTCAAGTGCCTTGATCATTGATGTCTTGATGTCATCATTGAAATCACCGCTCTCATTGATACTGCCCAGCAGATCAGTCTGCTCAGAACGCAGGTAGCTCAACATCGCAGCTTCAAAGTCCACCACCTTGTTGACTTCAACGTCATCCAGGAAGCCTTCATTCGCCGCCAGCAGTGAGAAAGCAATTTCTGCGGTGGTCATCGGTGAGTACTGTGGCTGTTTCATCAGTTCAGTGACTCGCTGACCACGCTCCAGCTGTTTGCGTGTCGCTTCATCCAGGTCGGAAGCAAACTGTGAGAATGCCGCCAGTTCGCGATACTGCGCCAGGTCAAGACGTACACCGCCACCCAGTTTCTTAACAATCTTGGTCTGAGCGGAACCACCGACACGGGATACAGACAGACCGGCGTTAATCGCCGGACGGATACCCGCATTAAACAGATCCGTTTCCAGAAAGATCTGACCGTCAGTAATCGAGATAACGTTAGTCGGTACGAAGGCCGAGACATCACCTTCCTGCGTCTCAATGATTGGCAGGGCCGTCAGTGAGCCAGTCTTGCCTTTGACTTTGCCCTTGGTCACGCGCTCAACATAATCGGCATTGACACGGGAAGCACGTTCCAGCAGACGGGAGTGCAGGTAGAAAACATCACCCGGATAAGCTTCACGACCCGGTGGACGACGCAGTAACAGTGATACCTGACGATACGCCCAGGCCTGCTTGGTCAGATCATCATAAACGATCAGTGCATCCTCACCCCGATCACGGAAGTATTCACCCATTGCACAACCGGCATAAGGTGCCAGAAACTGCATGGAGGCCGGATCAGAAGCATTGGCCGCAACCACAATGGTGTATTCCATGGCACCATGCTCTTCCAGCTTGCGCACCACACCCGCCACAGATGATGCCTTCTGACCCACGGCAACATAAATACATTTAACGTCCTTGCCTTTCTGGTTCAGAATGGCATCAATCGCTACCGCCGTTTTACCGGTTTGACGGTCACCGATAATCAGCTCACGCTGACCACGACCGACAGGAACCATTGCATCCAGTGCCTTAGTGCCGGTTTCCATCGGCTGGTCGACACCCTGACGATCAATAACGCCGGGCGCAATCTGCTCAACCGGAGCCGTCAGGCCGGATTCAATCGCACCCTTGCCGTCAATAGGCGCACCCAGTGAGTCAACAACACGTCCCAGCAGGGCCTCGCCCACGGGAACTTCAAGAATACGACCGGTACATTTTACAGTGTCGCCCTCAGTGATAGCTTTATAATCACCCAGAACAACCGCACCGACAGAGTCACGCTCAAGGTTCAGGGCCAGACCGTAGGTTCCGTTGGAAAATTCGATCATTTCACCGGACATGACATCGCCCAGTCCATGAATACGAACGATACCATCCGTTACGGAAACAACAGTACCCTCTGTGCGTGCCTCAGTGCCGGCTTCGAAGCTTTCAATGCGCTTCTTTATCAGATCACTGATTTCAGTTGGGTTAAGTTGCATGTACTAATTCCTCATTTATCGAGCCATTGCCATCTTCATACCCTGAAGACGACTCCGGATCGAACCATCAATCACCAGATCTCCGGTGCGAACAATCGCACCGCCCATCAATGACGGGTCAACACTGGTAACGAGTTTAACTTCACGTCCCAAACGCTTCCGAAGTGCCTCAGTAATGGCACCTTCCTGCTTTTCAGTCAGTTTCCGCGCAGCAACCAGTTCTGCTTCAACAGCCCCTTCGGCCTCGGCCTTCATGGCCTCATACAGTGAGGCAATCTCGGGAATCAAAACAAAACGGTCATTTTCGCCAAGCGTCATTAGCAGGTTACGGCCACCTTGCGTCAGCCCGTCCCCGATAATGTCAGAAAAAATTTCTGCTTTTTGCGCCTTGCTCATGCGCGGATTAGACAGCAGTGCTACTGAGCCTTCCGTCGCGACGACCGCTGACATGGCAGCCAGTTGCCCAGACCACTCAGCGAGTGAACCCGAGGCCTGTGCCATCTCAAAAACAGCTTTTGCATAGGGGCGTGCAGCGGTTGTCAATTCAGACATGGTTAGTCACCTAGATTTGTGCGGCCAGTTCATCCAATGCTTTGGCATGTGCCTTTGCATCGATTTCCTTGCCCAGAATCTTTTCAGCACCAGAAACAGCCAGTGATGCCACCTGAGCGCGTAAATCTTCACGAGCACGTATGGTTTCCTGCTCAATTTCCGCTTCTGCTGCCGTTTTTACACGGCCTGCTTCCTCAAGTGCCGCCTCTTTGGCTTCTTCAACAATTTCACTGGCACGTTTCTGTGCCTGAGTAATAATTTCAGCCGCCTCTGCTTTGGCTTTCTTGAGCTCACTCAGTGCTTTCTGGCGTGCCAACTCTTCTTCATGCTTGCCCTGTTCGGCAGCCGCAAGACCATCAGCAACGCGCTTTTTACGGTCTTCCAATGCATTCAGCATCGGTTCCCACAATACGCCCTTAATGAACCAGACCAGAACCGAAAAGACGATAACCTGGCCAATCAATGTAAGTGTTACGTTCACGATAACCTCCGAATGTTAGTTAAAGATTAAACACTCGGATGGTTTAGCCCGCGCCCATAGCAGACTGTGCTGCACCTACAAACGGATTCGCGAAAATGAACCAGAACGAGATACCCAGAACGATCATCGGGAACGCTTCCATCAGACCGCCGGTAAACAGCATCTGACCGGTCAGCTGTGCACGCATTTCAGGCTGACGTGCGATACCTTCGAGGAATTTGGAACAGATCATACCCCAGCCCAGTGCAGAACCCAGTCCCGCAGCCGCCAGAATAATTCCCACGCCAACCGCTGTGTAGGAATAGATCATTGCAATGCTATTTGCATCCATATTTTAGTCTCCTAAAAACAATTAAATTAACAAGATAGAAAAAATCAAACAAAATCGGCATCAACCACCAGACAGTCTTTTATTTTCTGTCGGCCACCATTTTTTAATGCTCATCACCACTCTGACTGGCCAGCCCTAGGTAGACGATGGTCAGCAACATGAAAACAAAAGCCTGAAGGGTAATGACCAGGATATGGAAAATAGCCCAGAGCGAACCCAGTGCAACCTGTACCGGCATTGCCCACACCGAGAACGCCAGCAACGCAATCAGCAGGAACAGTAACTCCCCGGCAAACATATTTCCGAACAAACGCAGACCGAGGCTGACCGGCTTGGCCACTTCTTCAATCGCTGTCATTACAATATTGACAGGAACCATGTATTTACCGAAGGGATGGAATAAAAAGGTCTTGATATAACCCACCACGCCCTTGTGCTTGATGTTGTAATAAATAATCAGGGCAAACACGGTCAGCGCAAGGCCGAAAGTGGTATCCAGGTTGGTCGTGGGTACAACCTTGAGATAAGTATGGTGGGGATCCGCCCCAAACAGACCGGCAATTCCCGACCACAGGGCGGGCAACAGGTCAACCGGAACCAGATCCATCGCGTTCATCAGAAAGACCCAGATAAAGATAGTGATGGCCAGTGGCCCGACCAGGCGATCAGCGTTAGGGAAAATATCTCTGACCTGCTGATTGACGAACTCGACAACGAACTCGGCAGCATTCTGAATTCCGGAAGGGTTATCAGGGTCAATGTTATCCCCGATTTTTTTGGCAAAGTATGCAAAGACACCTGCGAGCAATATACTGAAAAACAGCACATCAATGTGAAGGACACCGAAGTCAACGACATCGACTTTTCCTCCTTCTTCAACACCAATACTCCAGTTAGTCAGGTGATGCTGAATGTACTCGACAGGATTTGAGATTGCTGGCGCATTTCCGCTCACAATTCACCCCGTGTGACTTAAAGTTAAAAAAACTTTTTTTGGTTACTGTCCAGCGATGCACCTTGATCAGGAGAAAGCCTGTGATCAGGCCATTTTCCTCGTGCCCGCCAGAACATAAGCCAGCTGCGCGACCATAAAGGTCCCCAGTAATGGCATAGGCAATAACTTTAAAACACCTAACCCAATACCTAATGCAACCAGCACAAATACAAATCGCTGGGCAACGCCCAGATAAAGCGAATTAACACTTGACTGTGGACTGGTTTCTGCTATTTCTCCAGCCTTTTTCACTCGCTCTGAAAGCAGCATAGCGTTTGCCAACGCCACTGCGCCACCATAAAAAGCTGGTAGTATGGCAGTATTACCCAGATAAATCCAACTGACTACAACACCACCAAGCACCAGCAATAATTGGATAACAAGTAAACTGCGCATATTTAAAGTTGACCTAACAGCCTGAACCGCTTAAAAAGCCACAAGGAGTATAAAGACAGTCTAATATAGGGTCAACCATGAACCCGCAGTTAGGCGGTGAAAACACTATAAAATCTTCAGCCAGCCCGAAAATCCGGTAGTTTTTTTGTAATTTGTTTATGCAGTTGCGGCACCTTGGCTACGGAGTGACTGATTGACGTTTACAGAAGCGTCATATATGTTAGCAGCATAAAATTATCATTATGTAACCCGCCGGAGAGACTTGCTTATGACCGCCTTCCACCCGGAACAAACCCGCGCAACCGGTAACAGTACCATACCGCGCAAAGTCCGTTTTGTCACCGCTGCCAGCCTGTTCGATGGCCATGACGCAGCAATCAACATTATGCGCCGTATTCTGCAATCCTCCGGTGCTGAAGTAATTCACCTCGGTCATAACCGTTCCGTCGCAGAAATTGTAAATGCCGCACTACAGGAAGATGCCCACGCTATTGCCCTCAGCTCCTATCAGGGCGGGCATGTCGAATACCTCAAATACATGACCGATATGCTGAAAGAACATGGTGCCGGGCATATCCGTATTTTTGCCGGCGGCGGTGGAGTCATTGTGCCGGAGGAAATTGAGCTGCTGCACAATTATGGTGTAACGCGGATTTACTCGCCACAAGACGGTCAGGCGATGGGCTTGCAGGGCATGATTGATGATATGATCAATCGTTGCGATTTTGATCCGGGCAGCCGTGCGCCGATACAAATCGACCCGCTATTGCAAGGTGACCGCTCCGCCTTGTCCAGTGCGCTGACAGCACTGGAAAATGACACGCTGGACAGCGCATTGCATGAAGCCATTCTCAACCAGGCGGCTACAATGGAAAAAGCCGTGCCGATACTGGGTATTACCGGCACCGGTGGTTCGGGTAAATCCTCATTGACCGATGAAGTTATCCGCCGTTTCCGGCTGGGGCAGCAGGATCAGCTGAGCATTGCCATTATTGCAGTAGACCCGACCCGGCGTAAAACCGGTGGTGCCTTGCTGGGTGACCGGATTCGTATGAATGCGATTAATCACCCGAATATTTACATGCGCTCGATTGCTACCCGCGATTCAGTGGGTGAAATTCCGTCGGTAGTGAGTGATATGGTCGCCACCTGTAAACTGTCGGGTTTTGACTTGGTGATTGTTGAAACACCGGGTATCGGTCAGGGTGACGCGGCGATTGTACCCCTGGTGGACAAGTCGCTGTATGTCATGACTCCAGAGTTCGGTGCGCAGAGCCAGCTGGAAAAAATCGACATGCTGGATTTTGCCGATGTCGTGGCGATTAATAAATTTGACCGCAAGGGGGCAGAAGATGCCTATCGCGATGTGGCCAAGCAGTATCAGCGTAACCGTGAAGCGTGGTCACAGCCGATAGAGGCAATGCCGGTGTTCGGCACTATTGCGGCGCGGTTTAATGATGATGGTGTGACAGCACTTTACCATGAGCTATTGCGTCAGCTGGCAGAGCTAGGGCTGAGTGTGCAGGAGGACAAACTGCCTGTAACCGGCTTGCGCAAGTCGTCAGGGAATACGGTCATTATTCCGCCGGAACGCAGCCGTTATCTGGCCGAGATTGCGGAGACGGTGCGCGGTTATAAGGCGACGGTAAGCGAACAGGTGCAGCTGGCCCGGGAGCGGCATCAACTAACTGCGGCTTTGGCCATGCTGGATGAGTGCAAGACACCTCAATCCCCTTCCCCGCAAGGAAAAGAAGCAATCCAGTACCTAATCCAGCAACGTGAAGAGCAATTACAACCCGCTGTCAAAAAAGCCCTGAGCAACTGGAATGAAACCAAAACCCGTTATCAGGCCGATGAGCTGGTCGTCAAAATCCGCGATAAGGAAATCCGCACCGCACTGAAACACAAGTCACTGTCCGGCACCTTGATCAACAAGGTCGCTTTGCCACCGTATACCTGTCATGGTGAGTTGACACGCTGGCTGATGCTGGAAAATCTGCCGGGTGAGTTTCCTTATACTGCCGGGGTGTTTCCATTCAAACGTGAGGGGGAAGATCCGACGCGGATGTTTGCCGGAGAAGGGGATGCCTTCCGCACTAATAACCGCTTTAAAAAGTTGTCGGAACACTCAGCGGCCAAGCGCTTGTCAACCGCATTCGATTCGGTGACCTTGTATGGTAATGATCCGGATGAGCGGCCGGATATTTACGGCAAGGTCGGCAATTCCGGCGTGTCAATTGCCACGCTGGAAGACATGAAGGTGTTGTATGACGGCTTTGACCTGTGCAATCCGTCAACCTCGGTATCCATGACAATTAATGGCCCGGCACCGATGATTCTGGCCATGTTCCTGAATACCGCGATTGCGCAGCAGATGCAGAAGTTTGTGGCAGAGAATGAACGCCAACCAACGGCTGATGAAGCGGAAACGCTGCGGGCCTGGGCGCTGGAAAATGTGCGCGGTACGGTGCAGGCGGATATTCTCAAGGAGGATCAGGGGCAGAATACCTGTATTTTCTCCACCGAATTTGCGCTAAAGATGATGGGCGATATTCAGGAGTATTTTGTCCAGCATCGGGTGCGCAATTTCTATTCGGTGTCAATCTCCGGTTATCACATTGCCGAGGCGGGGGCGAACCCGATTTCACAGCTGGCGTTTACGCTGTCCAATGGCTTCACTTATGTGGAAGCGTATCTGGCGCGGGGTATGCATATTGATGATTTTGCCGCGAATCTGTCGTTCTTTTTCAGTAATGGTATGGACCCGGAATACACAGTAATGGGTCGAGTGGCACGGCGTATCTGGGCGGTGGCAATGCGCGATAAGTACGGGGCGAATGCGCGGAGCCAAAAGTTGAAATACCATATTCAGACTTCGGGGCGTTCGTTGCACGCGCAGGAAATGAGTTTTAACGACATTCGTACCACCTTGCAGGCACTGATTGCGATTTATGACAATTGTAACAGTCTGCACACCAATGCGTATGACGAAGCCATTACCACACCGACCGAGGAGTCGGTACGGCGGGCGCTGGCCATTCAGCTGATTATCAATAATGAGTGGGGACTGGCAAAGAATGAGAACCCGAATCAGGGCGCGTTTATTATTGATGAGCTGACCGATCTGGTGGAAGAGGCGGTGCTGTCTGAATTTGTGAATATTTCTGAGCGGGGTGGCGTGCTGGGTGCGATGGAGACCGGTTATCAGCGCGGCAAGATTCAGGATGAATCGATGTTTTATGAGCATAAAAAACATGATGGCAGTCTGCCGATTATTGGTGTCAATACCTTCCGTAATCCAAATGGGGATGAAGAGTTCAAGATTGAATTAGCGCGTTCCACAAATGAGGAAAAGGATAACCAGATTCAGCGGCTGCGAGCGTTCAAGTCAGAACATGAGGAGTGTTCCGCCGAGGCACTGGAACGGGTGCGGCAGGCAGCGATTAATAATGAAAATATTTTCGCGGAACTGGTTGAAGCGGTTAAGTACTGTTCGCTGGGAGAGATTTCGGATGCGCTGTTCGAGGTAGGGGGGCAGTACCGACGAAATATGTAAGGTTGTCAGCTTTAACCCACCGCCGTTTTCTTCAATGATGGTGGTGGTTTTGTCGCTTTCACCACCCGGACAGGTACAGACAACATAACTCAGATGCCACGGGATTCGGCCGGTAACTGTGCATGCTCCATGTGCAGCGATAAAGCCCGGGACACCAGCTCACCCAGCTGTGACAGAAAATGAGTGCCCATACCGGGGTGGAAGCGGTCTTCACGCTGGCTGCCCAGTGCCATTACACCGATGGTGCGTGCTTCATAGAGTGGAATCAGTACAGCGGATTTAATGGTGACACTGTTTTCACCAAACAGAAAAACCTGTTGTTTCGGACGCAGACAACCACACACTGGTTGACGTTTCTGGAACAGGCCGGACATCATTTTCAGCGCATTATCATCCGGGTCAATAAAATACAGACTGTTGCCACAGGAGGTGCCACGCCCAATCAGCCGCATCACCACATTATCGGCATCAAACTCGGAACACATCAGATCACGACAGGTTGCCACCACATCATCCAGATTGTCGCAGTTCATTAATTCCAGCGACAAATGATGCAGGCTACTGACGACCCGCTCACTGTCTCTGGCCGCCCCCAGCAGGGATTCCAGCTGATGGGTCAGTTGATTCTGGTGACTGCGCTGCCGGGCAATCAGCCGCTCCAGCAGCGAAATGGCCTCACCGGTATGCGGATGCGGAATAAACAGCTCATCCAGCAAATCTTCGTGGCGGTGAAAAAAATCCGTATGCTGCCGCAAATAGCCCGCCACCTGTTCTTCAGTCATTGCCATGCCCTGTGATGAACTCATATTTCGATAACCCCTGAAAAGACTGTTTCTGCCGGGCCGGTCATGTATACCGGCTCTCCTTCCCCATGCCAGCGAATCTGCAATTTGCCACCCGGCAATTCTACCGTAACCTGTTCTGATAAGAAGCCCTGTATCCGACCGGCGACCATTGCAGCACAAGCACCGGAGCCACAGGCTAAAGTTTCAATACCACCGCGCTCAAAAACCCGCAAGCGAATCTGTTGTGGTGAAATAACCTGCATAAAACCAATATTGGCCCGCTGTGGAAAGACCGGATGGGTTTCCAGTTGCGGCCCTAATGTCGTGACCGGTGCCTCATCCACCTTTTCAACCCGGATGACACCATGAGGATTACCCATTGAAACGGCTGCCAGCTGAACCATCTGCTGCTCCAGCTCTACAGTATAGAAGGTTTGGCGCTGCGCTGAAATAAACGGAATTGCTTCAGGCTCAAAAACAGGTACGCCCATGTCCACTTCGACCTGATTATCCGCCTGTACATTTAATAGAATCCGACCACCGGCTGTCATCACCGGAATGGTTGTTTTATCGGTTAAGCCCTGGTCACGGACAAAACGGGCAAAGCAACGGGCACCATTACCACACTGCTCCACCTCTCCGCCATCGGCATTAAAGATGCGATAACGGAAATCAGCATCGTCTCCCGTATATTTTTCAACCAATAATAACTGATCACAACCAATTCCGAAATGACGATCAGACAAGAATCTCACCTGCTGTGTAGATAATTCAATGGTCTGGTTGACGCCGTTCAGCACGACAAAATCATTCCCCAGACCCTGCATTTTGGTAAACGGCAGCTGCACGATCATCGCCTCTGGCACAAAAAACTACAGTATACAAATATATGGCAGGACAGCAATTTTGATGCTAAGGTATTTGTTTTTTAGTTTTGGCTAATATTGCTCAGAATATCAGCCAGGTCTTTATTAACTGAAATCAGGAGAGGACAATGACCGATTTCAATGCTGAACTGGACGCACGTGGCCTGAACTGCCCATTGCCAATCCTACGCACAAAAAAATCCATGAATGGCATGGCCGCCGGAGAAATTCTGAAAGTGGTAGCGACTGATCCCGGTTCAGTGAAAGACATGGAAGCCTATGCCAAACAGACCGGCAATGAAATTGTTGATACCGCTGAAAATGGTGGTGAATTTACTTTCTTCATCAAGAAAAACTAACTCATCACGATTGCATATGCTAAAGGGCACCAATGGGTGCCTTTTTTGTTTTTGAACTGATGAAAATCTGACAGCAACACATCAAATTTCGCAATGTTAATATAGTCGGATTATCCGGCTTAACAAGAGCAAACCAGGTATGTCCGACCAGCAACGTATCATCGCCCCCCAGGGTAGTCGTGAGGAAGACCGTGTCGACGAGCAGATCCGACCACGACGGCTGCGGGATTACATTGGCCAGCCAATCGTGCGCGAACAGATGGAGATCTTTATCGGTGCGGCACTTGGGCGTGGTGATGCACTGGATCATACGTTAATCTTCGGCCCGCCGGGGCTGGGTAAAACCACGCTATCCAATATCATCGCACAGGAAATGAATGCCAATCTGCGTCAGACTTCCGGCCCGGTACTGGAAAAAGCCGGTGACCTGGCCGCATTGCTGACCAATCTGGAGCCACACGACGTACTGTTTATTGATGAGATTCATCGCCTGAGTCCGTTGGTAGAGGAAATTCTCTATCCGGCGATGGAGGATTTTCAACTTGATATTATGATCGGTGAAGGCCCGGCAGCACGGTCAATTAAGCTTGATCTGCCACCGTTCACGCTGATTGGTGCCACCACTCGTGCCGGTTTGCTGACCTCACCGCTGCGTGATCGTTTTGGCATTGTACAGCGGCTGGAGTTTTATAATGTCGCTGATCTGGCCTTTATCGTCCGTCGTGCCGCAGGGATTCTCAATGTGCCGATTGATGATGAAGGTGCCTATGAAGTTGCCCGCCGCGCCCGTGGTACACCGCGGATTGCCAACCGCCTGTTACGCCGGGTGCGCGATTATGCCCAGATTAAAGGTGATGGTCTGATTACCCGTGAAATGGCCGATCAGGCACTGAATATGCTCAATGTCGACGAGCAGGGTTTTGATCATATGGACAGACGCCTGCTGCTGGCGATGCTGGAAAAATTTGACGGTGGCCCGGTTGGCGTGGACAGTCTGGCCGCGGCCATTGGTGAGGAACGTGGCACCATCGAAGATGTACTGGAACCGTACCTGATCCAGCAGGGTTTTATGATGCGTACCCCGCGCGGACGGGTTGCCACCCGTCATGCCTGGCAATATTTCGGCATGAAGATATCTGCACCAGCAGAGGCCCTGAACAGTGGTGCAAACCTGAATTTATTCACGGATAAAGAATGATACGGACAACAGGTGATGAGTAGCCTGTGTGTGCAGTAACTGACTCTGGGCGCACTTAACTGTGCGCCCTTGAGTACTACGGCTGACCGCCGCTAGTTAGCATACGCCACAGAGGGTAACCAGGTCACCAGATTCGGGAAAAAGAATACCAGTGCCAGACCGATTAATTGCAGAATGACAAACGGAATTACACTCTTGTAAATATCGAGCAGCGTCACGCCCGGCGGACAAACACCTTTCAGATAAAACAGGGCAAATCCAACCGGCGGAGTGAGAAACGAGGTTTGCAGGGTCACGGCTACCAGCAGAGCGAACCATACCAGCTCAGGATTATCAATCACACCATGCCCGTCAACCCCCAGATCCAGGCCGGATACCACCGGTGCCAATAATGGCAGCATAATCAGCGTAATCTCAATCCAGTCGAGGAAGAAGCCGAGCAGGAAGACAATAAACAGAATAAACAGAATCAGTCCGAAATCTTCAAACGGCAAGCCGGTCAGCGTAGCTTCAATCAGTTCATCGCCACCCAGTTCACGCAAGACCAGCGCAAATACGGTGGCACCGACAAAGATGGCAAAGATATAACCGGCTGTATTAAAGGTATTCAGTACCACTTCTTTCAGCACGGCAAGATCCAGTTTACGGTATACCAGTGCCATCAGTGTGGCACCCATCGCACCAATGCCGGAAGCCTCGGTAACGGTGGCAATACCCATAAAAATTGAACCCAGTACCGCCAGGATCAGCAGCGCAGGCGGTATAATATCCAGAAAGACCTGACCAATGGCTTTCCAGTCCGCTTTATCGGCATGGTTCTTTGCCAACGGTACATTGTCCGGATTTAAGCGGCCATAGATATAAATGTAAGCGATATACAGCAGACCAAGAATCAGACCCGGAAATACGGCTCCCATAAATAAATCACCCACCGACAACGCCATTTGATCACCCATAATCACCAGCATAATACTCGGTGGAATCAGAATCCCCAGACAACCGGCACTGGCAACGGTACCCAGCGCAATACTTTTACTGTAGTTCTGGTTCAGCATTACCGGCAGAGACATCAGACCCAGCAGGACAACAGAAGCACCTATAATCCCGGTGGAAGCGGCAAGAATGATCCCGATCAGGGTCACTGTAATCGCCAGCCCGCCTTTGACATTACCAAACAGACGCTGCATTGAGTGCATCATCCGCTCAGCGACTCCAGACTTGTCCAGCATCAGCCCCATGAAAATAAACATGGGCAGGGCAACCAGCACCCAGTTATCCATAATGCTGTAGATACGTCCAACCGCCAGCCCCAGCGTGTTGTAATCCAGACCGGTGATCGTATCCAGATAAATATCCGAAAAATAACCCACTGCTGTAAACAGAATCGCCACACCACCCAGAACCCAGGCCACCGGATAACCGGCAAACAGCAGCAGCATAAAGCTGGCAAACATCGCAATGACGAGAATTTCATTGATTTCCATTACTTCTGCTCCTCATCGCGTACCTGGACACTGAACAAATGTTTTAACAGCGAAATCCGCCCGGATTCCTGAGGCGGCTGTGGTGCATCTTCATCATGACGCAACAGCACCCAGGACTGGATCAGCCGTGCAATCGCCGCCAGCATTAACAGAAAGAAGGATATTGGAATAACGGCTTTAATAATCCAGCGATGAGACAATCCCTGCGGGCTGGAGGAAGTTTCGCCGATAGTATAGGACTGCCAGACCCAGTCGATACTATGGTGAAAAATCACCCAGATAAACGGCAATAACAGTAAGACAATACCGAGAATTTCGATGATGTAAGTTGCCTTACGAGAAAAGTGCATGGCCAGAATATCCACCCGGATATGGCTGTTCTTTACCACGCCAAAGCTCAGTCCAAACATAATCCCGACAGCATACAAATACCAGGTCAGTTCTTCCAGCGTCACCATGGCCCGGTTCATACCGTAGCGCATAAATACTGACACCAGAATAATGCCAATCAGCATAACATTGACCCAGGCAATAATACTGCCGGTCTTTTCAACAAATTTATTTAATGCAACCACTATCGGAATATGTAGTGGTGAGGCTTCTTCTGCGCTCATACCCATGATGCTTTCTCCTGCGGAAAGGGGGAAATTATTGGCTTATGTCTGAAAAACCCCTCACCCCAACTCCCTCTTCCTGATGAAGAGGGAGTTAAGCATCAAGCATTCCGGCACCGTCTTAAACTACTTTTCTTTCGCCCTCAAAGCACTACTGCTTACAAAACATAAACGAAAGGAGGCCGGAAAGGAGTAAGGGCATGTGGACGATCAGTCCTTCTTGCCGGAAGGCAAATAACCCGCATTACCCCAGACAGCGTAACCCTGACGGAATTCTGACAGATTCTCCCAGATTGCCTTGAACTCGGGGTCCTTGGCAGACTCTTCAGCCACGACTTCTTCCCATTTCTCCCTGAAAGCCGCCAGCATTTCATCAGACCAGTAACGGTTTTCAACCCCATTTTTTTCGACGTTTTCCTGCATCACCGGGAACTGCATTGACTCACCCATCGCGTAAGCATCCAGAATGGCCGCTTTACAGGTGGTTTCCACCTGATTTTGCTGTGCCGAACTCATTGCTTTCCAGGTGTCACCGTTGATAATCAGCTCGAACAGGGTGGAAGGCTGATGCCAGCCGGGGAAATAGTTGTACTTGAGAATCTTGTGGAAGCCCAGGTTTTTATCAATCGCCGGCATGGAGAACTCAGTGGCATCAATCGCCCCCTTTTCCAGTGCCGGGAAAATTTCCTTGGAAGGCAGTAACGAAGTGGATACACCCAGCTTTTCCATCACCAGTGCGCCCAGACCGAAGAAACGCATGCGCAAACCCTTCAGGTCTTCCGGCTTGTTGATTTCCTTGGAAAACCAGCCGGAAGTTTCCGGTGCAACCAGACCACAAGGGATAGCATGGACATTCAGCTTTTTCTTTTCATACATTTCCTGCCACAGCTTACGACCATCACCATAATAAACCCAGGCCAGAAACTCACCGACATTTGGGCCAAACGGTACTGCAGAGAACATTGCCGCACCATTACCCAGTACTCCGGTATTATAACCCGGCGTGGTATAACCCGCGTTGACCTGACCCTTACTCACTGCTTCCAGAATTTCCTTGGGCGGAATCAGTTTACCCGGCTCATATACTTTTACCCGGACAGTACTGCCGGATTCTTTCAGATTTTTAGCCAGCCATTTAGGTGTTGTTCCCAGACCCGGCAGGTGGGTGCCGAAATAAACCGGCAATTTCAATAATACTTTCTTGTCTTCTGCGTTCGCAGTGGTTGAGGTCGTAACCAATGCAGCAGCCAAGGCCACTGCACCCGCCAGACGGGTCAGCTTAGGGAACATAGAAAATTCCTCCAGGAATAAATAATCAGAAAAATTGGAATTACCAATCTTAAAATAATTGGTTAAATTGGTAACTTGCCAAGAGGATTCTCACTGAACCTATCAGAGCTGTCAAGGGGGTCAAGTAAAATAATTGATCGGTATAACTATTAGAATTTACTAATTTTTCTCTGTTTATCTGGGTTTATCTGGGTGATTCAAGCAGCTTCCCAGACAGTGCTTGTTTTTTTTATACAGGCATACTAACATCTATTTAAATTGGTCTTACCAAAGATGTTATTCGATTACCATTGATTATGAAAAAAGTACGCATTGCTGAACAAATTGCCCAACAATTGGAAGCCATGATCAGCAGGGATAATTTGCAGCCCGGTGATCGTCTGCCTGCTGAACGCAAGCTGGCAGAACAGCTCGGTGTTTCCCGCCCCTCATTGCGTGAGGCCATTCAGATGCTGAACAGCAGAGGCTTGTTGTATTCACGGCAGGGCGGCGGCACCTTCATCAAAAATACGACTGTTGAAGACATCAGTGATCCGATGTTAATGCTGTTCCGGGAAAATCCGGAATACCGTTTCGATGTACTGGAGATTCGCCATGCACTGGAAGGCAATGCGGCCTTTTATGCGGCATTACGGGCGACTGAAGAAGATAAACAACGCATTCGTGAAAATTATGAGCGAATGATTTTTCTGCATAATGGTGAGACGCCGATGGCAGAGGCGCGGGCGGATGCAGCTTTTCATTTATCCATCGTTGAGGCTTCACATAACTTGGTACTACTGCATGTCATGCGCGGTTTATTTGACCTGTTGCAGAACAGTATCTCGCATAATCTGGATAAACTTTATACTCTACCGCACGTCTTTAAACCGCTCAATACGCAACATCGTATGCTGATGGAGGCCGTAGTCAATGGTGAGCCGGCAGCTGCCCGTGCGGCAGCACAACAACATCTGGTGTTTGTTGAAAACTCGATTAAAGAGATTGATGCCGAGGAAGCCCGCAAACAACGCTCCCTGCACCGGATGAGTGTCTTGGGGAATTACGCCCATTAGTGGCCAAATTACAGTACATAAAGCTGAACATAAATTTATTAATGATTCTGCCCTGACCCCGGATATATCCGGCTCCGGAGCAAACCTGACAATACAAACGACCAACAGAAACCGACAGAGGAAAAGGCCATGAGTGTAATTTGTGAACTTGAAGACCTGCGCAAACTGTATCATCGCCGGGTGCCTAAAATGTTCCAGGGCTATTGTGAATCCGGCTCCTGGACACAGCAGACACTGAGCGAAAACAGTGGCGACTTTAAAGCTATTCATTTCCGGCAGCGCGTCGCCCGCGATCTGGCACCACGCACCCTGCAAACCACCATGGCCGGACATGAGGTCAAAATGCCTCTGGCACTGGCTCCGGTCGGGCTGCTGGGAATGCAGCATGCCGATGGTGAAATTCATGCTGCCCGTGCGGCTGAGAAATTCGGTGTACCTTTCACCCTGTCCACCATGAGCATCTGCTCCATTGAAGCCGTTGCTGAAGCCACACAGTCACCCTTCTGGTTCCAGCTTTATGTACAACGTGACCGTGACTTTACCAAAAAACTGATTGAACGTGCCAAAGCGGTGGAATGCTCTGCACTGGTGGTCACACTGGACTTACAGATGATCGGCAAGCGTCATGCTGATCACCGTAACGGCATGACTGCACCACCCCGCCTGACCCTTCCGAACATTCTTGATATTGCCCGTCGTCCACGCTGGGCACTGGGGATGCTGGGAACGAAAAACCGTGAATTCGGCAATATTCAGGGCTGTGCCACCGGCGTTGATGACATGAATGACCTGATGAAGTGGACGGCCAACAGCTTTGACCACAAGTTAAACTGGGATGACATTAAGCGTTTCCGCGATCTGTGGGACGGCCCACTGATTATCAAGGGCATTCTGGAAAGCAGCGATGCAGAAGAATGTGTCAAACTAGGTGCAGAAGCCCTGGTCGTTTCCAACCACGGCGGACGGCAACTGGACGGAGCACGCTCCTCTATCACTGTTTTGCCGGAAATTGTACAAAGTGTCGGCGATGATATTGAAATCTGGATTGACAGCGGTATCCGCAGCGGCCAGGACATTATCCGGGCACGCGCCTTGGGTGCCAGAGGCACGATGGTCGGGCGACCAATGGTCTATGGTCTGGGCGCGATGGGTGAGGCAGGCGTACAACGTATGCTGGAAATCTTCCATGAAGAAGCTGAGCTGACAATGGCCTTTATCGGGCATCGGGACATTGAGTCGATCAGCGCCGATGACGTGATAGTTAGTTGATAGCCTTAATTTGAAGATTGAGCGGGCTGGTGCATAGTTATGCCCGGCCCGGTTAATCGGGCCATTTCGGTGTGTAGCAGAGCATTCTGCTCACTGAGTTTGCGCACCAATAAATCCAGGCTGAGAATGACAAATTCCAGCAGGTTGGCTGAAATATAAGGCTCTTCAATTTTCAGACGATTGTACATCTGCCGGTTAATTTCCAGTAATTGTGTATCACTGCTACCCGATTTCAGGCGGACGGTGCGAGGTTGCTTATCGAAAAATGACATTTCACCCACCAGGCCGCCGGGGTTGATCTGTCCGACTTCAAATTCTTTTTCACCATCGACCTGATAAAGTTTGATGGCACCACCGATGACCAGATAAAAGCTTTCACCAATGTCTTCGAGATCGGCCAGTGTTTCCTGCTCCTCAAGTTCAATGACCGAAACATAGCGCACAAACTGGGTGATTTCATCCTGCGTCAGAGCAGCACAGAATTCCTTGCACGTATTTCTTACCTGGCTGGCTATTTGTTCGTTAGACATGATCATGATAATACCCCGCGACAGAAAAATTTCCATTATAAACCCAGAAATACGAATTGTCGGCTAAACATCCGTTATACTTGGGCCTCTGTTAATTCAGGGAAAGTAGTTGATGAGTATTTCAAATGAAGCCGTGGTTGAACTGATCCGTGCAGGTATTCCGGATGCACAGGTTGATGTCTCCGGTGATGGCTATAAATACCAGGCAGAAGTGGTCAGCCCAATGTTTGCAGGTCAGAACAAGGTGAAGCGACACCAGACAGTCTATGCCACGATTAATGAAGCGATTGTTTCCGGCGAATTACATGCGCTGACCATTATTGCGCTGACGCCGGAAGAAAAAGCAATCGCTTGAGCCATGTGGATGCGAAATCATTGCAACAGAGCTAATGTTAAAAACCAATAAGAAGAACAGGTTATGGACGATATTACGCGTGCGAATCATCCGGTATTACAACCGATTGATGACAAGGAACTGGCCCGGGAAAGCTGGAAAATTTTCCAGATTATGGGGGAGTTTGTAGAGGGTTTTGAGCGGCTGGCCCGTATCCGGCCATCAGTGAGTATTTTCGGCTCTGCCCGTACATCACAGAATGATCCGGTTTATTTATTGACAGTGGAAATTGCCCGCAAATTATCGGATGCCGGTTTTGCTGTGGTCAGTGGTGGTGGCCCCGGCATTATGGAAGCGGCGAATAAAGGGGCCTGGGAAGGAAAATCCCCAAGCATCGGCCTGAACATTCAATTACCTAATGAGCAAAGCGGCAATGCTTATCAGGATATTTCCCTGTATTTCCGCCATTTTTTCTCGCGCAAGGTCATGTTTGTCAAGCATGCTTCGGCCTATGTGGTTATGCCCGGTGGTTTTGGCACACTGGATGAGCTGGCCGAAATCTTAACGCTGGTACAGACGCAGAAAACCCGCCGTATTCCAATTATTCTGGTGCATACCCCGTTCTGGGAAAAGCTGATTGAATGGTTCCGTGAAACGTTGGTTAAAGAGGGCACCATCTCGCCGAAAGACATGGATCTGTTTGTCATTCTGGATGAGCCGGATGCCATCGTTGAGCATATCTTTAAGCACTATGAACAGGTCGGAACCGGCCCGACAGCGGAAGAACGTGCTAATTTTATGGAGCTGTGACCTCGTTTATGTCAGTGATTAGCCTAATATCTTTCGGTATTTAACTCACCGTGTCTGTATTTACCGTTGTCAGCCGTGATGATCTGAGCCAGTTTATATCCGGATATGCTGTCGGTAAGCTGCTGGATTATGCCGGAATTGCGGCGGGTGCTGAAAACACCAATTACTTCGTTACTACCTCTGTCGGACAATATGTCTTGACACTGTTTGAAAAGCACCGGGCTGATGAATTAACCTTTTACCTTGATTTAATGCAGCATCTGGCACTTGCGGAAATTCCCGTTGCTCATCCTGTTATTGACTTACAGGGTCGGGCTTTATTAAGGCTGAAGGGCAAACCGGCCGTCTTATTTGAGCGTTTACCCGGTGCTACGGAGTCAGTGACAACACTTGCGGCCTGTGCTGCAATAGGCGAAATGCTGGCACGAATACACCTGGCAACCACAGATTTTACCCGACAGCGTTTTTCGGAGCGGGGGCATGGCTGGCGTATAAAGACTGCGGAGCAGCTGCTGGGAGAGGTGAGTGCGGAAGATGCTGTGCTGCTACAGCAGGAAATAACCTTCCAGCAAAAACTGAAGACAACAGGGCTACTGCAGGGTGTGATTCATGCAGATTTATTTCTGGATAATGCGCTGTTTGATCAGGGGCAATTAAGCGGGGTAGTTGACTGGTATTATGCCTGCAATGATTACTGGCTGTATGATCTGGCCGTGGTGGTGAATGACTGGTGCTGCCAGACTGACGGTGCCTTGGACGAATATAAATTAAAGGCTTGCCTGCAGGCTTATCACCATAAACGCCCATTGACGGCTGCCGAATTTACCTGTTGGCCCGGTTTGTTGCGGGCAGCTGCATTACGCTTCTGGTTGTCGCGGCTGTTGGACAAGCTCCACCCGCGAGCCGGAGATATGGTGTTGCAGAAAAACCCTGATGAGTTCAAAAACAAATTATTATTGCGGATTCAGGAAACAGATATGATTCGCAGCTGCTGGCCAGTCGGACTATAACAACCATCCGGCACTTCTTTTTCAGTGGTTACCGACGAATGCCAAGGGCGATGACAATGAGCCATGCTTACTGTGGCAGGTAGTTGAAATCATTTCAGATAATATCACGTTTTATGAGCAGGGATTTTAGAACAAGGGGCCATGAATAATCACCCATAGTTATAGCGAATAATGTAATCAGTTAAAACTGCTGACAAAGAAAAAACCCCACCTATAAACCATCTCGGGGCAAAGAGAGTGACTCTATTGAAGTGATTATTTTGCTTTTTAAGCGTATAAATGACAGAGTACAGAGCTATACTGGACAGGTTTAAAGAACAAAATACAAATAACCCTTCAATTATTCTTAACTCACCTGTTGGGTCTGAAAAGTTATTTTTTAAAAAGACAAAAGGAATACCTATTATGATTCCAATTGAGTAAAAAGCATATAAATAGGGCATGACTATATCAACTCTTTGAGGGCATTGAAAGATACCTACAGATATTTTTTACTAAAGGACTTATACTTAAAAAACTTTATCATTTTTTCGGGGCGGTTTTTTTAAGATAATATCTCACCCAATTATATAAGATATTATCCCAAAATCCCAGTCCCAGTTAAAGTCTTCGGCAAGGACGTAACCATTTGATACAATCAGGATCAGTATTATTTGGGTCAAATAGCTCCCTGGTTTCATGATGATGAAAAAATATAGCTTGGTCGGTTTGCCTTATCATTGGGAATTAAGGGATTTTATGCTTTATTTTTCCCTTAATGATTGAGAATGAGTTAATGTTTGGTTTACTAAATTGAAGTTCATTTACCAATGCTAGTCACATCTTCCTAAAACATTAGGAATGTCCTGGCTGTTGGAGCATAGGTACAGACGGATGGTTTTTTAAACCAGTAGGTACGTTCTAATTTTTACCAAGTGGTTCAACTGAGCCAGGGATATAAAG
>PDRT01000001.1 GCA_002746895.1 Thiothrix nivea
TGCCGCTGCGGTGATTCTGGCGCACAATCATCCGTCCGGTATTGCCGAACCCAGCCAGTCCGATGAACACATTACACAGCGTTTGAAGGAGTCGCTGGCGCTGATTGATGTTAGGGTGCTGGATCATTTTGTGGTCGGAGAGCAGGTGGTTTCCTTTGCTGAGCGTGGGTTGCTGTAGAGATGGTGCAGAAATTGCCGATGGCTCTGTTTACGGGAAAGTGCTTTCATACTGCTTTTGTTGTAGCCATTCCGCTGCCTGTTCAGTAATCGCTTTAATTGCCGGGCTGGTAATTTTACGTTCCAGTGAGATAGCAAAATATTGTTCAGTCAGCTCAGGCACCCGGCCAATAACCTGTAGATTGCCCTCCTGTTTCAGGGCAGGTTCCAATGCGGTGGAGGCGACCAGAATACCGGTTCCGGCAAAGCCGAAGGCTTTCATCAGTGCGGAATCATCAAACTCACCCACCACCTGGGGATGAATCTGCTGCTCGTGGAACCAGCGCATCAGATTATTCCGCATTGCAGAACCTTCGCTGGGAATCAGCAAGGGCATGTTATTCATATTGTCCGGAAAGTCACCATCCAGCAATTGTTGCAGCTCTTCGGTGGCAAAGAAGCTCAGGGTACTGGAACCCAGTTTATGGCTGAAGCCCTTAATGTTCATATTCGGTGGCATCGGGCTGTCGGCAATCACCAGATTCATCCGGTGTACTGCCAGCTCACCCAACAGGTCAGGCAGTTGACCTTCGGTACAGACAATGCGCATTCGCCGGTTCAGTTGAATTGCCGGTTCCAGCAGCCGGTAGGCAATTGATTTGGGCACCAGATCGGAAACCCCGACCTTGAAGACCTGATTGCTGCTGCCCGGTGCCTGTTGCAGGCGTTCTTCCAGCTCCATGCCCAGCTGAAAAATCTTGTTTGCGTAATCCACGGCCACTTCTCCGGCCTCAGTCAGTTCGAGGTTGCGGCCCTGGCGGCGGAACAGTTTCAGGTCGAGTTTTTCTTCCAGTACGTTGATCTGGCCACTGATGGTTTGCGGGGTTAAATGCAGCCGTTCGCTTGCACGGGCAATGGACCCGGCGTTGGCCACTTCACGCACATAGTACAGATGTTTAAAGTTAATCATGGCACCATCCTGTAATCTGATATTCGAAAAAAATTTAATAAAATCCTTAAAAATTCGAATTTATTTTAGATTAGCTGTTTAGTAAAGTATATCTGTATCGAGATTCGTTAAAGGAGATAAACGATGAAACTGACAACACAAAGCCAACGTGCCATCATGGCCATGATGGCATTAGCTCTGCACACCGGGCGGAAGGTTTTGCGCCTCAGTACACTGGCAAAAGAGCAGGGTATCTCATTATCTTATATGGAACAGCTGTTTTATCATCTGCGCCATGCCGGACTGGTGGAAGGTATCCGCGGGCCGGGCGGTGGTTATCGACTGGGCAAACCGGCGGGGCAGATTTCCGTTGCCGAGATTGTGGATGCGATTGAGATGGCTGGTCAGGATGCTGAGCCAGCGGGTAAAGCCTACCCGACAACGGAAGTGGCCACTATCCTCAATGATCTGGATAAACAGGTGCATAACTTCCTGAATGATATTTCGCTGGAAAGCCTGGTGGGTGATCAGCCACAACCGGATATCAGTTTCCGGCCCGGCAAGAAAGCCCGCATGATTGCCAATATGTTCCCGGCATTGCCAATCCGCAAGCCGATGGCCGGAATCGGTGGTATGCCGCAACCGGCATAATGGTTATTAGTGGTGTTCTGCACATTTTCTTCATGTTAGTGCATCGTGTTTCTGCATATTTAGCTGCTACATTGTTCCAGACACGGTAAGTCTGGGATTGATGGTGAAACTTCTGCAACGTCTACTACGGTTTGTACTTGTATCTATGACTGTGGTGCTTGGTGGTTTGTTATTATCTACGGCTTATTATGCGAATGAGGTACGGTTGGCAAAGGAACAGACACCGAAAATACTGAATACGGTTAGGCAAAGTTATGGTACACAGTTAAGTGTTGCTGATTTGTTACCGCAACAAAGAACCATGTTACTGGCGATTGAAGATCCCGGTTTTATGCAGCATCGTGGTGTTGATCTGTCCACGCCGGGGGCGGGGATGACCACGATTACGCAAGGGTTGGTAAAGCAGCTCTATTTTCCAGATGGCTTTCGTCCCGGTATTGGCAAAATCCGCCAGACGCTGATCGCACATCATGTTTTAGATTCACTGCTCAGTAAGGATGAACAGTTGACCTTGTTGCTAAATATTGCCTATTTCGGGCACCAGAATGGTGAAAGTATCAATGGCTTCGCAACAGCTGCGCAGACTTATTTTGGAAAATCATTCAGCGAGCTGACAGATGATGAGTTTGTCGCACTGGTGGCAATGTTGATTGGCCCGAATAATCTTAAGCCCGGCTCTGAGGCCCACGAAATCCGTATGCAGCGGATTCAGCAATATTTGGCAGGAAATTATCAGCCTGTGAGTTTGTGGGATGTGGAATATGATGGTAAGCGGCGCGGAGGGACAATGGCCGAGCTTTTAATAATTGTGCTGGCCGCTGTGATACTGGACGAGTAGTCAATTTCTATTTTTTTGATTGAGTTTGTTTATCAGGTGCGTATTTGGAGCGGCTCAGACAGACATCCAACAGATGCCTGTCCGCAGATCAATAATGCACTCAGACAGTCGGCATGGAGCGCAGTTTATCAGCCACCAGATCACCGAAGGCATCCGTGCTGATCATCCTGGCATCGGCAGTGAATTTGGCCAGATCGGGCGTTGAATAACCGTCATCAAATACTCCCTTCATCGCATCCCAGATATTACGTGCTTCGGCACGCATCTCGAAGCTGTATTCCAGCATCATTGCCACTGAGCCAATCATGGAATAAGGATTGGCAATATTCTGTCCGGCAATATCCGGTGCGGAACCGTGCGACGGCTCATAATAAGCTTTTTCCGGGCCGAGGCAGGCCGAAGGCATCAGACCCAGTGACCCCAGAATCCCTCCTCCTTGGTCGCTGAGAATATCACCAAACATATTCTCCATGACCATGACATCAAACTGACCGGGGTTCAGGCACAGGTGAGTCGCCGCTGCATCAACCAGCATGTGGATGATCTCAACGTCAGGGTAGTCTTGCGCCACTTCCTCCAGAATTTCATTCCACAGTACGCTGGACTTCAGCACATTACTTTTATGGATATTGTGCAGGCGCTTTTTACGCCGCATTGCCACTTTAAAGGCTGCTACCAGAATCTGTCGGATTTGATCTTCGGTGTATTCCAGCGTTTCATGAACGTAGCGTTTACCCTTTTCATCGGTGCCGACTTCCTTGTTGCCGAAATACAGGCCGCCGACCAGCTCGCGGATAATAATGATGTCGATACCGTCACCGATAATTTCCGGTTTCAGTGGCGAGAAATGTGCCAGACTTTTCGGCAAATAAACCGGACGGATATTGGCATAGGTATCATAACGGCGGCGCATTGGCAGCAGGGCACCCCGCTCAGGCTGTAAATCCACCGGAATTTCCAGCGAGGCTTCGTGGCTCAGGCCGATTGGGCCTTTCAAGATGGCATCCGCCTGATCGGTAATGGCCTTGGATTCATCCGGGTAGGGATGGCCATGTGAGAAATAGGCCGAGGCACCAAACGGCGCTTCAACCAGATCAAATTTCACCTCATTACGTTCTTCAACAACGCGCAGAATTTTAACCGCTTCCCTGGTTGTTTCCGGCCCGATGCCATCACCGGCCAGGATGGCAATTTTATAGCTATTCATAGTCAGGATTCCCACTCGCATCCGCAGGCGGAGTGCATAAATTAATTAATAAACGGGGGCTGATTCTACCTTAATTGCTGTGCAACGTCAGGTGATTTAACTGTGAATTCCAGGGTCACCTCATATGAAAATTAGTATGGCCAATGTGACAGCCATATTATTTATCGGTGGTGGGTTAAACCTGTTACCTGGCATGAATATCGAGCCTGTAAATCCAAGTGTGTATCTACCACTTATTGACTACAGGCAACCCTGCAATCGCTCTTCAAACTCAATCATAAACCGGTTGAGTGCTGACTTC
>PDRT01000002.1 GCA_002746895.1 Thiothrix nivea
CACAATTCGGTAGAAAAACCGATTTGCAGTACCCGCACCTCATCACCATACTTCTCGCCGAACAATGCCATTGCCCCTGCCGCTTTGGCCGCTGCCATATCCATCAGCTGTGCGGAAGTTTCGGTATTGGCTAATATCTGCTGATTGACGATGGCTTCTACCTCGGCCATCTGTTCTGCGGTCACCGGCTCCGGGTTGGAAAAATCAAAACGCAGCCGCTCTTCATTGACCAATGAGCCTTTCTGTTCGACATGTTCCCCCAGCACCTGACGCAGCGCTTCATGCATTAAGTGCGTCGCAGAGTGATTAAGGATAATGGCATGACGGCGTGCGCTATCCACTTCGGCAATTAACATGGTATCTACTGCCAGCGTTCCGCTTTTCTGCACACCGGAATGAATAAAGGTTGCGCCCTGCTTCTGCGTATCGGTCACACGGAACACTGCGTCACTGGCCCGCAACACACCGCTATCCCCCACCTGACCACCGGACTCAGCATAAAACGGTGTGTGATCCAGTACCACCTGTGCTTCGGTTCCGGCAGGCACCGAGGCAACTGCTTCACCCGCGACAAACAGGCCGGTGATCTGACTGGTTTCTTCCAGCCGGTCGTAACCATGAAATGCCGTCTCGGTGTCGACATCCAGCGTGGCGGTATAATCAACACCAAATTTACCGGCTACACGCGCCCGTTCACGCTGTGCCGCCATCGCCTTGTCGAAACCCGCCTCATCCACTTTCAGCTTGCGCTCACGGGCAATATCAGCGGTCAGATCCAGTGGGAAACCGTAGGTGTCGTACAGCTTGAATACCGTTTCACCGTCGATGGTGTCACCGTGTATATTGGCGATACTGTCCTCCAGAATCTTCATGCCGTGTTCCAGCGTTTCGGCAAAACGGGCTTCTTCTTTTTTCAGCGCCTGTTCGATCCGGGTCTGCATCGTCACCAGTTCGGGGTAAGCTGTGCCCATTTCATCGACCAGCGGCTGTACCAGCTTGTAAAAGAACGGTGATTTCAGACCCAGCTTATTGCCATGCCGTACCGCACGACGAATAATCCGCCGCAGCACATAGCCACGACCTTCATTCGACGGCAACACTCCATCAGCAATCAGGAAGGCACAGGAGCGTATATGATCCGCCACCACTTTCAAGGATGGGCTATTCAGATCGTCCAGATTTGCCAGTGCCGCCGCTGATTTAATCAGTGTCTGAAAAATGTCGATTTCATAATTGCTGTGTACGCCTTGCAGGATCGCCGCCAGCCGCTCCAGCCCCATACCGGTGTCCACCGAAGGTTTTGGCAGTGGGTTCATCTGGCCATCGGCAGTACGCTCGTACTGCATGAAAACCAGATTCCAGATTTCAATAAAACGGTCACCATCTTCTTCCAGTGTTCCCGGAGGACCACCCCAGATATGCTCACCATGATCGTAGAACACTTCCGTACACGGCCCGCATGGCCCGGTATCGCCCATCTGCCAGAAATTATCTGAAGCGTAACGCTCGCCCTTGTTATCACCGATACGGCTGATCCGCTCTGCCGGAAAACCAATCCTGTTTACCCACAGGTCGAAGGCTTCATCATCCTCGGCGTACACAGAGACCCAGAGCTTTTCTTTCGGCAGTCCCACCACCTCGGTGAGAAACGTCCAGGCAAACTGGATCGCGTCTTCCTTGAAATAATCGCCGAAGCTGAAATTACCCAGCATTTCGAAGAAGGTATGATGACGTGCGGTATAGCCGACATTCTCCAGATCATTGTGTTTTCCACCTGCGCGTACACAACGCTGCGAGGTCACCGCCCGACGGTAGGCACGTTTTTCCAGACCAAGAAACAAGTCTTTAAACTGTACCATACCGGCATTGGTGAACAGCAACGTCGGATCGTTACCGGGCACCAGCGAACTGGAAGGAACCTGCTCATGTCCTTGCTCTTTAAAGAAGTCGAAAAACTTCTGTCTTATGTCAGCACTTTTCATGGAAAACCGCATTAATTATGTCAATAGAAAAACCGCGCCCGGCCAGAAACCGTGACTGCCGGGCGCGTTCCTTAAAATTTGCCGGGATGGCTTCACCAAACTTTTTCTTGCGCTGATAACGAGCTTGCTCCAGCCAGTCGGTACCCGCATCATCCAGTGCCGCACGCGCCAGTGCTTCTGCCACTCCTTTATCGCGCAAAGCATAGGCAATTTTCAGTGGCCCCTGCCCGCGCAATACAGACGAACGCACAAACATTTCGGCGTAACGCTGATCATCCAGATAACCGGATTGCTCCAGCTCATCCAGCAAATCGTTCAGCTCACTGTCATTCAGCGCATGTTTGCGGCTGATTCTGGTGCCCAATTCCTGACGCGAATATTCACGCTGCGCCAGCAGACGAATTGCCTGCTGCTGCGCCAGCCTCCGTTCATCACTCAAGACAAACCATCCTGCTCACACCGGATTGTATCAGTCCTCTTCAGCGCCTTCGCCCTCTTCAGTCGCCGCAGGCGGAGCCACGGTCAGCAGCTTGTCACGCAAGGCCTGTTCAATGTCAGCCGCTGCTTCCGGATTCTCTTTCAGCCAGGTCTTGGCATTGTCCTTACCCTGGCCGATCTTGCCATCCTTGTAGCTGTACCAGGCACCGGCCTTGTTCACCAGGCCGTGTTTAACCCCCAGATCAATCAGCTCACCCTCATGCGAAATACCTTCGCCGTATAAAATCTCAAACTCGGCCTGTTTGAACGGTGGCGCCATTTTGTTCTTCACCACCTTAACGCGGGTTTCATTACCCACCACTTCATCGCCTTTCTTGATCGCCCCGATACGACGAATCTCCAAGCGCACCGATGAGTAGAATTTCAGTGCATTGCCGCCGGTGGTGGTTTCCGGATTGCCGAACATCACCCCGATTTTCATGCGGATCTGGTTAATGAAAATCACCATGGTATTGGAACGCTTGATATTACCGGTCAGCTTGCGCAGTGCCTGTGACATTAAACGTGCCTGTAGACCAACGTGGGAATCGCCCATATCCCCATCAATCTCGGCCTTGGGTGTCAGCGCTGCCACCGAGTCGACCACTACCACGTCCACCGCACCGGAGCGCACCAGCATATCGGTGATTTCCAGTGCCTGTTCACCGGTATCCGGCTGTGATACCAGCAGATCATCCACATTTACCCCCAGTTTCTCGGCATACTGTGGGTCCAACGCATGTTCCGCGTCCACAAATGCTGCGGTGCCGCCCTGTTTCTGACACTCTGCAATTACCTGCAGGGTCAGTGTGGTTTTACCGGATGATTCCGGGCCATAAATCTCGACGACCCGGCCTTTTGGCAGGCCGCCAATCCCCAGTGCAATATCCAGGGTCAATGAGCCAGTGGAAATGGCCTCAATGTTGCGTACTGCGTTATCACCCATGCGCATCACCGCGCCCTTACCAAACTGACGCTCAATCTGGCCTAATGCAGCCGCCAACGCTTTCTTCTTATTCTCATCCATGCGGGTCACTCCTCTGAGTCAATGTATTTATAATGTAAAAAAACAGTTCAGCTGTTTTTAAGGACCGTGATTATTCCATAACTTGGAGAGCGGCAAAAGTTAAAGCGGGAAAAGCGGCAGAAAATGCTAACCGTGGCCGGAACCCGGCAATATTCCGCCCCTGTCAAATCTGATTCAAAACCACAGATAGTGCAGCACGGTGCGCATCATAATCGCTACTGCCGCACCATATAAGGCCGGTTTCAGCACCTCAGCCACCCGTTTCCCGGCGGATATCATCATCGCCACTCCGGCCACATCCAGTGGGTGAATCAGAAATCCGGCCAGGCGGTTAAAATCCTGCACACTGACCAGCCCCTGTTCCAGCGAGTCCATCATAATGCCCATCATCGCGGTGCCACCGGCAATATATTTGGTAATCACCGATAATAATGCTGCTGGTGGTAAATCCAGCCACAGGAACACCGGAGCCAGCACTGTCTCCAACAGTTCAAGCACCCCAAGCGTACGCAAGATATTGACCAGCAATAAAGCCAGCACCAGCATCGGCATCGCATTCACAGAAATAGTGAAGGCCTCGCGCCCGGCATTGCTGATGACCTCCATGATGCTTTT
>PDRT01000069.1 GCA_002746895.1 Thiothrix nivea
AACCTTTCGCCAATATTGTAGTGAGCGCCGAATTAAAAAAACCAGCGATTTGTACCAGGCTTTTTATTTGCTGCCAATTATGGTATTGAGCTTTATTGGTTTGTACCGGGATGAACGGCGTTGCAAGACCCGCCTGTTCATAACATAGAGGTGATGCTCTATACCGGTTGCAGGATGTCAATGTGGAATAACTGTCCCACCGGTTCCAGCGCAATCAACTCATCAGCATCGCCGTTAATACTGATTACCATATGTGGTGGCACAAAAGCCCCCTCACCATCAGCTTTCGGGGCAACAATTTGCTGGGCGGCAGCTAATTCCGGCTGGATAGCGGCCCGGAATGCCTCATAGGAAGCATAGGTCTGGCGTACCCTACTGATCAGGGTATCAAATTGCATCACCAGCGGTGGTGGCGGTGGATTGCCTGAACCGAACCCCAGAGAATGAAAAATACCCGGTTTTGCCCAGGTTAGTAATTCCGCCTGGGTATTGCTGACGGCCCAGGTTTCCCGGCCTTTACGCGGTACGGCAGTCTTGATGAAATGTTCAATCATATCGGCACTGTTCCACGGCCGGAATACCAGCCCACCGCCACTGAGCGGGCGGGAACTCATGCGGTCCTTTAGTGGTTGCAGCCAGTCCGGTGCCTCTTCCATCGCCACCATACGGTTCTGTGCGGAATGCTGCGTATAGCCATCATTGCCGTTGCCGTAATAATCCAGATGGTGGTCATTTTTCCAGAAGTCACGCCCTTCATTAACCATGCTCTGTACTTTGGCCCAGCTACCGGCACCAAACAGCCGGTTGACGATGCCCTGATTCAGCGGCACATTCAGACCGAGATTCAGCGCCAGATGCATGCCGGACTCCGAGTTGTTGATATAGGCACGCTGCTCTGCCGGGGAAATAGCTTCCAGAAAACGTACCCGCCAGATAATGGCCGGGTAATCCTTGGGATTGACATGCCCGGCCTTGTACTGATCAGCGTAGCTGCGCGGACTGTCCGTACCGACCATGCCCGGTCTGCCACGGCTATCACGAATACCCATGTAATTACGGATATGCGTGATGCTGAATTTGAGCATTTCCAGCCCTTTTTCTTCATGCTGCATCACCTGGCGGGTAATCATCCGGTTGCCGGGATTATGGTGTGATGAGCCGATAAACCATTCACCGGGCAGCATATAGCGCAGCAAATCACGCTGTTTGCTTTGCCAGGTGTTCTGATAGGCAATCAGGCGAATATCACGGTCGTCGCGGATATGGGTCGGCACCTCCTCCCAGTTTTCACCAACCTGAATCAGCTTGGTCAGCAGGTCACGGTTATTTTGCAGACTACGGTCATTCCATAATGCGGCGGCAACATGGGCTTTGACCTGATAACGGGAGGCAGGCAGTGGGCGGTCATAGCGTTGCTCCGGATGATCCGCAAAAAACTGATTGGCGGCAGCCAGTGTCATATCCGCCAGTTTGGGCACACGAACGGTACCGTCTGCCGGGTCGATATGATCCGTGGTACTCGTTGTGCCGGAACCAGCACTGGCTGGGCGGCCAGAAGGGTTGTTACCGGCTCGTAGCTGCTCAAAGGCCTCGCCGAGAATACGGATACGCTTGACCAGCGCTATCTGGTTCGGATTCGCGGTATTGTCCGGGTCAACCGAATCCCAGGTGCCATTTTTATCCTTTTCCTCAAAGAAAAAAAAGACTTCCTCCGCATTAATCTTGTCATTACGGCCAGAGTTGGCAACCTCGCGTAATTTGCCGTTGATCAGCTTGAGGCGGTGGCCGTCCTTGCTGACCAGCTCACGTAAATCACGTCGGCTTAAACCGGCTTGTGACAGTTTTTGGATGACCTGCTGGCTGCTTAAATCTAACTCAAGGTTGGCGTAGCGTTGCAAGAACTCTTTACGGCGGGTCGGAATCCGGCTCATGTGCTTCCCTCACAGATATTGGGTGACTTTATTGTATATATAGTCTATGAGGGAAATTCTGTGAACGATTACCCAGAGCTATCACAACAAGCTCCGGGCTTTTCAGTTCATGGGTAAAAAGAGATAAAACAGCCGATTTATTGTTTTAGTACCGCCTTGATTTCCACTGGCAAATCCTCTGCCATATTATGCAGATGCAAACGCCGACCATTGAGGAACAAGACCGGCGTACTGTTTACACCCAGTTGCTGTCCCTGTTCCTGGCCACGCTTGACCTGTTTTTCCGGGTAGTCAGACTCAATACACTGGTTAAACGCATCCATATCCAGCTTGAGCTTTTCAGCCAACCCCACCATCGCTGCATCATTCAGCGCCCGTTGATCGGAGAACGCCAGGTCATGGTACTCCCAGAACTTATCCTGTTGACCGGCACAGGCTGCACCTTCGGCAATCTTGCGTGAAACACCGGAACGGTTGATCGGAAAATCCATAAAGACAATTTTCAGCTCATCTTTAAACTGTTCCTGCACCTTCTTCAACACTTCACTGGCACGGGCACAATGCGGACACTGATAATCAGCAAACTCAACCAGTACGGCCTTGCCATCCTCCGGACCTTTAAACGGGAAACCACTGATGTCAATTCCAGCAAAGGGTGCCTGTGGCTTGTCAAAACCCAGCCGGAAGTGATTTTCTTCTTTCAGTTGCTTCAGAAAGGTTTGCTGCTTTTTAGCCTGCGAGTTCTGTGCCAACAGCTGTTTAATCTGGCTTTTGATCTTTTCCAGTGGCTGCTGGATACGGGCCTTGTTCTCCTCGTAAAATTGCTTAATCGCCTCATCGCTTACTTCATCCGGGCTGAATATTTCATCCGCCAGCGCATCAAGCGACTTACCGGCAGCCTTCGCCCGTTTTTCCAGCTCCATTGTCACCAGTGCTTCATCCGCCAGTGCCGCCCGCTTTTTATAAAAGTCCAGTTGCAGTTCGTACAGTGACTGTTGTAATGCCTGCGGCAAGTCCGTGGTGGTATACGTTTTACCGTCCAGCAGAAACAATGCGGCCTTGTCGGTTTTCTCTGCGGCAATGGTTAGTGGCGAGTGACTCAGCAGTGCCAATGTCACACTGAACACCAGGCCCTTTAATACGTTGATGTTTTTTTTCATATAGCGATCCGGAATCATTGTTAGTCATAAAAAAGTTAATCATAAAATAAATATTAACGTTATGTGCAATTTTCAACAGTCTGTTTCCGTGTTAGTGGTTAAACATTAAAATAAGGCAAGGTGTCGGGTACAAATCCTGAAAAGGGAGGACACAAGTTCAAAAAATACTGGCATGCTCCACCATTCAGGCGTATAAGTCGCAGCATTTTGCATAGCACTCATCACAGGTCTGACAAAGAGGCGGCGGGATTATATGTTGACGGTTTTACGTGGCAGCTGGGCACTGATGCTTGGCATTTTGCTGATCATGGTCGGCAATGGTTTGCAAGGTACCTTATTGGGGGTGCGTGGTACGCTGGAGCAGATTGATCCGTCATGGATGGGCCTGATTATGTCCGCCTATTTCATTGGCTTTCTCGGGGGATCACAAATGACTCCGCTGCTGTTGAAGCGGGTCGGCCATGTGCGAGTGTTTGCCGCACTGGGTTCACTGGTGTCCGCAGCGTTTATTCTGTATGCGGTGTATGTGAACCCCTATTTTTGGTGGCTACTGCGTTTTGTGGTCGGGTTCTGTATCTCCGGTCTGTATGTGGTGGCGGAAAGCTGGATTAATGACTCGACCACCACCGAAAACCGTGGTCAGGCACTGTCGCTGTATGTCATGGTGCAGATGATCGGTATTGTCATCGGGCAGTTGCTGCTTAATGTTTCTGATCCAGCCAGTTACGGTTTATTTGTGCTGATTTCGGTACTGGTTTCTATTGCTTTTGCCCCGATCCTGCTTTCAACAACACCGGCCCCGGTGTTTCAAACCTCGGAACCCATGACCTTGCGTCAGCTGATGCGGATTTCACCGCTGGGGTGTGTCGGTATTTTTCTGTTGGGCGGAATCTTCTCCGCCTTGTTCGGTATGGCTTCGATTTATGCGGCGGAACGGGGTTTCTCGGTACTGGAGATTTCGTGGTTCACCGTGGCGATTTATACCGGTGGTCTGTTGCTTCAGTTTCCGATTGGCTGGGTGTCTGACCGCATGGATCGACGGGTATTGATTGTGATAATCACTGCATTGGCAACACTCAGCAGTGTGCTGGGCATGCTGATGGGGGATTCCATCGGATGGCTGGTTGGTATTGCGTTACTGGTGGGTGGCACAACGAATCCGCTGTATGCATTGCTGCTGGCCTATGTTAATGACCATCTGGAATACGAACAGATGTCCTCCGCTTCCGGCGGGCTGATTTTTATTCATGGTATCGGCGCAATGGGTGGCCCGATATTGGTGGGGTATATGATGAATCAGTTTGGCCCGAATGGTTTCTTCCTGTTTACTGCCGTACTGGCCGGATGTATTTGCCTGTACAGTCTGTATCGTATGACACAAAGTGATGCGATTGCAGTAGAAGACACCGGGGCCTATGTGCCGTTATATAGTTCCTCGACACAGATTGCCTCTGAGTTGGCAATTGAGGTGCAGGAGGAATGGCAACAGGAGGAGGAAGTGGCACA
>PDRT01000035.1 GCA_002746895.1 Thiothrix nivea
TCACACACCGATAATATCATTGTCGTCAACCGTTATGACCGTTATCTGGGCATTCTGCCACTGTCAACCCTGCTGACCCGTCAGCCGGAACAGCTGGTGGTGGATGTGATGGAAACCAGACAGCAACCCATACTGGCAGATACCCCCTCGCAGCAGGTGGCCCGCCTGTTTGAAGACCGTAATCTGGTCTCTGCCCCGGTGGTGGATGAAAACCATAAGCTGATCGGCAGAATCACCATTGATGATGTGGTGGATATTATCCGTGAAGAAGCCGAACACTCCGTCATGAGCATGGCCGGTCTGGATGATGAAGAAGACCTGTTCGCGCCGGTGGTGATCAGCGCCCGTCGCCGCGCTGTCTGGCTGGGCACCAATCTGATGACGGCTCTGCTGGCAGCCTGGGTGATTTCACAATTTGAAGCCACCCTGCAATCCACGGTGGCACTGGCCATTTTAATGGGCGTGATTCCCAGTATGGGTGGTGTAGCCGGTACCCAGACCCTGACCCTGGTGATCCGCGGACTGGCCCTCGGCCAGCTGGGTAAATCCAACCGGCGTTCCCTGTTGAGCAAGGAATTGCTGGTCAGTCTGATTAACGGTCTTGTCTGGGCAGTGGTTATTTTTGCTATTTCCACCTTTGCCTTTGATAACTTTGCCATCGGTGTGGTGATCGGTATGGCGATGATTATTAACCTGTTAGCGGCTTCCGGCTCCGGTGTTTTTCTCCCGATTATTATGCGTCATTTTCACATTGACCCGGCGCTGGCCGGTGGTGTGGTGCTGACCACAATTACTGACATTGTTGGCTTCGCAGCCGTACTCGGGCTGGCCAGCCTGCTTATGCCATTACTCCAGATGCTGTAACTATCAGTATCTGTCAATTAATGAGCTTAATTCTAACTTAACAATATCTATTGGCATGTTAAGCCATTGAACACTAAAAGAAATGCGGCGTTACAAAACCCCATGTGCGCCACCCAGCTTTCCGGCTGGATTCCTTTTTGGTTATTGGATTGAGTGTCATGATGGACAAATTGATTAATAAAACAGCAGTCTCAATGCTGGTCCTGCTGCTGACTGTGGCCTTTTTATCTCCCCCCACCGTTTCCGCTGCTGGTTGTCAGGTACTGAGCAAAAGTTCACTGGAAAAAAAGGCAAAACGTTATAAAAGAACCATTCGCAGCGCATCGGCCAGATACGGTGTGCATGAAGACCTGATCAAGGCGGTGATTACGGTCGAAAGTTGTTTTCGCCGCAAGGCACGCGGCAGTCTGGGTGAAAAAGGTCTGATGCAACTGATGCCTGCCACCGCACGTCGCTTCAAGGTCAGAAGAGGTTATAATGCTTGGGAAAATGTACATGGTGGCACCCGGTACCTGAGTTACCTGCTGAAACGTTACCACGGCGATACCCGCCGCGCGGTGGCGGCTTACAATGCTGGTGAGGGTAATGTCAAGCCCGGCCGACGGATTCGCAATATCGACTATGTAAAAAAAGTCATGCGGGCCTACCATAAGCTGTCCGGTGGCAAAAAACGCGTGAAAAGTTTGAGCACCAGGAAGGCGAAAGCCCGTAAGGCGGGCAGGAAAAAACGCAAATTAACCTGGAAGGAAAAACGCCTGATCAACAGGCAATTAGCACGCCACCACAAGAGCCGTAAAAAATCGGCCAGGAAAACCTCACGAAAAAGCTTCCTGGTGCGCAAGGGGCATACAGTTTATGAAGTCATGCGTCAGACCGGAGTGCCGGTAAAAAAGATTATCCGCCTGAATAAACTGAAAGCCCCTTACCATATTAAAACCGGACAGCGATTGCGGTTACGTTGATAACCTGTAAAAATCACGCCTTTCTTCGACGACCCAAAGCCCCCCGTATGGACAAATACATCCGCTTGCGCGGTGCCCGCACCCATAATCTGAAAGATATTGACCTGGATTTACCGCGTGACCGGCTGATTGTTATTACCGGACTGTCCGGCTCCGGTAAATCCTCGCTGGCATTTGACACCATTTTTGCTGAAGGGCAGCGGCGTTATGTCGAGTCATTATCGGCTTATGCACGGCAGTTTTTATCAATGATGGATAAGCCGGATATTGATCATATCGAAGGCTTGTCTCCGGCGATTTCCATTGAGCAGAAAACCACCTCGCACAACCCGCGTTCGACAGTGGGTACGATTACCGAGATTCACGATTATCTGCGCCTGTTATTTGCCCGAGCCGGTACACCGCGTTGTCCGACCCATCATATGGATCTGGCGGTGCAGACGGTCAGCCAGATGGTGGATCAGATTCTGGCATTGCCGGAAGGCAGTAAGCTGATGTTGCTGGCACCGGTGGTGCGGGAGCGCAAGGGTGAGCATTTGCAGTTATTTGAGTCACTGCGTTTACAGGGGTATTTGCGGGTGCGGATTGATGGTGAGGTTTATGATCTGGATGACCTGCCCAAACTGAAACCGCGCACCAAGCATACCATTGAGGTGGTGGTGGATCGTTTCAAGGTGCGTGACGATCTGCAGCTGCGGCTGGCCGAGTCGGTTGAAACGGCATTAAAACTGGCCAATGGTCTGGTGCGGGTGGTGCCGATGGCCGGTGAGGCGCTGGCATTGAATCCGGTAGCGGGTGAGCCGAACGAACTGCTGTTTTCCGCGAATTATGCCTGCCGCCAGTGTGGCTGGTCATTACAGGAACTGGAACCGCGTTTATTTTCCTTCAACAGTCCGGTGGGAGCCTGTCCGACCTGTGACGGGCTGGGTGTGGATCAGTATTTTGATCCGGCCAGAGTGGTGCATGATCCGGATAAAAGTCTGGCAGCGGGTGCGGTACGCGGCTGGGATCGCAAGAATGCCTATTACTTCCAGATGATGACCTCATTGGCCGAGCATTACGGTTTTGATATTGAGCAGCCGTGGAAGCAATTGCCAGCGTCGGTGCGTGAGCTGATTCTGCATGGTACCGGCCAGGAAAAGATCGAGTTCACCTATATCGGCCAGCGCGGGCAGGTGTATCAGCGCAAACATGCTTTTGAGGGTGTGCTGAATAATCTGGAACGGCGTTACCGGGAGACGGATTCAAACAATGTACGCGAGGAGCTGACCAAGTACCTGGCAACCCGGGCCTGTCCGGAATGCAGTGGTGCCCGCCTCAATGAGCAGGCGCGTAATGTATTGATCGACGGGCATAATCTGGCCGAAATCAGTGCCTTGTCGATTGGTGACTCGTATCGGTTTTTTCAGGAATTGAATCTGGAAGGGAAACAGGGCGAGATTGCCCGCCAGATCAACCGTGAAATTGTACAGCGGCTGGAATTTCTGGTGAATGTCGGGCTGGATTACCTGAGTCTGAGCCGCAGTGCCGATACCCTATCCGGTGGTGAGGCACAGCGCATCCGGCTGGCCTCGCAGATTGGTGCCGGTCTGGTCGGAGTCATGTATGTACTGGATGAGCCGTCGATTGGTCTGCATCAGCGCGATAACGAGCGGCTGCTGAAAACACTGGTGCGGTTACGTGATCTCGGCAATACAGTGATTGTTGTTGAACACGATGAAGATGCGATACGGGCGGCGGATTATGTGATTGATATTGGTCCCGGTGCCGGAGTGCATGGTGGACAGATTACCGCTCAGGGTACGCCGGATGAGGTGGCGGCGAATAAGGATTCCGTGACCGGGCAGTTTTTATCCGGAGTACGGCAGATTCCGATTCCACCGCAGCGTACCCGATTTGATAAAAAACGCCTCTTGAAGCTGGTTGGGGCCAGCGGCAATAATCTGCAAAATGTCACGTTGGAGATTCCGCTGGGCTTGCTGACCTGTATCACCGGCGTGTCTGGTTCTGGCAAGTCAACACTGATTAACCGTACCCTGTACCCTTATATTGCGCGTCATCTGCATGACAGTAATATCGCAGCGGCACCGGTGAAAAGGGTCGAGGGTCTGGCACAGATTGACAAGATTATTGATATTGATCAGAGTCCGATTGGCCGTACCCCGCGCTCCAACCCGGCGACTTATACCGGCGTATTTACCCCGGTGCGGGAAATGTTTGCCGCTACGCAGGAGGCCCGTTCACGCGGTTATCAGCCCGGACGTTTTTCCTTCAATGTCAAGGGCGGGCGTTGTGAAGCCTGTTCCGGTGACGGGGTGATCAAGGTGGAAATGCACTTTCTGCCCGATGTTTATGTTACCTGTGAAGTCTGTGGAGGCAAACGTTATAACCGCGAAACACTGGATGTGCGCTTTAAGGGCAAGAATATCAGTGAAGTGCTGGAAATGACCGTGGAGGATGCCTGTGAATTTTTTTCTGCTGTGCCCGCGATTCACAGCAAGTTACAGACGCTGATTGATGTGGGCTTGTCTTATATCACCCTGGGACAGAATGCGACAACGTTATCCGGTGGTGAGGCGCAGCGGGTCAAGCTGGCCAAGGAGCTGTCCAAACGCAGTACCGGGAAAACAGTTTATATTCTCGATGAACCGACCACCGGTCTGCATTTTCACGATGTCGATCAGTTGTTGAAAGTGTTGCATCGTCTGCGGGATGGCGGAAATACCGTGATTGTGATTGAGCACAATCTGGATGTGATTAAAACGGCTGACTGGATAGTGGATCTGGGGCCGGAAGGCGGCAACCGGGGTGGGAAGATTATTGCCAAAGGCACGCCGGAACAGTTGGCCAGAGTACCTGAATCCTTTACCGGGCATTTCTTGCGGCGGCTGTTGACTTGACTCCGGATCAGTCTTCGTAAGTTCAAGGATTTTAAGTTCTGTTCATCAGCGACGCTGCGCCGTAAGCGCCAGCCTGTCACTTGCCGAGGGACACCCCCCGCCCGTAGTTCATCCATCAACAGCAAGCATTCCACGGCCAAGACAAACGGTATAAATATCATGCTAAACTGCCTGCAACGATAAGGATGATTTATGCCAGAAACAGCCCAAGCCACCGATCAGTTTTCCCAGGTTCTCGACGCACTCACCGAGTTTAAGGACTATTTCACCAACGATGACAAAATCACGCAGTGGGTGGATTACCTCCATGCGGAAACGGGCATTCCCAAGGCAGATATACGTTTGGCGATTAAGCGAATCGCGCCATTTTTAGCCACCACCGTTGGCGTGCCCATGCTCAACAAACTGCATGGCAAACTCAGCGAATATCATTGGTATCTCACTCTGTCCCAGCGCCTGCTGGATTCACTCAAAACCATGAGCGACAAATCACTGGATCGGGCGCTGGAAATACCGGCTAATAAGCACCTTGAAGCCCTTGTAACCGACAAAGCCAAGTGGGCAAACCTGAAACCGGAGCACCAAGGACTGATTCAATTATTACTGGGACAAAACGCGCTCTCCGAAGGACTGGATAGCTTACATCAGGATATGGAAGCCATCCTGCGGCAACAGTTGGACACCTTTGTCGGCAAGTTCTCAATTGACCTTGATCTCAAAACACCCGACTTCCTGATTACAGAAGCGCAAGACGCAAAGGCGGGAAGCGCCCAATGGCTGACGTATGCCCGACGACAGGCCGATCTGATTGGTCGGGACAATAGCCAGCAGCAACTCAACAAATTTTTTGAGCAAGAAGAGCCTTTTTCTTGGTGGGTCATTAGTGGTAGCGGCGGTGTCGGTAAAAGTCGTTTAGCATTAGACGCGATTGAACGCCGCCAAAACCTGTGGGACGTGGGCTTTCTGCCCCATGCCAAACTCAAAAAAGCCGATGCGCTCAACGCTTGGCAGCCACGCAGCCCGACCATTGTGGTGATTGATTATGCGGCAGAGTACCCCGAAGCCATCAGTGAATGGATTGACCATTTTATACAACACCGAAGCCATTTCGACTTCCCGCTACGCCTATTAATACTGGAACGGGAATACAAAAATCAGCACTGGTGGGAACAACTCATCAGCGGCTCCAGCGATGCACTAATACGTAAAAACTATCTGTTTACACAATCCCCTCACGAATTGAAACCACTGACCAAAACCGAGCAGCGCACCGCACTGGCCAGTTTTCTGGCATCACTACAATCTGACCAAACACTGCCGGAGGATGATAGCGAGTTTTGGCAGTCGCTGAATGAACTCAGTGACCAGGGCCGCCCCTTATTCATCGGCATGGTCGCCGTAGCTATTGCCGAACACGGCATACACAACCTGCGCGAATGGAATCAGCAAGCATTACTCGATTATGTACTGGAACATGAAAAAGTCGCGTGGCACCGACAATTCCCAAAATACAGCACCGAACAACAAGCAAAAATTTACCAGCTATTCGTATTCACTACAGTGACATCTGGCCTCATCTTTGACAATACAGAACAGCTATATAAAACCTTGCGCCAGTGTGAATTTGCCACAGATGACAGCGAACTGGAAGCCAATATCGCCGCTGTAAACCAGCTCAGTGGTGGCACGGGCAGCTACGCCCTGCAACCTGATATTTTTGGCGAGTATTTTGTCCTTCAACAATGGGCATACCGGCCTGATGTGCCCAATGCCCTGCTCCACAGGCGTTTACTTGCTGCCCATAAATACAATGCCAAAAGTACCTATGCCTTTTTAACTCGTGCAGCCATTGACTTTCCGAAAGATAAAACACCATTTCACTGGTTGAGCGCCTTAAGAGACTCAGTAAAAAAGAAAAAACAAGCGGATGTAGATGCAGTTGCCTTTGGCATTATTGATCAGTTGTCGCTGCATGGAAATTATACTGAAGCACTCCACTGGCTCTCAACGCTTTGTGCGTCTGAGGAGCAAAAAACCAAAGCCAGGGCATTGAATTTATATGGCATTCAGAACTATCATCTAGGAAACCATTCATTAGCCTTGGATTTCTATGAACAATCTCTGGCGATTCAACAGGAAATTGGCGACAAGTCCGGCGAAGGCTCCACGCTGAATAATATTGCCACGACCTATCATGCTCGCGGCGACTATGCCACCGCACTCCACTATCTGCAGCAATCGCTGGCGATAACACAGGAAATCGGCGATAAGTCCGGCGAAGGCACCACGCTGAATAATATCTCTCAGATTTATGGTGCTCGCGGCGACTATGAAATCGCACTCCACTATCTGCAGCAATCGCTGGCGATAACACAGGAAATCGGCGACAAGTCCGGCGAAGGCATCACGCTGAATAATATCTCTCAGATTTATGATGATCGCGGCGACTATGCCACCGCACTCCACTATCTGCAGCAATCGCTGGCGATAAGACAGGAAATCGGCGACAAGTCCGGCGAAGGCACCACGCTGAATAATATCTCTCATATCTATTATACTCGCGGCGATTATGAAATCGCACTCCACTATCTGAAACAATCGCTGGCAATTAAACAGGAAATCGGTGATATCGCTGGAATGTGTGCTACCAAATTCAATATTGGTCATATCCAACGGCAAAATGATCAACACAATGAAGCATTCAAGAGCTGGGCAGAAGCCTATGCCACATCCAGTCAAATTGGCCTTGCTCAAGTATTAGCTGCTTTGGAGAAAATGGCAGAAGATTTAAGCCTTCCGGGTGGTCTGGAATACTGGGCAGCTCTCGCAGACAAATTAAACCAAAACTCCGACGATACCCCAAACCAGCCACTAGACGTATAAACAAATATTGCCTGCGCCCGTTCATTCGTTGATTGAAAAATGAAAGCTGTCTGGCGTAAGTCATGTGTAATCAATGGGAGAGCTGTTCAAGTTGGTGTGTATGATGGGGGGGGAGGGTGCAGTAATTTTTAACGGGATTTGTTTGTCACCGGGCTTTGCTGCATAATCGCCTTCCCCTGACGATGATGAGTGGGTTTCAGCATGTGGTTCAAGAATCTTTATGTGTACAAACTGCAGGATGCTTTTCCGCTGTCTGCAGAAGAATTAGATGAAAAACTGTCAAACCGATTGTTTGCACCCTGTGGCGGTGAGCAGCGTGAAAGCAGCGGCTGGGTGCCTCCTCTGGGTAAAGATGCCGAAGCACTGGTACACAGTGTGAATGGCTATATGCTGCTAACGATGGCGCATCAGGAACGTCTGTTGCCGGCTTCGGTGATCAAGGATGAACTGGATGAACGGGTTGCTGATATTCAGGAGCGCGAGGGTCGCAAGGTCGGTAGTAAGGAAAAGAAAGAGCTGCGGGAGCAGATTGAGTTTGAATTATTACCCCGTGCCTTTACCCGTACCCGTAAGCTGGATGCCTGGATTGACCTGAATGATCAGTGGCTGATTATTAATACTTCTTCCCCGACTCAGGCGGAGCGTTTCACCGGCCAGCTGCGCAAAACCATTGACAGTCTGCCTGTCGCTACGCCGGAAACGGCTAACACGCCGGTCAGTCTGATGACACAGTGGTTATCCGGGGGGGTACTGCCGCCACCATTTGAGCTGGGCGAAGAATGTGAGCTGCTGAGTCAGGATGAGGCACAGAGTGTGGCAGTATTCAAAAAGCATGAGCTGATGGTAGAGGAGGTTCAGTCCAATCTGGCCCACGGCAAATTGGTGTCAAAACTGCAACTGGTCTGGGCTGACAAGATCAGTTTTGTGCTGACTGAAGATCTGTTGATCAAGCGCCTGAAGTTTCTGGATATTTTTGATGACCAGCTGGATGAATATGACCCGCAGTCACATGCGGAGAAAATGGACATTGAGTTCAGCCTGATGACTGGCGAAGTGTCCCTGCTGCTGCGTGATCTGTTCGCTTGCTTTACAGATAAACCTAAATCTCATTGAGAATGACCCTCAGTATTAACTATGCTTATTTTCGGAATGTGGCAGTTATTTTTTATGTGGGCCAACATCATAAATTATCCGAGGGCCATCCTCATTGAGATCTGATTGGCTTTAAGCATAGGTCAGGGTTTGCTGTTTTGCCGGATATTTTGTGAAAAACTTTTTTATCGGCCTGATAAATTTCCCGAAATTGTCCGGTCTGGCAAGTCGCCCTCAATCTGCTTCGGCAATAATCCAGTCAATAAAAGCAATGGCAGCATTCTGGTGTGTTGTCACACTGTCAGGCCGGATGACATAGTAGGCATGTTCCAGCGGCATTTTCAGGTCAAAGGGGATGCATAGCCTTCCGGCCTCAATATCACTGCGGGCCAGTATATCCATGCTCAGCAGTACGCCCTGGCCATCCAGGGCGGCTGCCAGTGCCAGTGACACCTGATTGAAGTGCAGGCCGCCATGCCGGGTATCAATGCCCTTGATATTGAAATTCTCTGCCCATTTTGTCCAGCTGGGGCGGCCCTGGTAGGGTGTCTCATCATGCAGCAGGGTGTGGTGTGCCAGATCAGCCGGTGACTGTAGGGGGTTGCCGGGCTGATGCAGCAGATCAGGGCTGCATAACGGGACGGCCTGTACCGGAAATAATCGGGTGGTTTCACAGTTCGGGTAGTTACCGGAACCGAAGCGGATCATGACATCAATGTCATTGTCACGAAACAGTTCATCCAGATCTGCCCCTTTTTCAGTGGCATCCACCAGTTTGGCATCACCATTGATATGCATCTTGATTTCCGGATGCACACCGGAAAACAGGTGCAACCGGGGTATCAGCCATTTCGAGGCAAAGGAGGGGGCGGCCCAGACATTAAGGGTTTCATGACCGATCTGACTGCGCATTGCAGAGACGGCTTCCGCAAGACTGTTAAACCCCTCACGTAACTTGGGCATGGCCGCTGCACCGGCGGGTGTCAGTGAGATTGAGCGGCTATGGCGCTTGACCAGCTGAAAGCCGAGGAAATCCTCCAGATGTTTAATCTGGTGGCTGATAGCTGCCCGGGTGACGTACAGCTCATCGGCGGCCCTGGTAAAACTTTCCAGACGGCCCACGGCTTCGAAGGCTTTTAATGCATTGAGAGGGGGTAGGTGTGCCATTGCTTCATCTTTTTTATTCCCAAGGGACAAACATGATACGCAGATAATCCGGGCGATGAAACTGAAGCGGTTAAATTTGATGATTATTAATCCGGTAAAAAAGACCCGACCATTAATTCACTAAAAATACGTGCTGGCGGATAATTATGCACCCTTTCAGGGCAGGAAACGGGCGGAGATAATCTGGTAGGTTTGCGGGCTGGTCAGTGTATCCCAGAACCGGGTCTCATCAGGAGTCATAAACCAGACCATAAAGGTCAGGCCAATCAGCAGGGCTGATTTAAAGGTTTTCGGGTAATCGACCAGTTTTAGCGCACTGCCGAAAGAGCGTTTGATGCGGCGGTTGGTGAAATCAACGCTGTAAAATTCATCAAGCAGTAGGTGCAGGATAAAACCCAGAAATAGGAAGCTACCGATTAACCAGGCGGTCAGATCGTCTTTGGCCAGTAGATGAAAGCTGAACGCCGTTGTTGTAAAGGCGCAGAGCAGGGCGGCCATAATGGAATGGGTCGAACCGCGATGGTGGGTATAATGATGGAAGATATACCAGACCGGAAACCGCACCAGTAAAAAAGAGCCTATACCGACCAGCCACAGCTCCAGAATAGATAACTGATTCTCCAGCGAAAACACCATTATAAAGGCCAGAAGCAGCCCCATCATTGCAAACAGAATACGGCTGGGATAAGAGCGCTTCAGATCAATATCCGGCAGAATACCGCCAATGGTGCCGACCAGTGCCAGTAACAGGGCATTACGCTGATCCACCAGGCCAATTTGCAGGCACAGCACTGACAATAACCCCGAACCGGCGGCCGCATAGGTTATATGCGTATTAAAATTAGCCATGATGTGGGGTCAGGAGAGTGTATCGTCTGACGTGTCCACCCTGATTTTACCTTCTTTGCCGTCCAGCAGATTGCGGATATTGGAGCGGTGCCGCCAGTAGATGAAGACTGTCATGATGACCAGAATCAGGGTCAGAAACCTGTGCCCGGTGAACAGATAGAAATACAGCGGTGCCAGCAACGTGGCGACCAGCGCGGATAATGATGAAATCTTCAGGATTCTGGCGACAAACAACCAGGTGGCACAGACCAGCAAACCGGCCCAGAGATGCAACCCGAGATAAACGCCGATGGCGGTTGCCACACCCTTGCCGCCTTTGAAACCATAATACAGTGGATATAAATGGCCGAGAAAGGCAGCCAGACCTATCAATGCCAGCCAGCCAGGATCAAAGCCCAGCCAGTGTCCCGCCAGAACCGGCAACAGACCTTTCAGCATGTCGCCAATCAGCGTAATTGCTGCCGCTTTCTTGCCGCCAATGCGCATCACATTCGTGGCCCCGGGATTATGTGAGCCAACAGTGCGCGGGTCGGTCAGCCCCAGCGCCTTGCAGGTCAGAATGGCGCTTGATACCGAGCCGAGCAGATAAGCAGTAATCAGCAGAAAATAGGGCAGCAGACTGGTCGCTTCTGGATGCATTGGTTAATATCCGGTTTTGATTGTGCTGTAATACGGGTTTCCGGCCAATACCGGAGGATTAAAGCAGCATCATAACGTGAAAGGAAAACCATTGTCGCAACTTTTTACCCGCATAGAAGGAGAGGGACAGCCCTTGGTGGTGTTACACGGCTGGGGCATGAATCACCGCGTCTGGGAACCGGTTCGCCAACAGCTGGCGAGCCATATGCAAGTGATCTGGATTGATCTGCCGGGACATGGTGACAGCCACGGGCTGGTCGCTGAGTCACAGCAGGCAATGGTAGACATGCTGGTGGAATATATCCCGCCACAGGCCATAGTCATGGGCTGGTCTTTGGGTGGTCTGATTGCGCAGGCATTGGCGCTGCAATATCCGCAACGGGTACGCGCCCTGATTCTGGTCGCCAGTACGCCCTGTTTTGTACAGCATGATGGCTGGGAGCATGGCCTGCCGGAGTCGGTTTTGCAGACCTTTGCGGAGAATCTGCACCAGGACTATCATGCTACCGTGAAACGTTTTTTTGCTTTGCAGTTTATGGGAGTGCGCAGTGATCCGCAGATGATTCATGACCTGCGCGACAATATTCTCAGCAAACCGGCGGCATTCCATGCGCTGGAAACCGGGCTGGAGATTCTGAAGACGGCGGATTTTTCACAGCAAACCCTTAGCCAGCCGCAACAATGGATACTCGGGCGGCTGGATAAGCTGATTCCGGTGGGGCTGGCTGAAACGCTGACTGATGCACAGCAACAGGTCGCTATTATGCCTCGGGCGGCGCATGTGCCGTTTGTTACGCATCCTGATGTATTTCTGGAACAGGTATTGATATTTATTAGGCAGGTGCAGCATGGCTGAGACCCCTGACTATTATCTGGAGCAGGCGAAAACCCGTTCCGGCTTTGATCGTGCTGCGTCGTCCTATGATGCTGCCGCCGTATTGCAGCGTGAGATTGGTGACCGGCTGCTGGAGCGACTGGATCTGATCAGGCTGCAACCTGAGCGGGTGGTGGATCTTGGTTGCGGTACCGGCAAAATGACCGAACAACTGCTGAAACGTTATCAAAACGCGCAGGTGATTGGTCTGGATCTGGCGCTGAGCATGGTACAGATGACGCAAACCAGGGGTGATCCGCAGCATAGGCCTGTTGGCGTGTGCGCGGATGTGGCACAGTTACCGCTGCCGCCGAGCAGTGTCGATATGCTGATTTCCAATCTGATGCTGCAATGGTGTAATGATCTGCCTGCGGTATTTTCCGAACTGGTACAGGTGCTACAGCCGGAAGGTCTGCTGATGTTCAGCACCTTTGGCCCGGATACGCTGAAAGAGCTGCGGGCCAGCTGGGGCGAGGTCGATGGTTATACGCATACCAACCGCTTTGTGGACATGCATGATGTTGGTGACGCACTGTTACAGGCCGGGTTCCGTGATCCGGTGGTAGATATGGAAATAATCACCCTGACCTACGCCGAGGTGCGCGGGTTGTTGCAGGACCTGAAAAATATCGGTGCGAATAATGCGACTGCCGGACGCAACCGGGGACTGACGGGCAAGCAGCGTATGCGGAATTTTTATCAGGCCTATGAGCAGTTTCGGCTGGAGGATGGGCAATATCCGGCGACCTATGAGGTGATTTATGGCCATGCCTGGGCACCGGCACGGCTGCCAACGGCCAGACCGGAAAACTTTATTCCGATCCAGCCGGTTTAATATCAACCCTCAATCCGGTGACTGACAAACTTGCTCATATTATCGTGAATATCCCAGGCGCGACGGAAACCCAGGCCGCAACCTTCCCAGGCGAAAAATACGCCAGCCTGATAGCTGCGGCCTTCCTCATCCTGTGGAAATTCGGCAAATGCCTGATAGATTTTGCTGTAGTTGTCATATTCACCCGGAACTGCTTTCAGCACTTTGCCCTGCGGGTCGTAAATCGCGGTATTCGCCCCTTCACGCCCGAACATGGTTTTTGAGACCTGTTTTCTACCTTGCAGCGGCTCAAGCCGGGTTTCCAGCAGGTATGGTGAATCCGGGAACAGTTCATACAACACTTTCATAATGCCCTTGCTCTGGAAGAGCAGGGTATAGGCCGGATTGAGAATAGTGCAAGCCTGATTCTGGCTGATTTCGTCCAGAATGCTGGTGATACCGTCGGTTTCCAGCGCAATATCTTCCCACGGAAACAGTTTGAACCAATAGTCGAAGCGGGTTTCTTCTGCATTAAAAATACCGTCCTGTTCCGAGAATGCGACATCACCCATGTAGGCAAAGTCAGTCTGGAACCCGGCATCACAGGCAATTTGCTGCAGAAAGCGTACGGTACGCTCATCTTCCGGCAGATCCGCCGCACTGGAGAACAGGATATTCTGGTATTGATATTGCTCGGCGAAGCTGTCCGGATCAACCTCGCCTTCAATACCAGTGATCAGGCGACGGAAATTATTCTGCACTGCTTCATAGACCGTATTAAACTGACTTTCCTCATCCATGTGATTGGCCTTGAGCAAGGCCCATTGCACCACCGCGGTTTCAAACAGGCTGGTCGGTGTGTCGGCATTAAATTCAATCAGTTTAATCGGCAGACCATCCAGCCCACCGGCGAAATCAAAGCGACCATACAGATGCAGATCATCATTTTCCCAGCTGCGTTTAATCTGGCTGATCAGATTAAACGGGATATCCAGCTCGAAAAACAGATCGTTATCGATGACATGCTGACCGGCTTCAATAAACATCTCATACAGCGTGTTGGCGGCTTCATAATACGCTTCCGCCTCCGCCTCAGTGACATGCACCAGTTCGTTGACCAGATAGGCGCTGCCATCGACATCGGTGTGCCAGCTCATCCCCACTTCTTCCATCAGCTCATTGCTGATGGGCTTGACCGGTTCAGTACGGATCATCGCTTAGCCACCAAAAGAACGGCTGCTGCTGCGGCTGCCACCCTTGTTGCCACCAAAGAAGCCGGAGCGTGCCCTGGAACTTTTATTGCGGTTGCTGGTGTTATTTGCACCCGGTTTGCGGCTGCTGCTCATGCTGCTTTGTGCACGCTGATTGGTGCGTTGCTGGTGCTTCTGGAAGTTGGAATTGCCCATCAGCTTATTGGCCAGCATACCGCCGATCAGTGCCCCGGCGGCAGAAGCCAGAATGGTCTCACCCAGGCTCAGTCCCTGATTTTCCGCCACCGGCCCGGCCAGCTGGGACTCACCGGATTCAACCTTGGCCGCTTCGGCTTCCGCCATTTGCTTCAGCTCTTCCTCGCTCAGGATGCGTTCATTGCCGTCCATGTCTTTCAGAATGGCGCGGGTGCCCTGTGCCGACGGGTATTTTTCTGCCAGTTCATAGGTGTCCGGATTAGTACCGGTCTGCTGGATGACCATGAACAGACCCTGCTCGGCAGCGTCGGCAATCTGTGCCTGATCTTGATTCTGACTCTGTTCCGCAGGCAGGCCGGTATCACCACAGCCTTGCAGTGCGGCGGCTACAGTCAGGCCGAGACTGCCAACAGTGGAATAGGTCAGTGCTTTTTTAAGGTAATGTTTGTTCATGCGGGTTCTCCGGAATTTAACTGTCTGCAAAGATAATCAAGCTGCGGCGAAAAATCCACTATCAGCAACTGAAACTCCGGTTATCGTGCCAATTCGAGCTATTGGAACGGTTTTGGCAATATGCATCGTCCGCTTTAAACAAAATAATAAGGATAAAATCCACATGAAAAAAATAATCACTGCTTTACTGTTGTCTGCCGGTCTGTTTTCTTCCTCGGTGTCACTGGCCGACATGGTGAATATTAATACCGCCACTGCGGCGGCTATCCAGCATCATCTGAAGGGTGTTGGTGAGAAAAAAGCAGCCGCAATAGTGGCTTACCGCAAGGAGTATGGTGCTTTCAAGACCCTGGAGGAAATCAAGGAGGTCAAGGGTATCGGTGACGGGATTTTCAAAAAAATCAAGGCTGATATTTCGCTGACTGAAGGCGTGAGTGAGCTGTCCGGTGTTGCCGGTGCCAAAGGTAAGCCGGATAATGCCGTTGAAACGAAAAAATCTGCATCAGCTGCGACAGACAAGGTAAAAAATACAAAAGTCAAGAAAGACCAATCTGCCGATAAGCGCTAAACTTGCCACTGCAACCTGGGTGGTTAATGGTCACCATCCGGGTTTTTCTGGTTTGTTTGGGAAGTTTAGATCATGTCTGCTGAAAAAATTCTGGTGACCGGTGGTGCGGGTTATATCGGTTCACATACCTGTCTGGCCTTACTGGAAGCCGGTTTTGAACTGGTGGTACTGGATAATCTGTGTAACAGTTCCGCAGAGTCATTACGCAGGGTGGCGGAACTGGCAGGTGTGGCCGAAATTCCCTTCCATGAGGGTGATATTCGCAATGCCGCCGTGCTGGATGAGCTTTTTACCCGTTATAGTATCAGTGGTGTGATTCATTTTGCCGGTTTGAAAGCGGTGGGTGAGTCGGTTGAAAAGCCGTTATGGTATTACGATAATAATGTTGCCGGTACGGTCAGTTTGCTGCAAGCCATGCAGCGTCATCGGGTCAACAGAATCGTTTTCAGCTCCTCAGCCACGGTTTATGGTGATCCACAGACTACGCCGATTCAGGAACATTTTCCCCGTGCGGCGACCAATCCGTATGGCCGTTCCAAGCTGATGATCGAAGATGTCCTCATGGATTTATACCAGTCCGATCCACAGTGGCAGATGGCGATATTGCGTTATTTTAATCCGGTAGGCGCACATGACAGTGGCCGGATAGGTGAAGATCCCAGCGGTATTCCGAATAACCTGATGCCGTATATCGCCAGAGTGGCAGTCGGTCAGTACCCGCAACTCTCGGTGTTTGGCGATGACTATCCGACACACGATGGTACCGGTGTGCGTGATTATATCCATGTGGTCGATCTGGCATTGGGCCATGTCAAGGCACTGCAGGCATTTCAGCAACATAGGGTCGATAATCTGTTAATTACCAATCTGGGCACTGGGCAGGGTTATTCCGTGCTGGATATGATCAAGACGTTTGCAACAGCCAGTGGCCGGGAAATTCCCTGGCAGATTGCACCGCGCCGAAAGGGGGATGTGGCGAGCTGTTTTGCTGATCCGTCCCATGCCGCTGAACAGCTGGGCTGGCGGGCGGAAAAAACACTGGAAGACATGTGCCGGGACTCCTGGCGTTGGCAAAGCCAGAATCCGCAGGGCTATCAATAGATAATTCCATTTTTTCTTATTAGCACCACTTATCCAGGGAACACTTCCATTCCTGCGGTCATCAGTCGTTTGTATTGAGGAAAATCCATTATTTTATGAGCTTCTTGAATGGATGCACGGAGCTTCCCTGATGATCAATGCAAAATATTTAATCCTGCCCGTTGTCTCCGGCTTATTACTCAGTGGCTGCGGGTTGACCAAAAAAAATACAGCCCCGCCCCTGATCGCGGCCAATTCGATTCGTGCCTCGCTGCCTGCACCATCGCCGGTGGCGGCTTTATCCACCCGTCCGGTACCCATGGCGATGACGCATACGCCCGGCCGTTTCCCGCATGGCGTGTGGGCGGGCAGTGACCTGTTATCGGCACAGGATTTACTGGAAATTACCGTCTTTAAGGTGCCGGATCTGACCCGTGAATTGCGCATTGATTCCCGTGGTTATATTACCTATCCGCTGATCGGACAGGTACGGGCCAAGGGGCTGAAACCGGCACAGCTGGAGCGGGTGATCGCACAGAAGCTTGAACAGACCTATATGAATAACCCGCAGGTGACAGTGGTGGTCAAGGAATCCGTACAGAACCGGGTTACGGTGGAAGGTGCCGTGAACAAGCCGGGGGTCTTTCCGGTCAGTGGCCGTATGACGGTGTTACAGGCCATCGCACTGGCCGGTGGGCTGGATGCCAGGGCCGATGTACACAGTGCTGTTTTGTTGCGACGCAATGCCAACGGTCAGATCAGCCAGCAACCAATTGATATTGCTGCGATTCGTCAGGGGCGGATGCAGGACTTAATGTTAATTCAGGATGACCGCATTGTGGTGCAGGAAGCAACCTATAATCGCTTTACTGTCGATGGTTCGGTGGCGAAGCCGGGGGTCTTTCAGTTACAGCCCGGTATGACCTTTATGCAGGCCATCGCGATGGCAGGGGGGATTACTGAGCTGACGGACAAGACGAATGCCACCCTGTTCCGTCGTGACCGTCATGGCCAATTCCGCCGTTACGCCGTTAATCTGGAAGCGATCCGCGAGGGCAGGGCACCGGATCCATTGCTGGAACGCGATGACCGCATTGTGATGTCGGAGGATGGCAAGAAGACCTTCCTGCGTGATGCCAGCCGCTTTATCAGTCCGATAAAATTGTTCTGAGGGTAATCAATCTGTCTGGCTGGCGGGAAGCTATTGATAACGCTTCCCGCCAATCTCAATCCAGCCTCCGTCACGCCGCCCCTTGGGGTCATGGTGTGTCCAGTGCATGACTCCGCCACGGTTATTCCAGGCATATTCACCATGCAATGTCACCTGATCGCCTGTAGTGACCGGCACACGTGGGGCCAGATCGATATTGTGTGCCACCAGCAGGGTAATATCCGGGCTGATTCTGATCAGGAATTTCTGGTGACGGCTGCCTTTAGTGTCATCTTTCAGGTTCCTGATGACTTCACCGCGCACGGTTGTCCAGAATTTGGCATTGGTATTATTTGCTGCATCGCGAATGCGCTGGATGACGGCATTCTGATCGGTCTGATCAGGTGGCGGAGTATTTTTTGTACTGCTGAAATGGCTTTGTCCGGTGTTGGGTGGTGTTTGGATCGGGTTGTTTTCAAAGTACTGGTACATTACCGCCAGCAATAAGACGGCAATAATGGCAATGTTTTTGGAGATTTTCATACGGTTGTTTTTGATCAGCTTTTAAGAGTTTTACGCATATAGGTCAGGATTTCATCGCGTGCCTCGGCAACCACCGAGTCACGATCCAGCGAATCCAGAATTTGTTGTACCGCCAGTTTCGGCCCGGCATCGCCCCAGGATTTACCGTTAGCCAGCCAGCGTTCAGCTACACTGCCGACCACCAATGTGCTGTACCAGGCGATTGCTCCCTGGGTGGCAGCGGTCAGTACTGTGGACAGGCCACCAGTGCCCAGTTTCAGGGCGGATGATAACAGGTGAATGGCCCAGGTGGTGCCCATTAGCAGAATCAGTTGACTGAGAATCGTGCGTACCAGCTGACCGGCTTCCGTTTTTGACATCGGTAAACCATACAGTCGTGATAAATGCACAATCATCCCGGCATCAATCGCGGCGGCTGCAATCAGGTCAGCCAGTGGAATCGGGTTAAGTGCTACCGCTACCCCTTTACCGAGGCAGTACATGCGGATGGTTTTAGCACCCAGTTCGCGTTTGACTTCCAGAATGCGCTGACCCACCTCCTGGCTCAGATTACCGGCAAACAGGGAGGCATTCAGTGCGGCCAGGGTTTTACCCTCTGCTTCCAGAATATCCCACAGGCGCGTTTTCAGTGTGGCGACATCGGTGGGACGCAGGCGGGTACTTTCCTGTTCATTACCGTTTTCGTCAACCGTAATCAGTACCTGGCGGGTTTCCTGCGCGGTGGTGAAAACAATGTTTTCCGGGCTGATCATCCCCTGTGTGCGCTCACGGAGAATGCTGCGTAACTGCCGCTGTTCCTTTTCAGTATAACGGTCTGCCTTGTTCACCGTCAGCAGTGTCGGGCGGTGGCCGGTAACCACCATTTGCAATGCCCGGAATTCAACGTCTGTCAGATCGCTGTCAATCACGAACAACACCAGATCGGAGCGTTCCGCCACTTCGCGGGCCATGCGTTCGCGTTCTTCGCCATCCACTTCATTGATGCCCGGTGTGTCAATCAGAAACAGGCCGCCATCCTCATACTCCTCCCAGTTTTGTATACTGGAGGTTCTGGTTTCGCCGTGTAACACGCTGACACTGAACACCTCCCTACCGATCAGGGCGTTCAGCAGTGAGGATTTACCGACACTGACACGGCCAAAGACCGCGATATGAATATGACCGTGTTCCAGCTTGTCCAGCATGCGCTGCACCTGGGTGTAGTCTTCTTTCAGCACTTCCCGCACATCATCCGGAATGCGCTTGTCGCCCATTAACTGCCGCAGACTTTCCGTCGCCAGTGCAAGGTGAGAGTCACCTGCCCTGGGTTTTTTAACCGGCTCGGCGGGTATGGCCGTACCTTCGGAATCAATAGTTACAGCACGGTGATCAGCATCTTTTTCCGTATCTGTTTTGGCAGCTTGTGTGGCAATACCGGGAATATGGTTCACCCAGTCCGGCAGGTGTTTCTGCATGTTTTTCCAGATGTCCATCTCCGTTACGTTCCGTTCAGGACTTTTTTCGCTGGTACTGGTCGACCACCAATCTGGCAAATGTTTTTGTACGCTCTTCCAGATTTCCACTCAACATCTCCCGAAAAGTCAGTGCCGCCGGAGCCGGTTTCAGCTCACCGCGTTTCTCCAGTGTATGTGCCACTGAATGCCCCAGGGCATCAAATATTAACCCGTAGGCCACGGCATGTACCAGCCCTCCGGCCACCGTGCCGATACCCGGAAAGGCTTTCATGCCATTACCGGCCACCGCCAGTATCACCGGGATACTTTTCTTCAGTTGCCCCTGACTGAAATCGAGAAAGCTGTCAATATCAATCTGGCTGACCGGGCTATCATAGAGATTACACAGATCCTTGACCATTTTGGTGCCAAGTACACCCTGAATGACAATATCCGTGCCGGGGCTGATGGCGGCCATTGAGCCCAGTATCGCATTCCGGGTGGCGGTACGGATAATTTTTTCGGCGCGTTCACGGCGATGAGTAATGCGGGACTCGTCCAGTTTATGTTTGACCAGGGTAAAGACACTGGCATCACGTAACTGTTCCAGCCAGTCAGCTTGGCTGTCGATTTCCTGTTGAATCTGTGTCATCAGCGCTGAAATATCGGCTTTGCGCGGGCGAATCAGCGTTTCTTCACGACCATCCGGATAGACCCTGGTCACTTCCTCATGACCGCCGGACTGAATAAACACAATCTTCAGTGTCGGTTTTTTGCCCTTGGTCGCTGCGATGCGTTCCTGAATCCGCTCTGTCAGCAGACGTTTTTCATCGGTGTTGTACTGATCGCTTTTGTTGAAAGCCAGAATCATCGGTTTACCGAAGTCGAGTAACAGCTGCACATCTTCATACTGGGTGCGGCTGAAATCCGAATCCATGACATAGACCACCATCTGGGCACGTACCGCCTCATCGCGCACCATTTCATCCAGTGTGCCATCGGCTTCATTGCGCCCTGGCAGATCCGTCAGTAGTAAACGGTCACCGGAAGCGGTTTGCCACAGGTATTCCCTGATTTCCCGGGTTGAGCCACCACGCAGATTCGGTTCAATATCCGTCTCGGGCAGCAGGGCCTTGATAATGGATGATTTCCCGGTGCTGACATCACCGAAGAAAGCGATATTGATCTGGCCGCTGTCCTTGCGGCTTTGCAGCCTGGCCAGTTCTTCGCGCAACGGGGTGGTATCCATGCCGGATTCTTCATAACGATCCAGTTCGCTGCGCAACTGTTCTTCACTCAGTGGTTCATTCCGGTCGCTGTCTTTTTTACCGCTGCCACTGCCGAGAACGCGGTAGATAAAATAGCCGCTGCCACCAAGAATGCCTGCGATAATACTGATATAGGTATAGAACAGCCAGCCGGGGAGTTGCTGCAGGCGATCCCAGACATCCAGAAAACTCTGGGTGGCGAAGAACAGAAATAACAGGAAGAAAAGGGTAAGGACTACGACAGCGGAGACCATTACCCAGCGTAACTTATTGGCGATTTTCATAAGGCCTTATGTTTTTTTGGATAAAGGGCAAGTTTAGCATTGAGTGGTGGCCTTGTATTGTAATTTGCCAGACAACTTCTAATGTTTAATGACCTTTCCTGAAAACTGAGCTAATCCTGCACTGGAACAAGGGATTTCCTCTCTATAGCAAGTGGCCGGATTTAATTTATCAGGTACAGTAACTGAAATCACTTCAGTTACTGTGAAATGTTTATAAGGTACAAATTTATTTGAATTTTTGCTGACTTTTATCCCAACAGGAGGGTTGTCATTAATCCATTTGATAGTTCCTTTGAATCTAACTCTAGCAATGTTTGGCGGTCTTTTATTACCAGTGGCCTTGTTCCAATGTTGTTTAAAATCAGTCTTCAATCTTTCGGATAAATATGGTCGCCATAAATGGCCACTTTTACCCTCAATAAAATATTCATTATAATAAAAAGAATATGTACCTTCATAGATAGTTCCTTTGGTTTCTTCGGGCTTATTTGAGCTGACATTTTGAGGCATTTCTGAAGGGTTGCCAGTACAGCCAATAAGGAATAAGCATAAGGCCATATAGATAAAAAAATTAATTAATTTCATAGTTAGCACTCAATATAAAGGCTTGCTTATCAAGGTTTTTGTGGAATTTCTAAATAAAAAGATTGTTCAAGGTCTAATCTTGCCACCCCCCAGACACTGTGGTGAATCCGCCACTTTTCCGGCGCGTTCAGCATACTGTGCCGGGGTCAGGGTGTGTAAGGCCAGGGCATGAATCTGGCCGTTCAGTTCGTCTGCCAGGACTTTATTCACCAT
>PDRT01000036.1 GCA_002746895.1 Thiothrix nivea
AATGCCATCCAGATGCGACAGCACCTTGGCAATCAACTGATTACGCGCATCCGGTGTGCGTCCCAGCTTGGTACTATTGAGGTCAATATCTTCAAACAGCTTGTTGAAATCCTCCTCACTGTCTGTGCCCATCGTACTCTGCTCGATATTATTCAGCACCGCTTGCAGGTCTTCCAGAATGAAGTTGCTTTCGCCCTCTTGCGGCGCATTACCCTTCTGACTGATGGTGGTGAACAACTCATCCGGGCGGAGGAAATAGCCCAGATTCTCCAGTGAATCTTCCCTAATGGCTTCAATATCGTCTGCATCCGTCAGCGAGGCATAATCCTTGACGGTTTCGTTTATCAGCAGCTCATTGGCATGCAGGTACTGTTTTTCGGAGAGGTATTTGAAGAAGATGAACCCCAGAATGTAATCACGGAACTCATCCGCATCCATCTTGCCACGGAGTTCATTGGCGATCGCCCAGAGCTGCTGCTCCAGACGCTTCTTTTGTGCTTCTGTCATGGTGTGTGCCTATACTCAACAAACAGGTCGGTTGCTGGTTATAGTAACCAGCAGAGGCAAATCACCTCAACCAAAACCTGTACGGCAACACGGCGAAACACTATCATCAGTTCATCGCCTTAATCACCGGATAAACACCGATCACCATGCTGCAAATCTTCCACAGTAACCGCCTGGAAACCCTTGCCCGCCAGTTTACAGAGACGGTGACCCGCAACCGTCTAGATCCCTTCAGACCGGAACAAGTCGTGGTGCAAAATGCCGGCATGGGCCGCTGGCTGTCGTTACAACTGGCCACACACAGCGGAATTGCCGCCAATCTGCGCTATCTGTTTCCGGCGGAAATTACCTGGGAGCTGTTACGGACAGTGCTGGAACATGTACCGGAACGTGATCCCTGCTCGCCGAAATTACTGCGCTGGCGGCTGCTGGCTGAACTCGGCAACCATCCGGAAAAATACCATCACGATCTTGGACATTATCTGGATGACAAGACGAATATGGCCTGGCAACTGGCGAAACAGATTGCAACGGTATTTGACGGTTATCTGTTCTTCCGCCCGGACTGGATTCAACGCTGGGAAAAAGCACCCACGACTGACTGGCAGGAACGATTATGGCAGAACGTAGTCACCGATCAGCAACTGGAACATTGGGTCCGGCTACAACAGCGTTTTATTCAACAGCTACAGACCGTCAATACCGGGCAACTGCCTGCCCGTATCAGCTTTTTCTCGGTTCCGGCACTGTCTCCGGCCTATCTCGAAATGATGGCGCAGGTCGCGGAAAAAACGGATGTCGATTTTTATGTAATGAACCCGTCGCTGGTGTACTGGGGTGATATTGAATCACGCAAACAAAAAATCAAACGGGAACCGGAGACACAGGAATACATCACAGTCGGTAATCCGTTGCTGGCCTCTTGGGGCAAACAGGGGCGGGATTTTATTGAAAACCTGCGTAACCTTGAGCCTTATCCACTTGAAATCGACAACTTCACCGACCCACTCGACACCAATTCGCCTACAATGCTGCATCAGATACAGGCTGATATTCTCAATCTGGAAGGTGAGGACTTTGTTGCGGACACTGATCTGACACCGGATCAGTCGATCACTCTCCATTCCTGTCACTCGCCAATGCGTGAAATTGAAGTGTTGTATGACCAGCTGCTCGCCGCACTGGAACAGGATAAAACACTGACTCCGGCGGACATTGTTGTCATGTCACCGGAAATCGATACCTACGCACCCTTTATTGAAGCGGTGTTCAGCAACGCACCGGTCACACTGCCCTTCAGTATCGCTGACCAGCGTTTTTCAACCGCAAAAAATATCAGCTCCGCCTGTATCCAGCTGCTCAGTACCCCGCAAACTCAGTTTGAAGCCGAAGTGGTATTTGCACTGCTGGAATACGCGGAAATCCGTGATGCTACCGGGCTGGATGAGACGCAGATCCAGCAATGCCGCGACTGGGTGCGCCAGGTCAATATCCGCCGGGGTATTGATCAAACCTTTGATCGGCAACAGGCCGAACCCACCACCTTTGAGCATACCTGGATGTATGGTCTGGATCGGCTGATGCTGGGTTATATGCTGCCCGGTGAGCAGCTATTTGGTGATATTTTGCCATTCAATGAGCTGGAAGGCAGTCAGGTACAGATTCTGGAGCGTTTTCAGCAAGTTGCCCACACCCTGTTCACCCTAGCGAAATGGAGTAAGGCTGAACGGCCGGTGGCCGACTGGTGTGAACGACTGCGTTATCTGATCAATCAACTATTCGGCGAGGATGCTGATACTTACCAGGTCTTTCAGGCACTGGATAACTTACAGCAATCCCTGCAACAGGCCGGATTTCATCAGCACCTGCCATGGAATGTTTTCCGTGATGCACTGCAATCACAGTTGGAACAAAGTAATCAGGCAGAGGGTTTCCTCGGCAGTGGTATTACCTTCTGTACACTGATGCCAATGCGCAGTGTGCCATTTAAATTTGTTGCGCTGCTGGGGATGCAGGATGGCGGCTTTCCGCGTCAGGATACCCGGCTCAGTTTCGATAAACTGGCGCACAGCAAACGACGGCGTGGTGATCGCTCACGGCGCGATGAAGACCGTTACCTGTTTCTGGAAAGTCTGCTGTCCGCCCGCCAGCAGCTGTACATCAGTTATGTCGGCCAGAATGTGCTGACCAATAACACCATTATGCCTTCGGTACTGGTCAGCGAATTGCTGGATTATCTGGAGAAACGTTTTGCGTTACAGGCCGAACAGCTGATTACCCGCCATCCACTGCAAGCCTTCAGTCCGCGTTATTTCAATCCGGACAAGGAACCCGGCCTGTTCAGTTACCGCCGTGAGCTGGCCGCCCTGCACAATAATAATACAGTCCACCAGAATATCCCGCCTTTCAGTCACGGACAGGCACTGCCGGAGCTGGCCGAACATCAGCACCATATCACCCTGGATCAACTGATCAGCTTCTATCGTCGCCCGGCCCGCTATTTTTTAACGACACGTTTTGAACTCAATTTACATGAACAGGCTGATACCCTGGCGGAACGTGAACCGTTTGCCGTGGAAGCCTTCGTCGACAGCACCATCAGCCACCAGATTCTGCAACACCTGGAACAGCACTTCACCGCAGACAACAGTGAGGCCATTCTGCGGGCACAGGGGTTATTACCGCACGGTAAACCCGGGCAACTGATTTTCGAGGACTATTATGAGCAGGTCAAACAGCTGCATGCACAACTGCCCGCACTGCCGGAGGCCGAAAGTTTTGAATTTTACCTCCATGCCGACCCACTGGAACTGCACAGCAACCTGAGTCATATCACGCCACAGGGACGACACTTATTACTGTTCGGCTATCACGGTGTCTGGCAATGGCTGGCTATCTGGCTGCAACATCTGGCGATGAATGCCTGCACGACTATTCCGGCTGACACCGTGCGCCAGACTTGTGTTTATACACCGGAGCAACATTATCATCTGCCCCCCCTGACGAATAGCGATGCCAGACAGCAGCTCATGGAACTGATGCGGGGATACTGGCAGGGCTTGCATCAACCGTTACCATTTTTTCCAAAATCAGCCTGGAAAATGTATCAGCAGTCTGCCTCAAAACCTGAATTAAAACCGGAAGCCGCCATCGGGGAATGGCTGGGCAACGATTACCACCAAGGTGAAAGCCAGAAAGTGGAATACTGCCTATTGTACCGTGATCAGTCACCGTTTAATGATCCGCAGCAGATAGCAGCGTTCATAGAATGGTCGACCCGCATCCTGGGTGGGTTATTTGCGATCAGGAAAGAATGTTAGCAGATCACTCACTAAAACAACCTATTGCGCACCCGCCGCCGCATCCGTACTCTGGTGCGGATGATATTGCTGCCAGAGACGGATATATTCCAGAACCCTTGCATTATCCTGTGCCAGTTCCGGATTACGCATCGCAATTCTCGCCAATTTATAGGCATCATTGCCATCCGAATTCACCGCATAAATATCTGCGCCTCTCTTTAACAGGTTAATCAGCGCCAGTTTATGACCAAAACGGGCCGCATGATGTACCGGTGACCAGTTTTTAATGGTCAACGCATTCGGATTTGCACCGGCATTCAGCAAGGCCGTGACCGCATCGTTGTGACCACGGGCGGCCGCCGCATGCAGGGGAGTCTCACGCTCACCGTTTTGATAATCGCGGTATTTCTTAATACGTGACAGCACATTGACCCAGGCCATATCCCCTTCCAGTGCGGCATCAAACAGCTTCTTGCCGAACTGCCCGGAAGGCTCATCACCCCCGGCACGGATCAGCTCGTTAGCCATGGCCATATGGCCATGTTCCAGTGCCACCGTCAGTGCTGTCTTGCCATTATTGATGTAATTGACATTGGCACCCAGCTTCAGCAACTGCCTGACGTGATCAATATTGCCCTCACTGGCAACGCGGTATAAGGCCTGCCCCAGCAGCCGGGTATCAGCGGTCGCGCCACCATTAATCAGAACCGTCACCAAACCGTAATTTCCGGCAGCCAGTGCCGTTGACAGTGCCGTTTCACCCTGCTCGGCATAATTAGCCGATGCTCCCATACGCAACAGATGAGCCGCCTGGTTCTGATCACCCCGGTGCACGGCCTTGAATAACAACTGCCCCAGCACCATCGGGTCACGTCGGGCCCCCTGTGCCAGCAGGGCATTAATCACTCCCATGTGATTACCTTTCGCTGCCACACTCAGTGGTGTTCGTTCGCCTTCACTGTAATTCACATTGGCACCCAGCTTAATCAGGTTTTTGATCCGTTTCATGTCACCCACCTGCGCGACATTAAGCAGCTCCCTGCCCAGCAACTGCTCAACATCTGCCGGGATCAGCTGATCGTTACTCTTGATTAGCAGGTAAGCGATACCGGTGTACCCGCCCTTGATTGCCAGCTGGATGGCATCAATATCGGCTTTGGCTCCCTGATTCACCAGGCCCTTGGCACGATTATAATCACCGGCACTGATCGCAGCACTCAGCTGCCCCTGCAGCCGGGTCTGTGCAGCCCGCTCACGCTCAGCCTTTTCCTGCGCTTCAATACGCTGTGTCTGACGCAGAATAAACTGTTTGCGTTCCTCACCCTTCAGGTGAGCCGGTACTTTAATGTTCTTGCTGACCGCCTGTTGCCCGGACTGACCGGCAGTGTTCTTCGCCCCCGCCAGCGGTTTGCGCTTTTTTTCCTGTGCCACCAGACGATCAACAATCGCCTGCCAGTTACGCAGTTCGGTACGTGCCGCTGCAATTGCTGCCGCATCCCCACTGCGACTGATTCTGGCCACCTCCCCCTGCCAGACACCGACCTGTTCCTTCGCCTCTGCCAGCGAAGGCAATGCATCCGCAGCAACAGACGTACTGAACCAACAAGCTACCGTCAGAACGAGTAAGCTGTACCTGGCATATTTAACAGATAAACAATTTTTCAACATATAGTAAACCCTGGCCCGTTTTTCATCTATGAGTTGCAGGCATTTTTTACAATTTAACCATTTGCACCGGCAGAAAGCCTGATAACCTTGCAAGATTGACCACCCAAGCCCGAAAAAATACCGACTGCCCGACTATATGCAATCACTCCGCAGATTGAAAGTTCCATTTATATACACAACGAAGGAATTTCTACACATAAAACAATCGCAGACAGACGGTGATCCACTAAAAAAATGCGGTAACACGACTCCTTGTACCTGAAAGAACCCGGTAGAATGCATTATCCTCTGATTGCTGCAATAATAGCTTAGAATGATACTAAACCGCTATCTGTTCAAAGAAATTGCCCTGAGCTTTCTGGCCACCTTGCTGGTGCTGACGCTGATTATTATCGGTAATACCTTTGTGCGCCTGCTGGCCAGTGCCAGCAGCGGTGACTTGCCTCTCGACTTACTGGGCAATATGCTGTTCTACGGTTCGCTGCGCAATCTGGTACGCCTGATCCCGGTGGCCTTGCTGATCGGTATGATGCTTGCTTTCAGCCGTTTATACCGTGACTCGGAAATGGTCGCACTGCGTGCCTCCGGTGTTGCCCCCCGGCATTTCTTCCGGGCCATCTTCAGTTTTGTTATTCCCCTGACCCTGTTAATGGCAGTGATGGTATTTTTTGTTTCTCCCGAAATCGAAACCCGCAACCAGAATCTGAAACAGGAAATGTACGAACGCCCCGAAGCCGCCGGTATCCCCGAAGGAGAGTTTGTCACCTCCGGCAACCGTGAACGCAACTACACCATTCTGGCCGAAAGTATTGATGCCTCACGGACTAAAATGGAACGTTTTTTCATCCGCGTCAAAGACCAGACTAATGAGGTACTGATCTGGGCCAGTTCCGCCATTCTGTTCATCGATTCCGCAAATGGTGAACGGTTCCTGCAAATTCGTGATGGTTTTCGTTATGAAAATAATCAGAATAAAGGCGGTATGTCGATTATCCGCTTCGGTGAACACGGTATCCGCATCCCGTTGCGTAATTTTACCCGTACTGCTGAAATTGAAACCGTATCAACATGGGAACTGTTAGCCCTGCCCTCGCCACAGGCCAATGCCGAGTTGCAGTGGCGGACCTCCGTTGTTTTATCTGCACCGGTTCTGGCCCTGCTCGCTTTTCCGCTCAGCTATACAGCTCCCCGACAAGGCCGTTTCAGCAAGATTGCCGTCGCCATCCTGATTTACGGTCTTTACGCCAATGTGCTGACCACGCTGCGCGGCATGCTGGAACGTCAGGAAATCCCCGGCTGGTTGGGGATGTGGTGGGTACACCTGATCATGGTGGCACTCTCCTTCTGGTTACTACGCAAGTACTACGGCAAACCATCATGATTTTACTGGAACGTTATTTGTGGAAAAATATTCTGCTCAGTATTCTGATCACCTGGCTGTCGCTTACTCTGTTGTTCGGACTGTTTGATTTTCTTGCTGAACTGGGTGATACCAGACAGGGCACCCGCTATGGCACCTTTCAGGCACTGTTATATGTGCTGTACGGCCTGCCACGCACCCTGTCTATCAACTTCCCCTATGCCGTGCTGATCGGCAGCCTGATGGGGCTGGGCAATATGGCCTCTGGCAGTGAAATTACCGCAATGCGAGCAGCAGGCTATTCAATCCGGCGTATTGTGATTGCCACACTGAAACTGGGATTTGTACTGGCCTTACTGTCCTTTGCCCTCGGCGAATGGGTGGCCCCGAACAGCGAGGCTTACGCACAGAACTTCAAGGTACGCATGCTGCAAAAACAGGTGGCGGTTTCTTCGGAAGGTATCTGGTTAAAAAACGGCAATCAGTATTTATCCATCAATAAAATCTGGTCAGAGAAAAAAATCGAGGGTGTTTCCATCTATGAAGTTGACCCGGCACAGGGCGGTTTCAGCCGTCTCCTAAAAGCAGCATACGCCATTCACGAAACCGATGGCTGGTGGCTGCATCAGGTAACGGAACAACACCTCCACCCGGATCAGGTCACGGTAAATAAATATAGCAAGCTCGCGGCAGCGGAGCTGTTCCCCAACAATATGCTGGAACTTGCACAAGTCAACCCGGAACAATTAACCGCACTGGAACTGGCACGGTTTATTGAACACCAGAGCGAAAACCAGCTCAGTACCGAACGTTTTGAGCTGGAATACTGGAAACACTTTACTACGCCACTGTCCACGCTGGTAATGCTGATCCTCGCCGCACCGCTGGTGTTTGGCTTTCAGCGGAATGCCGGAGCCGGACAACGGATATTTATCGGCATCCTGATCGGAATTACTTATTTATTGCTGGATCGAATCATCAGTCGCACCGGGCTGGTTTACGGTTTATCGCCACTATTGTCGGCCAGTTTGCCGTTGCTGCTGTTCAGTCTGGCCGGGTTATTTATGCTGAACCGGGTGCGTTAAATTTCACCTCATCCTTAACATACCGACCGGCAATCACAATCAGCACCAGCACCGGCAGGGTCAGTAACGTCGTCATAATAAAGAAGTTCGAATAGCCCATCGACTCAACAAAGGTACCGGAATATCCACCCAGCACTTTCGGGAACAAGGTCATTAATGAGCTGAAAATGGCGTACTGCACTGCGGTAAAAGAGATATTGGTCAGGCTGGACAGATAAGCAATAAATGCCGCTGAGGCCAGACCTGCGGATAAATTATCGGCCCCGATGACAACGTATAGCCTGGTTATATCCGCCTCAGAATTTGACAACCAGACAAACAACAAATTTGTGACCGCCGACAGCACTGCACCAAGAAATAGAATACGGATCACCCCGAAACGCACTGCCAACAATCCCCCGGCAAAACCACCGGCAATCGTCATCAGCAAACCAAACACTTTCGCTACACTGGCAATCTGTGTTTTGGTATAACCCATATCCTGATAAAACACATTGGCAATTACCCCCAGCACAATATCAGAAACCCGGTAGAATCCGACCAGAAGCAGCAGAATAATAGCAATTCCGGTACCGTAACGCTGGAAGAAATCGCGTACCGGATTCAGGTAAGCTTCCTTGACCATTGTGGCATTAACAACCCTGGCAGCCATCAACGCTTTGGCAACTAACCAGGCCACGCATAAGGCCAGCCCCAAGCGCAGGGTTTCCACCAGTAAACCGGCCAGATTTTTATTGGCAAACATCTCGGCCAGTGACGACCTGGCTGACTGGACACTCTCATAAAGTACATTAAAACCCAGTAAGGCAGCCGCAGATTTGGAACTCAGGAAAAATACCGCAATAAACCCAAGTACTGCCAGCAAAAATAACAGTAAAAAACGGGCATAATCACCCGGGGTATAAGCAAACTCAGCCGGACGGTATTCGGCTGGCTCCGGAATAAGCAGCGTGGTTATCACACCGACCAGCATCACTGCCGCCATTATTGCGTAAGTCGTCATCCAGGCCACATAATTATAACTGTCTTTTTCACTGCCGAAATATTGTGCCAGATATAACGCACCGGCACCCGCGACAATCATGCCAATCCGGTAACCGGCAATATAAGTAGACGACATCAGGGCCTGCAGATCGCTGGCAGCTGATTCAATACGATACGCATCAATAACAATGTCCTGAGTCGCAGAGGAAAAACCCAGCAAAACAGTAGCCAGTGCCATCATGGTCAGACTCACCTCGCTCAAGGCAGGATCAGTCAGTGCCATCCATAAAATAGCGGTTATGACTGCAAACTGTGATAACAGTAGCCACCCACGTCGACGCCCCAGCCATCTGGTCAGCAGCGGCAGGGGCAGTTTATCCACCAGCGGTGCCCAGACAAACTTGAACGAGTAACCCAGCGCCGCCCAGCTGAAAAAGGTGACGGCGGACTTTTCCACCCCGGCTTCCCGCAGCCACAAACTCAGCGATGAGAAAATCAACAGAATGGGCACACCCGCCGAGAAACCCAGAAAGAGCATGGTAATGACCCGCGGATGAATAAAACTGCGGAAGGTTTCTCCCCAGTCACGTTTGGCTATTGCTCCAGCAGTATTCTCACTCATGATGTCGGTATCTCATAGTTATAATCAATCAGCAACGGTGCATGATCCGAAAATCGTTCGTCCTTATAGATATGTGTCGCTTCCACCGTACCTTTCAACGACGGAGTCAACACCTGATAATCAATCCGCCAGCCCGTATTATTGGCCCAGGCCTGACCACGATTCGACCACCAAGTATACTCATGTTCCGGCTGCTCTATTTCACGAAACGCATCAATAAATTCCAGCTCATAGAACAGCTTGTCCAGCCAGGCCCGTTCCTCCGGCAAACAGCCCGAGTTTTTCTGGTTCCCTTTCCAGTTACGGATATCCGCTTCCTTATGCACGATATTCCAGTCACCGCAAATTACCGCATCACGTCCGTCTGCCCTGAATTGCTGCATCACCCCTTCAAAATGATCCATACAGCGATATTTGACTAACTGGCGTTCATCTTTGGCGGAACCGGAGGGCATATACAATGAAGCCACACTCAACTTGCCAAACCGTGCTTCCAGATAACGGCCTTCCGCATCAAATTCCTCGTTGCCCATGCCGATAATGACCTCATCCGGCTCCTGCCGACAATACAATGCAACACCGCTGTAACCCTTTTTCTGTGCATCGTGATAGTAGCAATGAAAACCCTGCGGAAAAAATAATTCGCGGTTTTCTTCCAGCTGATGAATCTGCGCCTTGGTTTCCTGAATGCACACCACATCGGCGTTTTGCTGTTGTAACCAGGTAAAAAAACCCTTGCGTGCCGCTGCCCGGATGCCATTGGTATTCGCGGTGATGATTCTCATGCTGTCTGTTCCGGGTCAGCAGTGGCAAACCCGCGAACCAGTGCTTCCATCAAGGCCTTCTGGGCATGCAGCCGGTTTTCTGCCTCATCCCATACCACACTCTGCGGGCCTTCTATCACGTCATTGGCCACTTCCAGACCACGATAAGCCGGCAGGCAATGCATGAACAGTGCATCCTTGTCTGCCAGTTGCATCATCTCGTGAGTAACCTGATAACCGGCAAACGCCTGCATCCGTGCCTGCTTTTCATCTTCCTGCCCCATACTGGCCCAGGTATCAGTCACCACCACATCAGCCTTTTGCACCGCTGCCGCCGGATCACGGAACATTGTGACATGATTTTTATTCAATTCGAGCACTTCCGAATCAGGATCATAACCTTCCGGACAGGCAGCATGCAGGTGGAAACCAAATATCCGCGCTGCATTCATCCACGAATGGCACATATTATTACCATCACCGACCCAGGCCACCGTCTTGTCCGCCGGGCGACCACGCTGTTCTACCCAAGTCATCATATCAGCCAGTAACTGGCAGGGATGAAACTGGTCGGTCAGGGCATTAATCACCGGCACCCGCGAATATTCAGCAAATTTTTCCACCATCGACTGCTCGAAAGTACGAATCATCACCACATCCACCATGCGCGAAATGACCCGTGCCGAATCCTCCACCGGCTCACCGCGCCCCAGCTGGGTATCACCCGGTGACAGGAACAGGGTATGTCCGCCCATCTGGGCCATACCGGTTTCAAACGATACCCGGGTACGGGTCGAGGCTTTTTCAAAAATCATCGCCAAGGTACGATGTTTTAAGACTTCATCAAACTGACCGCGCTTGACCTGTGCCTTCATTTCGATGGCACGCTCAATCACCTGCCACAGCTCCGCAGCAGACAAATCGTTCAGAGATAAAAAGTGCCGTACGGGTGTCATTTCATCTCCCCCTGAAATGCTTTGATCAGTGCTGAAACACGCTGGATGATGGTGTCTGCTTCAGCCTGGGTGAGGATTAAGGGAGGCAGCAGGCGAACCACATTACCCGCCGTTACATTAATTAATAGCCCTTCTTCCAGTGCCTGCGCCACCAGCTCCCCGCAATCCCGCTCCAACTGAATCGCGACCATCAGACCTTTACCACGAATGTCCGTGATGCCACTGACACCCTGTAACTGTTCGCTGAATTGTGCAATAAAATAGTCCCCCAATTCAGCCGCACGCGCCGCCAGCTGTTCTTTTTCCATGACCTCAATCACGGCCCGGGCAGCCCGACAGGCCAGTGGATTACCACCAAACGTGGAACCGTGATGACCCGGCCCGAATACCCCCTGTGCCCTGCCACCCGCCAGACAGGCACCAATCGGTACGCCGTTACCCAGTGCCTTGGCCAGCGTCATGACATCAGGCTGAATAGCGGAATGCTGGAAAGCAAACCACTGACCGGTGCGGCACATACCGGTTTGAATCTCATCCACCATCAGCAAACCGTTATATCGGTCACACAGTGCACGCAAACCGGGCAGGTAATCGTCCGGTGGAATATTCACTCCACCTTCGCCCTGTACCGGCTCCACCAGCACAGCAACAACATCGGGATTATGCGCCATTATTTCAGCAACTGCCGCTGTGTCGCCGTAGTCCACACGCTCGAAACCCGCCAGTAACGGCCCGAAGCCGGTTTGAGCCTTGGCATTAGCGGTTGCAGTAACCGTGGCTATGGTGCGACCATGAAATGCCCCGTTCATCACGATAATCACTGGATGTTCAATGCCCTGGTTATGGCCATATAAACGCGCAATCTTGATCGCTGCTTCATTGGCTTCGGCACCGGAATTGGCGAAGAAGACGCTCTCCATGCCGGATAGCTGGCACAGTTTTTTGCCCAGTACAGACTGATGTTCAATCTGGTACAGGTTAGAAGTATGGAGTAAGGACTGAGCCTGTGTACAGATCGCTGCCGCTACTTCCTGTCGGGCATGACCCAGACTGCATACAGCAATACCGGAAATCGCATCCAGATATCGTTTGCCCTTCGTATCCCATAACACAGCACCCTCGCCTTTGGCGAACGTCACAGGTAAGCGTGCATAAGTCGACATTAACGCATCTGTACCAGATTTACTCACAATGGCTTCCTCCAAGACAACAATCCTAAAACAAAAAGGCAGCCAACAAAGCGGCTGCCTTTTTACAGGTATCGAATATAGGAGAACATCCATTCATTGTCAATCACTAACCAAACTAAATTGTCAAGCTTTACAAAAACTTAACACATCCATACACCTCCAGGTCATAAAAAAACAGGGTGAAGCCTGACGACCTCACCCCGTTTTCATTGTTTGGGTTTAGTGACTGAAAGTCGGCTTACATCATGCCGCCCATTCCGCCCATACCACCCATGCCACCGCCCATATCAGGCATTGACGTTTCTTCCTTCGGTACTTCAGCTACCATTGCCTCAGTGGTTACGATCAGACCGGCAACAGAAGCTGCGTTCTGCAATGCAGTACGGGTCACCTTGGTAGGGTCCAGAATACCCATTTCGATCATGTCACCGAACTCAGAAGTACGTGCATTATAACCGTAGTTACCTTCGCCTGCCTTCACATCATTCAGGATCACAGAAGCCTCATCACCGGCATTCGAGCAGATCTGACGCAGTGGCTCTTCCATCGCACGCAGCGCAATCTTCACGCCAATGTCCTGATCGTGGTTTTCACCCTTCACAGCGGCAACTGCTTCCAGTACACGAATCAGTGCCACACCACCACCGGGTACTACGCCTTCTTCAACTGCGGCACGGGTCGCATGCAGTGCATCTTCAACGCGAGCTTTCTTCTCTTTCATCTCGACTTCAGTGGCAGCACCCACCTTGATAACAGCAACGCCACCGGCCAGCTTGGCCAGACGTTCCTGCAGCTTCTCACGGTCATAGTCAGAAGTTGTTACTTCCATCTGTGCCCGGATCTGCTCAACCCGTGCCTGAATATCTTCAGCCGTACCGACACCATCAATGACGGTAGTGTCTTCTTTCGTGATGACCACACGCTTGGCCTGACCCAGATCATCCATAGACACATTGTCCAGGCTCATGCCCACTTCTTCAGAAATCACGGTGGCCTTGGTCAGAATGGCCAGATCCTGCAACATTGCCTTGCGACGATCACCGAAGCCGGGTGCCTTGACCGCAGCGACCTTAACAATACCGCGCATATTGTTTACAACCAGAGTCGCCAGTGCTTCACCTTCGATGTCTTCAGCGATAATCAGCAGCGGCTTGCTGGCCTTGGCCGCACCTTCCAGTGCTGGCAGCAGATCACGGATATTGGAGATCTTCTTGTCGTGCAGCAGAATGTAAGGATCTTCCAGTTCGGCAGCCATGCTCTGCTGATTGTTGACAAAATAAGGCGACAGATAGCCACGGTCAAACTGCATCCCTTCAACGACATCCAGTTCGTTATCCAGTGAATTACCTTCTTCAACAGTGATAACGCCTTCCTTGCCCACTTTGTCCATCGCCGCAGCAATAATGCTACCGATAGACTCATCCGAGTTGGCAGAAATGGTACCTACCTGAGCAATGGCATTGTTATCAGCACAAGGCTTGGACATGGCGTGCAGCTCATCAACGGCCTTGGTAACTGCCTTGTCAATACCACGCTTCAGATCCATCGGATTCATACCGGCTGTCACTGACTTCATCCCTTCACGAACAATGGCCTGTGCCAGTACGGTTGCTGTGGTAGTACCGTCACCCGCTGCATCAGAGGTCTTGCTGGACACTTCCTTAACCAGCTGTGCGCCCATGTTTTCGAACTTGCCTTCCAGCTCAATTTCCTTGGCAACGGATACACCGTCCTTAGTCACGGTTGGTGCGCCGAAAGACTTTTCCAGTACCACGTTACGGCCTTTGGGTCCCAGTGTGACCTTGACCGCATTTGCCAGAACATTAATCCCGTCAACCATGCGGGCACGGGCATCATCACCAAAACGTACTTCTTTAGCACTCATCTTTTTAATCCTCTTGAAAATTCTTGTGTTACTTACGCTTCGATAACGGCCAGAACGTCTTCTTCACGCATGATGAGAACTTCTTCCCCATCCACCTTCACAGCAGTGCCGGCATACTTACCGAACAGCACCTTGTCGCCAACCTTGACCTGCAGTGCGACACGCTCATTGTCATCACCGACCTTACCGGGACCTACCGCCAGAACTTCACCACGGTCAGGCTTTTCAGTCGCATTATCAGGGATAATGATGCCACTGGCAGTGGTACGCTCTTCTTCCATCCGGCGCACAACAATGCGATCATGCAAAGGGCGAATCTTCATAAATGAACTCCTCAATATTTCGGGTAAGGTTTAATAATCTGTAACATCAATACAACCGTGAATTATTAGCACTCAACGGTAACGAGTGCTAATAATAAGGGCGGTCTGAGCAAAGTCAAGGGATACAAAATGAAAAAATTCGCAAAAATATTTGTTTGCGCAGGAGAGTGCTTATCCGACAGGTAAACCGTTCACAGGACAACCTGTACCAGCTATAAATTCCGGAAGTTGGAAATTAGTTAGTCTTTACGGGTGTAGTCACCTTCCAGTGTCGCCGGATCACCGGGGCCACCACGGGTAACATAATCAGAGGAATGATGCTGACCGCTTGAGTCTGTGTACTCGGTATGTACATAAGAGGTGTAACGACCACTGCCACCCCCTTGCCGACCAGACTGCCACACATTCACCCGGCTCAGCATCGCGTTAGCCAGCCACTTTCGGGAAAATGGTAACAGGCAGGCAAAACCGATGGCATCGGTAAAAAAGCCCGGCGTCATCAACAGCGCACCCCCCAGCAATAACATCACACCTTCCAGTAAGGCTGTTGCCGGTACCTCACCCTGAGCCATGGAACGCTGAAAGCGGGCCAGTGTTGACAGACCCTGTTGCCGCAATAGAAACGCCCCAATCACTGCCGTCAGCACAACCAGCAAAATGGTGGGCAAGACACCAATCACGCCACCCACCTGAATCAACAGATAGATTTCAATCAGCGGAATAATAAAGAATAAAACGGCAAACAGGGGAAAGCTACGCAATGCGGATCATCCTCATCAATCATTCAAGACACCGACACATGATAACATCAACCCATACCCCCTGTACTATGCCCCCCACAACTTATCCGGTATTTGCGATACCATTTTCACACAGGTGAATAAACGGGAACGGCTTGCCACAATGAAAACCCTGCGCATAATCCACACCGATACTACGTAACTGGCTCATGGTTTCACTGTCTTCCACCAGTTCAGCAATGGTTTTCAGCTTCATCACCCGCCCCACTTCATGTACCGCCTTAATCATTGCCGCATCCACCGCATTGGACACCAGATTATGCACAAAATTACCGTCAATTTTCAGATAGGCCAGCGGCAATTCACGCACATAATTCAGTGAGGAGAAACCACTGCCAAAGTCATCCAGGGCGAGATGACAACCCATGTTATACAAGGCCTGCATCAGCCGTTTGGTCTGCATAAAGTTTGCAATCGCCACAGACTCGGAAATTTCAAAACAGAATAATGCGGGATCTGCAGCAAATTCCTTCATCTGCTGCTCAATGTAATCAAATAAATCAGGGTCCTGTACTGCCTGTGAAGAAAGGTTAATCATCAGGCGGATATGTTGACAGCTCTGTGTATTCAGCTTGTTTGCAACAGCATCTTTTAACACTCTGCGGATAATCCAGCGATCAATACGCCCCATCATATCCAGCCGGTCCGCCGCCGGTAAGAAACTGCCCGGACTCAGTAAATGCTTTCTGAACGGCAGACGCAATAACACTTCATAATGTTGATAGTTATTATCTGTCCGCTGCAGGGCGACAATCGGCTGCACAAACAAAATAAACCGGTCATTCTCCATTGCCAGATCCAGCAGCTTGCCCCAGTCCGTATGCTGCTTTTCCGAGTGGTAGGACTCATCAGAATTAATATGTGCAAACGTCTGGTTACGCCCCAGTGCCTTGGCGGTATAACAGGCCTTGTCAGCATCAGAGAACAGTTTTTTCACCACCAGATCGGCCAATGGAAGAAACTCAACCAAACCGATACTGGCAGAAATATTAAACACATTCCCGTCCCAGCTGAAACGGTAATTTTTCAGATCAACCAGCACACCGTCCATAATACTGCGAGCCTTATCCAGACTACAGCCCTCCAGAAAAACGGCGAACTCATCCCCGCCCATTCTGGCTACCTTATCGGATTGCCGCACCGCCCGCTGGAAGATTTGCGCCACCTGTTTCAGCAGCTCATCACCCGCCTGATGACCACAGGAATCATTCACAATCTTGAATTTATCCAGATCAATACTAACCAGCACATGGGTGCATAATTCATCGGCTTCATTGCGTGCTGCCTGTTCTACATACTCTTCAAAACTGCGCCGGTTCATCAAACCGGTCAGTGCATCGTGTGATGCCTGCTGATAAAGCCGATTGATAACCCGGCGATCCGTAAGTACATCCCGGAAGATAAAAACAAGTGTTTTATCCTTGTCCTGCAAAAATGAAGTATGCAACTCAACAAAGCTGGACTTCCCCTGCTGCGGATTCAGCCTGACCTGCCCAAACTGTAATAAATGTTGCGGATGTGCCTTGTGTAAATCCATAATTTTCGGTACCAGCGCAGTGCCCTGGACATCGGTCAGATCCAGCACGTCTTCAACCGGCTTACCCAGGGCATCCTCCCCACAGCCCATCATTTGCTGGGCGCTGTGATTCACATAAAGCACCCGCCCCTGCCTATTAACCGTCAACACACCGCCCGCCAGTGCTTCCAGAATCCATTCCGTGCTATTCGGGGCATTTGTGGTTGCGTACCCTTCCATACCGTCCATCCGCTGTTCGCCACCAACCCTCCATGACAAGCGACCAACCTTGCTGCTGATGACCCAAGCCAGCCATGCCAGCTGTACCACAGCAAGCAGCAGGATGGCCGCCGCCACAGCCGTGATACTGGCAGCACCGCCCATAAACAACTGCCACGCCGCTAAAACAGCTGTCACCAGGGTTAATGCCCCCGGGAGAACCGTATTGAGTGATGGCATTTTCTTCCACATTTGCATAGCTCTTTTTCATTAATATAATTTTTCACCAAAATGATAGATCAGCCTTCTACAACTGATCTACAAAGCCCGGCTAAACGGTAGCAACACAACAAGGCCCCTCATCGACTGCCTGCTCCTCTCCCTCATCACATTACACTGAAACATTTAAAATGAAGACAAACAAATGATAATGACAGCTGTATCGACCGGCATGATCAGTATAAAAAAACCACTTTGCAGATAATTCAGTCAGCTGCTTTACTTCCAGATACCAATACCCGCCAGCCAATACCCGCCATGAAGTTTTTTGAATAGATCTTACAGTACCAGCCTCCATGAGGTTTTTATTAAAATCACCTTGTTACCGCCTTATTCTTGGAGCTACAACCTGATAAGGCCTGCATAATATCCGTGAAAAATCTGACATATTAATTTCAATATTATCTTGACTACATAAATATCAGGTTATATATTCCAGACGTAGTATTTTTAGTACAATTTTTTAATTTATAGAGAGAAATAACATGCCTAACATTGACCTGGACAACCTGAGTATTACCGAGCTGGATAACCTGAAGAACACGATTGATTCGACTATCGAAAACAAGCGTCAGACAGAATTACTAGAGGTTCGGCAACAACTGGATGACCTGATTGATGCATCACCGTTTACCTTACAGGAAGTCCTGGATGCAAAAGGCATGCGGAAGCCGGTAAAACCTAAATACAGAAACCCGAATAATCCGACTCAAACCTGGACAGGGCGCGGCAGAAGACCACGCTGGGTTGATGAATGTACTGAATCCGGTATTGCTTTGGACGATATGCTGATTGACTAACGGTAATCAGTATAATCAGATTACAGCACACTGACATGACAATCCTGACCGGATTGTCATGTCAGGAAAAGAAATCCTGTCAAAACCAACCCTCCCGGCTCATCCTCATTATATTTGCTTATCGACTGATACAATTTTCATACTGTAAAACGTTCTCGTTCCACTTTTTCAAGGCTGAATACCTTTACAATCCGAAAACTTTGCAACCAGCTCAGACAAGGCCTTTGCTGTGCAAGCCCATTTCCACTACTATAAAGTGCGCCTCGGACTAAGCACTGGCATATTCTCTAACAGCGAATGCTATATATTAAGAGTTTCTTTAAAATGAAAAACCTGCTGCCATTTATCTTGTTGTTCATCATCAGCTTCAGTGTTCACGCACTGAAACAGGACGACCTGCTCCCCCCCGATAAGGCGTTTCAGGTTTCAGCCAATGCCATCGACGCTCACCATATCCGCTTATCCTGGAAGATTGCCGAAGGCTACTATCTATACAAAAACCGTATCACCTTCGATTCTGAACATGACGGTGTGACACTCAACCGTGATGCCGCCATTTTTCCGCAGGGAGACATAAAAGACGACCCGAATTTCGGTAAACTTGAGGTTTTTCACAACTCCTTATCCGTCGATATACCACTGGATCGTGCTGCCGCACAACAAGATGAACTGACATTAAAACTGAAAACCAGATACCAGGGCTGTGCCGATGCGGGTCTGTGTTATTCCCCACAGTATAAGAAACTCAGCCTGACACTGGCAGCCCTGCCCACCCCGGAGGCGGCACCAACCGCTGTGGCAGAGGCCAAAACAGCAACTCAGGAATCCGAACCTGTCGAGACAAAAAACCCGCTCCCTACCGAAGTAATCAATACCACCGCGACCACACCGTCAAAACGACTTCTCAAACAGATGACCGGCAATCAGGCCCTCTCTGTTGATCAGGCCTTTCAGCTTTCCCTGCAAGGCATTGATAAAAAAACGGTTAATGCACGACTGGAGGTCACTCCCGGCCATCACCTGTACCGCGATAAAATCAGCTTTCAGATTATCAGCCCCGAAGGAACACAACTGGGAAACATCCGCTTCCCGGAAAGCAGAATGGTTAATGATGAGTTTTTCGGGGAAACCGAGATCTATGATCACACCATTGATATATCGCTCCCCCTGCTGAATATTGTCGGCGACACGCTCACAATCAGCACGGAATATCAGGGCTGTGCGGATGAGGCCGGTATTTGTTACCCCCCGGTCACACAGGAAACCACCTTATCACTGGCCGATTTACCGGAGAGTGCTGCCCCCCCTGTGGATAACGAAACTACTCCGTCAGCAGATGATTATTTTTCCGGCAGTTTTATCGGCACACTCATCGCTTTTTTTGTCGTCGGTCTGGGTTTATCACTGACACCGTGTATCTTCCCGATGATTCCGATTTTATCCGGAATTATTGCCGGACAATCAAACCTGTCTGCTGGTAAAGCCTTTTTCCTGTCGCTGGTTTACGTGCTCGCCAGCGCCAGTGCCTATGCACTCATTGGACTGGTCTTCGGCTTTTTCGGTGAAAACCTGCAATCCAGCCTGCAACACCCGATGGCTATTGGTTTATTTGCCGCCCTGTTCGTTGTGCTGGCCTTCTCCATGTTTGGCTTCTTTGAACTACAGATGCCCACCCGTATTCAGTCACGCCTGAATGAAATCAGCAGTAACCAGCGCAGTGGCAGCCTGATTGGTGCAGCCATCATGGGCTTCCTGTCAACGCTGATTGTCGGCCCCTGTGTCGCACCCGCATTGGCGGCCGCACTGACCTACATTGCGGACAGCAAGGATGCCGTACTCGGTGCCTCTGCCCTGTTCAGTATGGGCTTCGGCATGGGTATTATTCTGCTGGTTGTGGGCACACTGGGCGGCCATCTGCTACCCCGCGCCGGGGCCTGGATGGATTCTACCAAGGCCATATTCGGTATCATGCTGCTGGGCATGGCAATCTGGATGCTCAGCCGCATCACTTCACTCAGCGTTACCATGTTGCTCACCGGTATTCTGCTGGTCTCCTCGGGTATTTATATGGGCGCACTGGACAGATTAAACGAAGAAGCCAGTGGCTGGGACCGTTTCTGGAAAAGTACTGGTCTCATCTTATTATTTTTCGGCAGCACCCAATTACTGGGTGTCGCTACCGGCAGTCAAAACTTCCTCCACCCGCTGCAAGGGGTCTTTACTGTCAATGTGTCCGGGGTTACCAGTGGCACAAGGACTGATCAGCATGCAGGATTGCAGTTCCGGCCTGTCAAGAAATCTGCTGAACTGGATGCCATTCTTGAACAGGCCAAACAAGCAAATCAGGCTGTTATGCTGGACTTTTATGCTGACTGGTGCATGACCTGCAAAATTATGGAAAAAGAAGTTTTTAACACACCTGAAATTAAGAATGCCCTGAAAAATGTTGTGGTTTTACAGGCAGATGTCACCGCCAACGATGAACATGATAAAGCCCTGAAAAAACGTTTTGGTATTATTGGCCCACCCAGCATTATTTTCTTTAACACTCAGGGCGAGGAGATCAAGACGTTGCGTCTGATCGGCGCGGAAAACCTCCCGGCATTCAGGCAACGCATACAACGCTTCCGCAGCAATTTCTGATTGACTGTCACCGCTTGTGATACTGTATTTTGGAACAAAAGGCAAAATGTGGATTTTCACAGCGGCTGGTCAGCAAAAATTCATCTGTTTTGCATATACTTAATTCACAACAAGAATAAACAGCCTGTCGGAGATTATCAGCTAACTTGAAACCTCAGGATAATTTTTGCAGGCGTATTAAGCAGTGCTGAATCAGCACTCAAGGAGTACAACAGATGTCAATTGATAACAAGAATAATAAATGGCTACAACCTGATGCATTTGATCATGCACCTGAAGAACAACATTATCCGGAACTGAACCGTGATAACCCTCCAAGACCACCACACATTACACGCAGAAATATCGAGGATTATTTAGCAGAACAGGCCCTAAAAAAACGCCTGATCGATATTTTTGATGATGATTTCCTACTGGACTGAGCTTTTGAAAGCAATTGCAAGCATTGAGTCTAATAGACAGCTGTTTAGAAGCTCAGTAGTTTGACATTTTTTTCTGCAACACTTGTTGAATAAAGGGGATGGTGATTTTTCGCCCTCCCTGTAAACTCTCGGTATCCAGTTGCTGTAAAAGTTGCATCAGATCATGGGTCGTGTGAGGCAGGTTCTTGCCAATATAATGAGTAACCTGTTCGGAAATCTCAAAACCCCGGATACGGGCACGCCACCTGAAGACTTCCAGTGCCTGTTTTTCATCCAGGGACTGCAATTGGTAGATCGGCCCCCAGCGCAACCTTGATGCCAGATCAGGCAGACAGCAGTCCAGCTCATAAGGCCGCTGTCC
>PDRT01000037.1 GCA_002746895.1 Thiothrix nivea
TACCTTTTGATAACTGGGATCATTTGATGGCTTTGATGATCAATCCTAATGCCAGTCCGCCAGCGTTAGGCGGGAGATCTTCTAATTGAGAATTGCTGACATGAACAAGCGGGTCTTGACAATAACCTGATGGCACTTCAACAATAGCAGCAGTGCATACACACGGAGGCAATACGATGGAATGGTTAGAAGTCATTAACGACCCCCATTTACAAAACTTACCCTTTAAAATTGAGCTGAACAAATTTGGCAAACTACTGATGAGTCCGGCATCCAATAAGCACGGTATCGTCCAAAGCCGGCTCAGTTCAGCAGTCACCCGGAAACAATCGGGAGGCGTCACCATTACGGAGTGTTCTGTTCAGACACCGGAGGGAACCAAGGTGGCAGATGTTGCCTGGGCTTCTGATGCTTTTATCGCTGAGTGGGGCGAGGTTACGCCTTTCCCCCGTGCGCCAGAGCTTTGCGTGGAAATTGTTTCACCCTCTAATTCGCGTGAAGAAATGCGTATTAAGAAGGATTTGTATCTGGAAACTGGTGCACAGGAGGTCTGGATAGTGTACATGGATTCCCATATGGACATTTTTACACCAGCCGGGCAACAGGAAGCAACGGAATTTTCTGAAGGCATCCGGGAGCAGATTTTCAGTTGATTGACCTGGCCACAAACTAACGCTGCCACTCCCCAACCCGTTGCTGGATATAGCGATACTGCTCACCCGGCACCAGTTAAAACAGCCACTTTCTTTTTTCATGATCAGGAAGTATATTCCCCGTTTTAGAGTCTGTTTAGGCATTTTATGATTCTGTTACCTTCAACCGATGCCATGCTCAATGCGCTGGTGACACTGTTTGTTACCGTTGATCCGGTGGGAAATGCACCGATCTTTCTGGGGCTGACTGCCGGGATGAGTACGCTGGCCCGCCGTTCAGTAGCGATCAGAGGTTCTATCGTTGCCTTTTTGATTCTGGCACTGTTTGCACTGACCGGTACCAGCATTCTCGATGCAATGGGGATTACAGTTGATGCCTTCCGTGTTGCAGGTGGTTTCCTGCTGTTTTATACCGCTTTTGAAATGTTATATGCCAAGCGACAGGAACGTAAGGCGCAGGTTTCTGAATCGGCACTGAAAGAACACATTGCCAATCTGGCGGTTTTCCCACTGGCGATTCCGCTACTGGCCGGGCCGGGTACTATTTCTGCGACCATTATTCTGTCCTCCCAACTGACCGGTGAGGATAATTACTGGGCAGGTACAGCAGTGCTGTTGGGGCTGATTTTCAGCATGATGCTGCTGACTGCCGCCATTCTGGTAATGGCGGAAGCACTGGATAAGTATATCAGCAATAATGGCAAGATGATTTTTACCCGGCTGCTGGGGGTATTGTTGGCAGCATTGTCGGTGCAATATGTGGCTGACGGGGTGCGAGGGCTGACGGCGGTCTGAGTCGCTAGTCGCTCACAAATCATTTCCCCGCCGCCTGAAATCCATCAGTTTATGAACTCTTTGACAGCCCATAAGGTTCTAGAGGCTGTGATTGTTATAGCTGCCGACATCCCACAATGCATCATTTTCTGCCATTTCAGCAGCCGGTTGTGCCGGAAAATCCAGTACCTTGGGGTATCTTTGTTTTAGTTGCTGACCCAATTCACTGATATCGGTACTCAACGCATGGCAGCAGCCCAATAACAGTAATTTTTTCACCAGCAGTTGCTGGCTGGCTGAGGCTGTGGTGCAAAAGTCATCCACGCACAGGTCGCCATTGGCCATGTGCTTCTGCAATTCCTCCTGTTCCAGGCGCATCAGTTCTTCGCCACTGTGCCGGTCACAGACGCTGACAAACGGGTTGGCACGGTTTAGCCAGGCATTGATATAAAAAGTCATCGGGTTGCTCCTTAATGGTTTATTCACAGGCCGCCAGCATCCAACCTCATTTTCGATCGTCTTCGTCTTCAAACCGGCATCACCTTAGGTATTAATAGTTGCGCCTAAATGAAAATAGTTCTCAACAAAAGCATAGCAATGTAAATTCCTTGTTGCAAATAGTTTTGAGAATCATTATCATTTTAATATGAATGACCCCGGTACCACTCAAGCCAAGTCGTTAAACAGTTGCAATGTGGTTTAAAGTCAAGCCAATCGACCATTCAGATAGCCAGGCTTTTTTTGCTTTTAGTCAGAGGTGAAACCTGCGGTAACAGGGTCAGGTTTTAAGTGTATAGGGTTCAGATTTATGGCAGTGAACTTAAGTATTTTATGTGACACTTACTCCCAAAGTTAATTGAAGTCAGCCAAAGCCAATGATCGGGCCAATCCTCCTCTCAGGTTCGGCGAATGGTATATAGCCAGCTTTCAATTAATCCCCTGTTACCGGATAGGCATTCAGTCTGCTTGATGTTGCCTGCCATTTTTACGCTGGCCTGCTTGGGGGGGCTTGTCTGTCAAATGCGAATGAGAGCTGTTGTTGTTTGCATTTTTATTCACATTATGCTTTTATGTGGGCCGGTTTCATTCCTGATTTATTTGTAACCACCGATTGATACTTTGATTAATTCTGATTGATTCTCTGAGGAGTGTTGTTAATGAAGCGTTTGCAACTTGCGGTTGCCGTGGGGCTAGCGGTATTTGGAATGAATGTGGCGATGGCCGAAACAAAGGTTTATGCGGATTTCCCGGTCACGGTAAAAGGTTATTCCGGTGATAAGAAAACCTCTGTTTCCTATGGTGGGCAGATGGCACGCCATGTCTTGCATACCTCACTGAAAAAAATGGCGGGGCAGGGGGATGGTAAGGCGGATGATGAGCTGAAAGACAAGCTGATGAGCTATTACAGCGGTAAGGATAAGGGCCGCAAGATTGTCGCTCCGGCCAGCAAGGAGGACTTTCCGCTGCTGCAATCCGAGGTGGATGAGCTGTCCAAGGGCAAAAATCTGGCTGGTAAGGCTTACAAGGGTGTGGTCAGCGGTTGGCCGGGCCATATGACCGGTGAGGAAGTGCTGGCGTTTATGCTGGAAAAAGCGGCGGCTACAGAAAAGGGTTATGATCCGCTGACCGGTTACGATTACATCCAGCTATTCTCTAAAACGGCAATGGGGGCCGTCTTCTATAACCAGGCTGTCGATAATTATCTGGATGAACTGTTGGGTGCGGATAAAAAGCCGAATGATAAGCCTTATTCCGAGGGTGCGGCTTATACCGGTAAGGAGCATGTCTGGGATGAAGCCTTCGGTTACTTTGGTGCCCCTGCCCATACTTTGACACTGGATGCCGAAACTGCCTATAACATTGCAAAGGGCAAGAAAGATGCCCTGAAAGCAGCAGATGCCAATGGGGACGGTAAGATCGATCTGTACACTGAAATGACTTACGCTCATGCTTATTATGCGGCGGGTGCCGATAAAGGCGGTAAGACGAATTACCTGCATAACATCACCCAGGCCTTTGTTGATGGTCGTCAGCTGATTGCGGATGCTGGCGGTAAAAAGCTGACGGACAAGCAACGCAGCCAGTTACAGGCCTATGCTGCGGATATTCGCAGCAATTGGGAAAAGGTGATTGCTGAGGCGGCCTTCAAGTATGCCGGTTCGGTGTATAAGGATCTGAAAAAAATACAGTCAACCGTTGAATCCAATGGTGACATCAAGCCTGTCTACCGTGACTATGCCAAGCATTGGGGTGAGCTGAAAGGTTTTGCGCTGGCCTTGCAGATGGGCGGTAAGGATCTGGGAGAAACTGCGGTAAAGCTGAATCGTCTGCTGGGTTTCAGCCCGGTGTCCTTGTCGAATGAACAGGTAACCGGTCTGGATGCTGATGGCAATTACGTGATGTCCAAGACGATTGATATGGGTGAGTATATGATCCATATGGCGAAGCTGCAAACATTGCTGGGCGAAGCCTTTGACCTGAAAGCCCTGAAGAATGCCATTACTGACGATATTCAGGCCTTAAGCAAAAAACTGGGCGTGAAGAAAAGCGCGGAGAATGATTGAGGATTTTCTTTCCACAACCTTTTTCGACCCGACGAAGCGGGTATTTATCGGTTATCTGCTGAGTGCATGGGTGCTGGCGCTGGTCTGGCTGTGGCTGGTCCGGCGTCAGACGCTGGCTCAGGCGTGGGGCAGTCTTTTTAACCGCAAGGTCTGGCTGTCTGCCTCCGCCTTCACTGATTACGCGCTGTTAATTGGCAATCGGCTGATTATGGCGCTGGTTTCGCCGCAGCTGCTGGGACAACTGGCAGTGGCGGCGTTTATCTTTGAAGGACTGCATCGGTGGTTGCGACCGGAGGCTTTTGCTGACTGGCCATCCTGGCTGGTGATCAGCCTGTTTACCTTGGCGTTATTTTTACTGGATGATGCCAGTCGTTACTGGGTGCATCGCTGGCTGCACCGTTCGGCGATCCTGTGGCAGTTTCACCGTGTCCATCACTCCGCAACTACGTTGAATCCACTGACAATATTTCGTACTCATCCGCTGGAAGGGCTGTTGTTCAGCCTGCGCAGTGCGCTGGTGCAGGGGTTTTGTATCGGCTTGTTTGTTTTTCTGTTTGGTGCCGGGGTGGATTTGGCAACGGTTTTCGGGGTCAATGTCCTGTTATTCCTGTTTAATGTGCTGGGGGCAAATCTGCGCCATTCTCCGGTGCCATTGTCCTATCCGCACTGGCTGGAACGCTGGTTAATTTCTCCGGTACAGCACCAGATTCACCATTCGACTGACCCGCGCCATTATGACCGCAACTTCGGGGTGGTGCTGGCGATCTGGGATCGGCTGGGCGGCAGTTTGCATCTTTCTGAGCCGGATAAAACACTGGATTTCGGAATTATTGAGCAGGGCAGTAAGGTACAGCAAAATCTGTGGCAGGCTTATGTTGCGCCGTTCACCGGGGCCGGGCGCATTATCAGGTGCAGACTGTTCCGGGTAACTCATCGTGTCATCTCCTGATGTTGGCACTATACAAAGACTGAATGGGCAAGATAAGTCACATTGACTTCAATAATGAGAATAATTATCATTATATCCTGTTTAATGGTGACAGACAGGTAAAGTAAACATGACTTACAACCGACCGATAATGAGTTCCGGTATGATTGCCCTCGCTGTCGATCAGGTGATTCAGGCCCGCAAAACGGTTAAGGCATTGGGGGATATTCATCATCCGCCTGAAATTCCGGAAGGTTTTTATCGGGAAGTACAGGCAGCCATTACGATGGCCTCCTGGGCACCGTTCCATTTTCCGGCGCATGAAGCACATCTCCGTGATGATCTGGATTCGCCGGTGCCCTGGCGGTTTTACACACTGAATCAGAACAACTGTCTGCGTTTTGCACGTTCCATCCTGGCGCAACCGGAGCTGGAAACCGATGAGGACTCCGGTATTATTCGCATGATGGCAGCCTGTGGTGCCCTGGTGCTGGTGACCTGGTTGCCGGAACCGGAAGACAGCTTCCGGGCCAGAGATGCTGCCAGACGTACCTTTATAGATGAAGAGCATCTGGCGGCCACGGCAGCGGCTACCCAGAATCTGTTGCTGGCTGCCAAAGCCCGTGAGATTGACAGTTACTGGTCCAGTGGTGGAGTTTTGCGTGACTGGGCCTGTTTTGAAATGTGCGGTATTCCGTTACAGGAAAAACTGTTGGGTGCCATTTTTCTGTTCCCTGAATTACCTGATCACCTTGATGTTCGCAGCGGCAAGTTGCGTGACCGGCGTGGCTCACCGCAACAGTGGATGCGTTGGGTTGATATTTAATCAGAAAAATCATTCGGCAGAAATGAATATCCGGACTTAGCTGGAACTGCCGAGAAGCAGATGGTTTTAGCTTGCAGGTGCAATTGTTATGATCTGCACCATGAACAAAACAGGTAATCTGCGCAAGATGCGTACCGAACTGGCGGCACCGGTCAATTATTCACTGTTATTGAACGATGAAATGCTGCCACTGAATCCGGTGATCGGTCATGAGTTGCGGCTCAGCTTCACCGGCACCATCCATTGTATTCACTGCGGGCGTCGTACTAAAAAGAGCTTTAATCAGGGTTACTGTTACCCCTGTTTTACACGCTTGGCACAGTGCGATAGCTGTATTGTCAAGCCGGAAAAGTGTCATTATGATCAGGGCACCTGTCGTGAGCCGCAGTGGGGTGAAACCCATTGTTTTCAGCCGCATTATGTTTATCTGGCCAATTCTTCCGGGTTGAAAGTTGGCATTACCCGCCATAACCAGATTCCGACCCGCTGGATTGACCAGGGTGCTGTGGCGGCGGTGCCGGTGATGCGGGTAACTTCACGGCAGATTTCCGGACTGATGGAAGTGTCGTTCAAAGATTATGTTGCTGATAAAACCAGCTGGCAGAAAATGCTCAAAGGTGTGATTGAACCGGTGGATATGCTGGCGCGGCGTGATGAGTTGCTGGAACAGGTACAGCCCGCAATGAGTGAACTGCGGGAACGTTTTGGTACTGATGCACTGGCGTTGTTACCGGAAGCCGAGACAGTAAACATTGAATATCCGGTACTGACGTATCCGACCAGGGTGAAATCGTTTAATTTTGATAAAGACCCACTGGTGCAAGGCATCTTACAGGGGATTAAGGGGCAATATCTGATCTTCGATAAGGGCGTAATTAATCTGCGCAAGTTTGGTGGTTATGAAGTCACCGTTGAGTATGGCTGAGTGATGCAGTGGCGGATTCGGGGCCGAGTCAACTGCCTTTCTGCCCCGATTTTGTGAAAACTGCTTAACAGGGATGGCCTAATACAACAGGGAAAACATCTTGCCGCGGTAAGTTTTCACCAGCGGATTGGTACTACCCAGTAACTCAAAAGCATCAATCAGACCCTGCCGACCAGCGCCCTCACCAAAAGCGGCATCTTTCTTCATCACGGTCAGATACAGCTCCAGTGCCGTTTCCGCCTTACCCTGTGCCAGTTTGACCCTGGCCAGTTCCAGCATTGTGGCCAGATCATCCGGGTTATCTGCCAGTTTCTGTTCCAGTTCCGAGGTATCCTCTCCGGCGGCTTCACTTTGCAGCTGCACCATTTTGATGTCTGTGCGAAGCTGTTTCAGGGGTGCCGCAGTCTCATCATTTTCTGGCACTGACTCGACCAGTGCTGCGGCTTCTTCAGCCTTATCCTGTTCCAGCAGCATACCGGCCAGTTCCAGCGTGGCCTCGTAAAAATCCGGTTCGTGGTGAATCACCTGTGACATCAGTTCCACCGCCCCTTCCAGATCACCGGCCTGTTGCATGGCCAGTGCCTGCTGACGATAGGGTTCAGTCTGGCGGGTACGGTGTTTATTGATAAACTTGCGGATTTCGGCTTCCGGTAACGCGCCCATGAATTCATCAACCACCTCACCGTCCTTGAACAGCTTTACGGTGGGCAGGCTGCGTACACCAAATTTCGCGGCCAGCTCCTGATTTTCATCGGAATTGACCTTGACCAGAATAAAGGCTCCCTGGTACTCATCCGCCAGTTTGGCCAGTACCGGCATCAGCCTCTGGCAGGGTTGGCACCAGTCGGCCCAGAAATCAACCAGTACCGGTAACTGGTGTGAATGTTGAATAACAATCTGCGCAAAATTTTGCACATTCGCTTCAAAGATAAACGGGGAGTCAGACATACTTGCTTCCATAGTTTTCAGATAGCCCTACAATAAGGCTGATGCGAAAAAATGCAAGCTAAACCCGTCTGTTTACGTTGATGTGATGCTGATTGCCCTGGCGGCTCTATTATATTGATTGAATTTTGTTAATATTTCGTTAAAATAAGTAAAAATTGTGATTTTTCAATCATTTATGATGATAATGAGAATCATTAATTAAATTAATAGCTTGTGGAAAAATAGTCGTTACACTATTGGCTATAAGTTATTTTTTCATAATTGAAAAGCATTTTTAAGTCGTCTGATCGGCAAATTCTGGTAATTCTGGTAAACCATCAGGAGTAGGACATTACATGACACAAACAGGCATTTTTCCGCTAGGTATGGCGGCAGAAGGCAGCAGCGTCAGGATTATGGCTTTGCACGGAGGAACAAGGCTGGCACGCCGTGTGACCGAAATGGGGCTGAATGTCGGTAGTGAAATCACCATCCACCAGCGACAAGGTGGTGGGCTGGTTGTTTCCCGAGGTGAAACCCGTTTTGCGCTCGGCGGCGGTATGGCGAACAAAATTATGGTTGAAGTGGTGTAAGCACCCAACTTCAACCCCACAAACCCGGAGAAATGTTATGACCTTAGGTAAACTTAGAGTGGGTGATCATGCCCGCATTAGTGGTTTTCAGAAACACGGTGGGGCTTATCGACGCAAGCTGCTGTCGATGGGGCTGACCCCCGGTGTTGAACTCAGCGTTACTCGCGTCGCGCCAATGGGCGACCCGGTGGAAATCAAGGTGCGTGGTTTTGCCCTGTCGGTACGTAAGGATGAGGCAGCGATGCTGTCCGTGGAGAAACTGTCATGACAACCCGTTATACCCTGGGTTTGGTCGGCAATCCCAACTGTGGCAAAACGACCCTGTTCAATGCCCTTACCGGCTCAAAACAACGTGTCGGCAACTGGCCGGGCGTCACTGTCGAGCGCAAGCTGGGTGAATATCATCTGGATGATGTGAATTTTGAAGTAGTTGACCTGCCCGGCACTTATTCGCTGGATGTGATTGATAGTGAGATTTCACTGGATGAAAAAGTTGCCCGTGACTATGTCCACGCCAATGAAGCCGATTTGATCGTCAATATTGTTGATGCTTCCAATCTGGAACGCAACCTCTACCTCACCAGTCAATTGGCGGAGATGCGAGTGCCGCTGCTGGTGGTGCTGAATATGGTGGATGTGGCACAAGACAAAGGCATGAAAGTGGATGCAGAAGCCTTGTCACAGCAATTGGGCTGTCCGGTGATTCCGATGGTTGCGTCCGAGGGTGAAGGGGTGGATGTGCTTAAACAGGCTATCCAGCAGGCTGTAACGGAGCGGTCGTACCCTAGTGTGCAAGTACATTATGACAGCGGACTGGAAAAAGCCGTTAACAGCCTCGGTGCACGACTGGAGGCGGCTGTCACTGCTACGGGTGTTGACCCGCGCTGGCTGGCTGTGCGCCTGCTGGAAGGCGATGGTTTGGCGAAACAGACTGCCGGGGCGGAGCTTAGTGCTGAAGCAGCACGGCTGGCGGAGCCCTTCGGTGAAGACATTGACATTATGGTGGCGGATGCGCGTTATGGTTTGGCCAATCGTATTGCCAACACCACCGTTAAAATGACCGGTCAGGCCGGTAGTGATGTCACTGACCGTATTGATCGGGTGGTGTTGAATCGCATCATTGGTATTCCGATCTTTTTGTTGATGATGTACCTGATGTTCATGTTCACCATCAATATCGGGGGTGCGTTCATCGACTTTTTCGATATGGTGGCGAGTGCCATTTTTGTTGATGGTTTTGCCAGTGTACTGGGGGCGCTGGGTTCCCCTGAATGGCTGACGGTATTGCTGGCCAACGGTATCGGTGGCGGTATCCAGGTGGTGGCAACCTTTATCCCCATTATCGGTTTCCTGTTTCTGTTCCTGTCATTTCTGGAAGACTCCGGCTATATGGCACGCGCGGCGTTTGTTATGGACAGATTTATGCGCTGGGTTGGCTTGCCGGGCAAATCGTTTGTGCCGCTGATTGTCGGCTTTGGCTGTAATGTACCTGCGATTATGGCGGCACGCACCCTGGAACATCGTCGTGACCAGCTGATGACGATTGCAATGGCACCATTCATGTCCTGTGGGGCGCGGCTGCCGGTATATGTATTGTTTGCTGCCGCCTTCTTCCCTAGCCAGGCGCAGAATGTGGTGTTTGGCCTGTACCTGATCGGGATTGCGGTGGCGATACTGACCGGTCTGATGTTGAAACATTCCATTCTCAAGGGAGAAGCCACGCCATTTATTATGGAGTTGCCGCCGTATCATCTGCCGACCATTAAAGGGGTGCTGATCCACACCTGGTCGCGGTTGAAGAGTTTTATTTTCCGAGCGGGGTCAGTGATTGTACCGATGGTGCTGGTGCTGAACTTCCTGAATGCCTGGGGTACGGATGGCAGTTTCGGTAATGAGAATAGTGACCAGTCGGTACTTTCGGAAGTAGGGCGCACCATTGCACCGGCCTTCTCACCGATGGGACTGGATGAGGAAAACTGGCCCGCTGCCGTTGGTATCTTTACCGGTGTACTGGCGAAAGAGGCTGTGGTCGGCACGCTGGATGCGGCTTATACCGCGCTGGCACAGCAAGAGGCTGCGGCTAACGGCGAAGTAGCGGAAGAAGAGAAAGCGTTCAGTCTGCTGGGCAGTCTGGGTGAGGCTGTGGCGACCATTCCAGCCAATCTGGCCGATTCACTGGGCACCTGGGCAGACCCGTTGGGTATCAGTGTCGGCGATGTCAGTGACCAGACGGCGGCGGCCGAGGAACAGGAAGTGTCCACCGGTACGTTTGGTGCCATGGCAGCAAGATTTGACGGTGCAGCGGGTGCGTTTGCCTACCTGCTGTTTATCCTGCTGTATTTCCCCTGTACGGCGGCGATTGCAGCCGTTTATCAGGAGTCCGGGGCACGCTGGGCGCTGTTTGTGGCGGTATGGGCATTTATAGTGCATAGTCTGATGGGTTGATCACAGAGGGTACAGCGTTTGCGTAACAGCTTCTGTGCCCTCTGGGGTTACAGCCTGTCTAACAGGAGGAGTCAACCATGATGCTATCCAAAGTCAGCACTTATCTACGTGAACGTAAACGTGCCAGTGTGCAGGATATGTCCTATGCACTGGTAGTGACCCCGGATGCACTGAAAGCCATGCTGGATACGCTGGAGCGCAAGGGCAAGGTGCGCCGCCTGCCTAGTGGCACAGCTTGTGGTGGTTGCTGTAAATGTGATCCGCATACTATAGATATTTACGAGTGGGTTGATGCAGCAGGCTAGGGCCTTTTCACCAGATGAGAAACCCGGCCATCGATAATTTTTTGTCGTGTTCAGAGGATTAATTTACAGTATCCCGCTGCGTTTAATGTCCAGATAGCGGTTAATCAGCCCGGTGGATAACTGTGCCGGTGCGGTATCCAGGCTCAGTACACCACTGGCACGGATTTTTTCCAGTGTCTGCTGGCGTAAGGATAAATAGTGTTCAGTGGCCGCATACTGCAATGCATCTTCCAGATTATCCACCCCGGCTGTCAGTTGTTGATCCAGTGCCAGTTCGCGCATGCTGGCAAAAAGCAGTAGATGACGCTGACGCAACAGGTGCAGTGCAGGCATGAGTTCATCGGTGTCTTCATCACGCAGATTGCTCAGTACAATAATCAGGGCGCGTTTTTTCTGGTGCACCAGTAACTCGGTGGCCGCCTGTGTAAAGTCCGGTGCCTGATGTCCGGCCTGTAAATCATACAGCGCATTCAGCAACTGATTCAGGCTGTGCTGGCCCTTATGAGGTGGCAGCCAGCGTTGTTCGGTGTTACCGAAGGTGGCAAGGCCGACGGCATCGCCCTGCTTCAGTGCTACATGCGACAGCAGCAGAATGGCATTCAGGGTATGATCAAAGTGTGAGAGTTCATCATCCTTGGCCTGCATACGGTGGCTGCAATCCAGCAGGAAAATGATCTCCTGGTCACGCTCATCCTGATATTCACGCGCCACCGGCTTTTGCATCCGTGCCGTGGCTTTCCAGTCGATCTGGCGCAGACTGTCGCCGACCCGGTATTCACGCAGCTGATGAAAATCCTGACCTTCGCCACGCCGTCGCCGTTTCATAATGCCGAGGTGACTAAGATGGTTATCGGTGGCCAGCAAGGCATATTGCGCGATGGCAGCGAAGTTGGGATATACCCGCACCGTTGAGCGGACGGCAAGTTTGACATCCCGCCACCACAGGCCCAGCGGTGACAATACCCGGAATTGTACGGTAGTAAACTGCATCAGTCCGCGCTGTAACGGTCTGGCCCGATAGATGGTTTCCGCCCGTTCGCCACCGCGCAGGTGTACGGTGAGCGGCATGCCCTGAATGGCAAAACTGTCCGGGACATGATCATATAATTTAATCGTCAGTCGGTGTCGTCCTTCGTTATGCGTAATCAGTTTGATGGTGGCACGCACACCCAGCGATAAGGATTCCGGCAGTTGGCGTTCAATGCGCAGTTCAGGTTTGCGCAACACCAGCAGGGCATCAAAAACCAGCAGCAGTACCGTGGCCGCCATATAGGCATACCAGACCATCGTCAGGCTTGGGAAAATACTGACCAGTAAAGCAGGCAGCAGGGTGAATGCCAGCAGATAAAAACTGCGCCGTGCCGGTAAAATCATTGCCGCGGTGCTTCAGTTTTTTCCAGAATGGCATTCAGCACATAGTCGGTATTATAGCCTTCCAGCTCCATTTCCGGAGCCAGCGACACCCGGTGGCGCAGAACCGGTAGCGCAACCTGCTTAATATCATCGGGGTGAACATAATCACGCTGTTCCAGCAGGGCATGGGCACGGGCTGCACGGATCAGGGCGATACTGCCACGCGGCCCTGCCCCGAAACGTAAACCCTGTCCCTCGCGGGTGGCACGGGTAATGCGCACTGCATAATCGGTGACGCTGTCATCCACAGCAATGTCGGCAGTGACCTGTTGCATGGCGATAACCGTCTGCGGGTTAATAACGGCCTGTAGACTCTCCAGATTAAATCCGGCACCAACCTGCTGGCGGGTGACGGCATCCACCAACGCGGTTTCCTCAGAATGATCCGGATAATCAATATATATTTTCATCAGGAAGCGATCCAGTTGTGCTTCCGGCAGCGGATAAGTACCTTCCTGCTCCAGCGGGTTTTGTGTTGCCAGCGCCATAAAGGGTAGGGGGACAGGGTGCGGTTCGCCTTCAATAGTGACCTGCTGTTCCTGCATCACTTCCAGCAGTGCGGACTGGGTTTTGGCTGGCGCACGGTTGACTTCATCCGCCAGCAGCAGGTTGGTGAACACCGGGCCTTTGCGCACCTGAAAACTCTGATTTTGCAGGTCGAACAATACATGACCACTAATATCTGCGGGCATCAGATCCGGCGTGAACTGAATCCGTGCAAATTTTCCACTGATGGTTTTGGCCAGTGCCCGTACCAGCAGGGTTTTACCCAGCCCCGGTACTCCTTCAATCAGCACATGGCCACCCGCCAGTAAGGCGATCAGGGTTTCACGCACCACGGTCTGCTGGCCGATCATCGCCTTACCGATTTCCAGAGTAATACTTGTCGCCAGTTTCCCAGCCTGTTCCAGGCCAAGAGCGATATCAGCGGGATTTGTGCGGGTCTGTTCATTCATGCGTGATTCCTGAGGCGATGCGCCAGTTGGGTCAGCCGGATAAAACCGGATTCATTCAGTCGGTCAGCTGTCAGCAGCTGTTGTAAGGGCTTCAGATCCCGTTCCGGCCAGCCCAGCAGCGTGGCCAGAGCGGTTTGTTGTTCAGCCTGCGACATCAATTGCCAGCCCGGAATACGTCGCTGGGAATACTGCTGAACGCTGTGTTGTAATGCGGAGCAGAGCTGTTCCGGGCCGCGTTGCTGTTTTTTCCATAGAAACTGGCCGCTGGCCGTAATGTGATCCATGATCCGGCGGCGCTGTGGAGCCGGTTCCGGGATTAAAGCCCCGAAGCGCGGCATGAAAGCCCAGAAACTAAACAGGATCAATAAAGCCAGTACGGCTAACAACGGCCCGGCATGACGGAATAACAGGATAAACAGGTGCGGTAAGGTGTCCTGGTGGATCAGCCAGACCTGTTTGAAATCCGGGTTGTGGCTGTGCAGCAGATACCAGAAAAAACGGCCATGCTCAGCGGTATCCAGTGCCGAGTTCTCAATCATTTCCAGGGTTGCTGCCATGCTCACCAAACCGTTGCCATAAGGCTGCTGAATCAGCCAGCTTTGCCCATCCAGTCGGTAGTGACGGGCATCGTCAGTCTCACTGTGCAGGCTGTTAAAAAAGTCCGGTTCAACAGCGACCGATTCTGAACTATTGGCTAATTGTACCTGAATTGGTAATTCGTCTTCATCGGGTATCTGGTGCTCACCAATGTCAATACCCAGCCGGGTTTGCAGCAGATCGCGATCTTCGGTTTCAGCAAAATCTTCAGCTTCCAGTTCTGCTTCGCTTTCCACGTCCACTCTGGCGCGAGTGATCAGGTGTCCACCACGACTTACCCAGTCCAGCAGCTCGTCCACTTTTTCGGCAGACAGGCTGAAACGCTCGGTATTCAGAACAATCACCGTATCGGTTTCCGGCAGATTGACCAGCCCGTCATGACGTTCCGCAGGAATGCCCATGCGCTTGCTGAACAGGCGGGCGGCAAACAGCGGATTATGACGTGCCTCGCCTTTATAACCGGTGTATTCTTCCAGTGTCTGTAGTTCAAAATTATTTAAAAACCACATTGTGCCACCACCCACCAGCGCGATAGCAAACGCGGCATATAACAGCGGCTGTAGTCTCATGCTGCCTCCGTCTGTCCGGTGCCTGGTTCAGGGGCAGGTGTGGTTGCCGTCTGTACTGCCGCAAATGGCTCCCAACCGTTAAACAACTGTTCAGCGGTTGCATCGGCAGGCAGGCGATGGGCATAGGCCACCGAACGCCAGGCAGCGGTCATCTCCCGCAACCAGACAAAGCGTGGTGCCGGTAATACCGGGCGGGCCAGTTGCAGAATATCGCCTTCGGTATGACTGTCGGCAATCGTCAGCGCATCATGACGGGTCAGCTGCATCAGTGCGCCGCGATACAACAGGCTGAGTGCGGCACGATGCTCACCCTGTTGCCAGTGCCGTCGGGCGGCTGCGGCAATATCATCCGGCAGTGATTCCGGGCGGATGTCCATGCCGAATAATACGTCAGGTTTTTCCGTCGTTACCTGGCTTCGTGACACCGGCTTGAGCATCTCCAGAATGCGCCGACGATAGATAAAAGCCAGCAATAGCGCAACCATCACCGCTGCCCACAGCAGTATTTTCAGGATATGGGAGATCAGCTGAATGATATGTTCATCCAGCTCGAAACGATCATCCGTTTTGTTTTTGTCACGTGGCATCCAGGTGGTGATCTGTCGCCGTCCATTCAGCTCATCCACCGCCATGACGGCTTCCAGCACCGTCTCGCTTTGTTCCACTGACAGACGTTGCGGGCTGAGTATTTCGTCTTCTTCAGCCGCCTGTAGGGGTGCCGGTTGCAGCATCACCAGCGCAATACAGGCGGTGATGAACAGGGTGAGTATGGGGGCCGGTGCACGGTGTCTGGTGGTCTGTTTCTGTAATCGTTTGCCAAGACTTCTGAAAGCCAGTTCAATATCCCAGGCTTCCAGGCGGGTGCGCCGGTTCAGATACAGGGTGAATCCGGCCGCCACAAAAAACGGCTCAATAATAATAATGGCTATCACCTGTGTAATGATGTCTGCCAGTGATAACAGGTATTCCATGTCGGAACCGCTGGTATTGGTGAAAAGAGCTTTCCAGTGTTCCCAGACCTGGCCGGTGGGGTCGAACAGCAATACCAGTGCCAGCAGTGAGAATATAACAATGATTTCCAGTAAACGACAGCTGATGGTGAGTGCCACCGCCTGACTGTGGCCCTGTAGATAAATCAGTTCCTTGCGCTCTTTCAGGGTCGTACCGCGCAGGCCTTCCAGTTGCCATAATGGCAGGTTGTAGCTGCGTGAGAAGGAAAAGCGCCGCCAGGTCAGGGCGCTGAATAAACCGGTATTTTTCATCAGGCCGGGCAGGGCGGAAAAGGTTTCCGCACTGCTGGGGTGTTCGGCAAACAGATTACGGCTCAGCATATACAGCAACAGCCGGTCATAGAGCGGCTTCAGCCACCACAACAGGATACCGGCAATAAAAATATAATCTTCCGGTATGACGAACAGCAATCCGGCAGTCAGTGGCAGTATCAGCAATAACCAGGCAGGCAGAATATGCCGCCAGGTATGCTGTATCAGCCGGAAGCCCATATCAATGGCTTCCCATTCCGAGCGTTGCCGCACCTGATAAATAATCTGATCCGGGCTCATGTGCCACTCCGGCCGACACGGGTAAAATAGGTCAGTACCAGTGTCCAGAGTATCAGCCCGGTAGCATACTTCATCGTCACCGGAATTGTCGCCAGTGAAGACCAGAATGCCTCGACAAAGGCCGCCATAATAAACAGGGTCGCCGCGCCATAGATAATGCGGATGGCAATCTTGCTGTTATTCAGTAGTGTCAGACGGCGTGATTGTCGCCCCGGCATCAGTAGAGCCTGCGCCAGCTTGAAACCGGCTGCACCGGACAGCGCAATCGCCGTCAGCTCAAAGGCACTGTGGCCGCTGACAAAGCCCCAGAAGGTTTCGATGTATCCGATATGCGTCAGGTGCCCCGCTGCCGCGCCAATGACCAGGCCGTTGTACAGCAGAAAAAAGACACTGCCCAGACCGTACAGCAGGCCACCGGCAAACACCTGAAAGCCAATGCCGGTATTATTGCGGATATAAAAACCAAACATCATGACATCACTGTCGGCTTCCCGCAGGCGCCCGAATCGTGAATGCTGTTCCGGGTCATACATCTGCTCCATCTGTGCGACCTGTTCACCTGACATCACCGTGTAGGCCAGTTCGGGTTCAATCTGAATCGCGGCGATCATGGTGAAGAAGCTGCCGAAAAACAGCAGTGCAGACAGGGCGACGACTTTCCACTCCTGACGTACCAGTTGTGGCAGGCCGCGCAGAAAAAACTCGGCAACAGGATGCCAGAAATGCATACGACTGGCATACAGTTGATGGTGGCCGCGAATCACCAGCTGGTTCAGCCGCTCAATCAGTAACGGGCTGTACATGCGTGACTGGGCCAGCGCCAGATGGTGACACAGCTGCCGGTAGGCCGAGGGGAAATCAAGCTCATCGCTGATTTCCTGAGAGGCATCAGACGAAGTCTGAACCTTTTTTTGCTGTTTAGGCGGTGTCTGTTGCCTGTCCAGCCAGGCTTCCAGCAATTGCCACAGGCGTTCATTTTGCTCGACAAATTGTGACTGTTTCATACTTTTCGTCCGGCCAGCCAGCTGGCAATACCACGGATATACCCGGCGGCATCAGTTTGATGGGTCACCAGAGGTCCGCTCATGGCGGCCAGTTCCTGTTGTCTCTCATCGGTCAGGGTGCGGCGGCGCTGGGCGAACAGGATAATCGATTGCTGCTCGGCCAGTGTCAGATTGACACCGGGATGTTGCACCGGGTCATCAAGGTCATGTATCGCCATATTAGCCGGTGCCCTGTGCAGAACCACCGTGTTGGCAGCCAGATCACCCAGTCGTTGAAACCGCCGGGTCATTAGTGTGCTGGCCAGACCAAAGCCATACAGAAACGGCAAGAAATCCACGACCCGTAATAAGTTACGCACAATGGAGGCGGTCAGCGTAACCGGGCTGGCATCCAGTTGGGCAACATAAATCTGCAACAGTTTTTTCCCCGGTGTCTGTCCTTCATGACGCAGCTCAAACCAGACCGGGTAAAACCATTCCAGCAGGAACACCAGAATCATCGCCAGCCCCAACCCCATCTTGCCCATAAATGTCAGTAGCACAAAAATGAACAGACTGATTGCCGAGCGGATAGCAAGATCGGTCAGCCAGGCCAGCGTGCGCGGAATCGGCCCGGCAGGGGAAAGCTCCAGTGCGATGCCTTCAGGTGTATTGACGGTGTAGGTAGTATCAAGACGCATAGAAACCTTGAGTTAGGTAGCTGATTTCCTGTTTGTTATTTATTGCGCAAAGCATGAATTGCCGCAGCGGGCTTGTCAACCGGAAACCGATGAGTTTGGCGGTCAGCTTAAATTTGTGTTGCCTGTCCTGTCGTGCCGAAATAGCCATTATTGCAGTAGCCCAGCCCATGCGAAGGACCCGATAACTGAAACTCATCAATCTGGCCGATCAGGATAATGTGATCACCGGCCTCCACCCGTTGATACACATGACAGGAAAAGGTCGCCACGACATCCTTCAGCAGCGGGCAGCCCTGTTTATCCGCATGCCACTTCATCTGTGCGAAGCGCTCACCGCTCCTGGTGGCAAAGGTGTTGGCGATATCCTGTTGATGCTCCGATAAGATATTGACCGCGAAATGCTCGCACTGATTAAATACTTCAAACAGATTCATGTTTTTACCCGGACAGACCAGCAATAAGGGTGGCTCAAGCGAGACCGAGGTAAATGAGTTAGCGGTAAAACCCACGGGCTTATTCTGACTGTCCAGCGCAGTGACTACAGTGACTCCGGTCATAAAGGTGCTGAAAGCCTGGCGCAGTTTGCCGGAATCGGGGTGATGGGTGGTTGCAGTCATTGTGAATCTGTTTCCCGCTCAAAAAGAAAGACATAATGGTAAAGTTGGCACTGAATTGCAATGTGTAAGTGGAGCATGCCAAACAGAATCTATTGTATTAACCCAACCCCCTATTAAACAATTCACCCCGTCAATGGAATTTCCAGAGCATTCGGGATCAGCTGCTGATTCCAGTGTGCAATCGCCCATTGCCAGAACTCCCCAGTCCGGGCAAAAGTATCTGCGGGTGGCGGTCTGTGTCCAAGAAAGCGCATTGCCCGGCATAAATGACCAATGATGTCGGCGGTACTGTCCGCAGGAATCGCCGGTGCATGTGTGTGCTTACTGAGCTTCTGACCGTCAGGATTCATTGCCAGTGGAATATGCAGGTACTGCGGTGTGGTGTAGCCGAGGTAGCGTTGCAGACAAATCTGCCGCTGGGTATTAGGTAACAGATCGGCACCACGGACAATGTGCGTGACACCCTGCCACTGATCATCAACCACTACAGCCAGCTGGTAGGCAAACAGACCATCTGCGCGGCGGATAATGAAGTCGCCGGATTCAGCCTGTAGATTCTGGCAGTGACTGCCCTGCACAGCATCGTTGAAGCCGATATTTTCATCGGGTACTCGTACCCGGATCGCATATTGCCGGTTATCGGCAGGGTCGCTCTGATTACGCTTCTGCTGATTGCGACAGGTTCCGGGGTAAATGACACCCAATGGCCCAATATTAGCATGACGGTGAATTTCCCGGCGGGAACAGGTACAAGGATAGGTGTAAGCGGAGAGTTGTTCCAGTGCCTGCTGGTAGGCATTGCCACGCTGACTCTGGTAGATAATGGGTTCGTCGCTGACGAAGCCATAGCGTTTCAGGGTGTGGATAATGTTGTCAGCGGCCCCGGGAACTTCCCGGGGCTTGTCAATATCTTCAATTCGCAGCAGCCATTTGCCCTGTTGGCTGCGTGCTTCAAGATAACTGGCAACGGCTGCCAGCAGAGAACCAAAATGTAACGGTCCGGTGGGAGAAGGGGCAAAACGACCGATATACATTAAAATGTTCGCTCAGGTAGATCAGGAGGCCAGTTGCCGTTCCTTGATTTCCTGAGTCGTCTTACAATCAATGCACATTTCAGCGGTGGGGCGAACTTCAAGACGTTGCAGGCCGATTTCAATACCGCAGGCCTCACAGAAGCCGTAATCATCCTCATCCACACGGCTGATGGTTTTGTCGATTTTACGGATTAATTTCCGTTCACGATCACGGGTGCGTAATTCCAGGGCAAATTCCTCCTCCTGAGTGGCACGGTCAGCGGGATCAGAAAAGTTGCTGGCTTCCTCTTGCATATGGCCCACTGTGCGGTCTACTTCCTCCATCAGTGACTTCTTCCAGGCGACCAGAATATTGCGAAAATGCTGTAATTGCTTTTCGTTCATGTACTCTTCGCCTGCTTCGGGGATATATGGCTCTATTCCGTCAACGGGTAAGGCGGCTTTCCTTGCCAGATAGGTTACATTGTCAGCTGCCATTTATTTTTCTCCTGAAAAAAGATTCAATCGAATCAGATAATTATAATAATTAAAAGGTAGTTCCTTATTAATGTTTGTCTATCAGAACGACCTGAGTGGCGCGGCATTTTATCTCAAAAGCCTGCTGATCACTAGGAAATCATGCACCTAGATCGTCCTACCCCCTTAGTTAGGGTCTGACCGGTTTAGTTTCATAAGTATTAAACTTAATAGCAGCTTAATATACTTATGAGCAAGCGTCTGCCTATAAAAACCTGAACTGGAAGCGCACCGCCTCTGTACCGGGGTCCGCAATATTGACTGAAAATTCCTCTGGTAAACCAATGGACATCAGTGTTGCTGCCCGTTCTTCCCCTACATACTCCGATGCTGAAAAACGCCGTAATGCAACCACTTCCGAATTGCTGTTCAGAAAACTGATTTCCAGTAACGGGTAGGGCTGCTCAAAGGGTGCATTGTTCTGTATTGCAGCACTGATAATCAGCAGTTCGGGGAGGTTGGGATGTGAATATACGCTATGACTTAACATTTTAATTTTGGTCACATCACGAGGGGCCTTGATTTCACAGCCAATGACCTTGCAAATCTTGTGTGATAGCCCTGAAGTTAGTGGTTGCTCCGCCAGCCAGTGGCGGGAGGAGTAAAGCAGCTGCAATAACAACAAGAGTGCCAGCGCGATCAGGCTCAGAATCAGGAATTTGCGTGAACGTTGAGCCGCTTCGGTCACCTTGCTGGGTCGGTTGCGGATTTTCGCTGGTTTTGTCGGATTATCCGGTAAGACCCGAATACGGGTATCCGGTGGCCGGTTTTGTGCTTCTTCCTGTGATAACTGCAAATCGGCATCTGCCAGATCCCGTTCTTCCGGCAGGGTGGTACTCAGTGCCTTCATCGCGTCAAAGATCGTATCGCACTCGCCACAACGCAATAAGCCCTGCGCTGCGGTCAGTTCTTTCATGGTGACTCTGAATACGGCTTTGCAATGGCTACACTGAGTATACATTTAGCACTTTTGGCCCTGTGAAGTAGTCGGCGTACAACCATTTTCAGCACTGTTATCACCGCCATCGGCCGCCTTGCCGGGGACGGGGAGGGTGGCTGAAAACTATGGTGTCACGCTCTTATCATTATTGTAGTCCCATTACCGGTGACTGAACATGCAGGTAATGTCTAAAATACAGCCGTTTATCGTACTGAATCCGCTTTAATCAGGCACTATTTACAGATAAATGGCTGGTTCCGCTGATAATGACCCAGTCGTCCTTGCGGTCAACCACAGGGTCAGATAATGCCGGGGTGTATGCTTCGCTGACCCTCTCACACTGTTCGTACAGAATGCCGGACAAGGCGAGTCGTCCGCCCGGACCCAGGTGACTGAGGATACGGGGAGCCAGTTTAACCAGTGGCCCGGCCAGAATATTAGCCATCACTACATCGTAAGTCGCAGGTTGCAGCTCTTCGGGCAGACAGGTCTGAATCAGGGGCTCCGGAATCGCATTACGTCGTGCATTTTCCTGTGTGGCCTGTATCGCCTGCGGATCAATGTCGGTAGCCACCACCGATGCCGCACCCAGTTTGGCAGCCGCAATGGCCAGAATGCCGGAGCCGCAACCGTAATCCAGTACCGTTTTGCCCTGCAGGTTTTCACCCTCCAGCCAGGTCAGGCACAAAGCTGTTGTGGGGTGGGTACCGGTACCGAAAGCCAGCCCCGGATCAAGCAGTATCTTGATGGTGGCATCATCCGGTGGTTCCGACCAGCTGGGATAGATCCACAACCGTTCACCGAATTGCATGGGATGGAAATTGCTCATCCACTCCCGCACCCAGGGGCGGTCTTCCAGTTGTTCCAGCTTCACACTGCTGAGAATGCCGCTGTTTTTCTGCAATTCCAGCATGAGCAACAGGCCGGTCAGATCCTCATCCGCCGGATACAGACCGGTAATCATCAGTTCATCCCACAATGGTGTCTCGCCGGGCAGGGGTTCCAGTACCGGCTGATCCGCAGCATCCTGTAACGTGACGGACGCAGCACCGGCATTTTCCAGCAGGTTACTGATGGTTTCCTGATATTGTGATGTGGTTTGACAAATTACCTGTTGCCAGCTCATTGGATACCCAGTTTTTTCTCAAGATAATGAATATCCATGCCGCCCTTGCGGAAAACGCTGTCGGTCATAATGCGGCGCTGCAACGGGATATTGGTTTTAATGCCTTCAATCACCATTTCGGTCAGTGCCCCGTGCATGCGGTTAATGGCCGTCTCACGGTCTTCACCATGCACAATCAGCTTGCCGATCATGGAATCGTAATAAGGTGGCACAGTGTAATCGGCGTAAATATGCGAATCCACCCGCACCCCCAAACCGCCGGGTACATGATAACGGGTAATTTGACCCGGAGACGGGGCAAAGGTATTCGGGTCTTCGGCATTAATCCGGCACTCAATCGCATGCCCTTGGGGCCGGATGTCTTCCTGTCTGATCGCCAGCTTTTCCCCGGCAGCGACCCGTAATTGCTGTTTAACCAGATCGACACCGGTAATCAGCTCGGTCACTGGGTGTTCCACCTGTAAACGGGTATTCATTTCAATGAAATAAAACTCACCGTTTTCATACAGAAATTCAAAGGTTCCTGCCCCCCGGTAGTTAATTTCACGACAGGCACTGGCGGCAACTTCACCAATTCGCGAACGTTCTTCCGCACTCAGACCCGGTGCCGGTGCCTCTTCCACCACTTTCTGGTGGCGGCGCTGCATGGAGCAATCGCGTTCGCACAGATGGATGGCGTTACCATGCTCATCGGCCAGTACCTGAAATTCGATGTGGCGTGGTGTGCCGAGGTATTTTTCCATGTAGACGACATCGTTACCGAAGGCGGCCCTGGCTTCGGAGCGGGTCATACTGATGGCACTGACCAATTCATCGGCACTGTTGACCACACGCATCCCACGTCCGCCACCACCGCCGGTAGCCTTGATAATCACCGGATAACCAATGTCATCCGCCAGTGCCAGACATTCCCGGGCATCGTCCGGCACCGCCCCGCCGGAACCGGGAACACAGGGTACACCGGCTTTCTGCATGGCTTCCTTGGCTGAAATCTTGTCACCCATCAGGCGGATGGTTTCGGCTCGCGGGCCGATAAAAACAAAGCCGCTGGACTCCACCCGTTCGGCAAAATCCGCGTTCTCCGACAGAAAGCCGTAACCGGGATGGATGGCATCGGCATTGGTGACTTCTGCCGCGCTGATCAGGGCCGGAATATTCAGGTAACTGTCGGTGGAACGGGCCGGACCGATACAGACCGATTCATCGGCCAGTCTGACGTGTTTCAGATCCCGGTCAGCGGTGGAGTGTACCGCCACCGTCTTAATGCCCATTTCACGGCAGGCCCGCAGAATGCGTAAGGCAATTTCGCCACGATTGGCGATGAGTACTTTTTTCAGCATGGGGGGTCTACCGCTTATTCAATAATCATCAGTGGCTGGCCAAATTCGACGGGCTGTTCATTTTCCACCAGAATTGCCTTCACCACGCCGCTGGTATCTGCCGGAATCTGGTTCAGCATTTTCATTGCTTCAATGATGCACAGTGTATCGCCGGACTTAATGTTCTGACCGACCTCGACGAAAGGTTTGGCGGTGGGCGATGAGGCACGGTAGAAAGTACCGACCATTGGTGCCTCAATTACATGACCACCCGGTAACGAGCTATCAGTAGCCGCGGCTTCTGCTGCCGGAGCTGGCGGTAGCGCGGCAGCCACGGCAGTGGTCACCGCAGGTGCGGCAGCCGGGGCGGGCAGGGTGGATGATATGCGGCTGATTCTGACTGAATCATCGCCTTCCTTGATTTCAATTTCCGCAACGTCACTGTCGCCGAGTAAATCAATGAGTTTTTTGATCTTGCGAACATCCATTTGGGAGTTTTTCCTGGTTCAGATTGATGTTGTTGTACGGGTATGAAATTGGCTCACCCGCAAGCCTGAAAGCGTTCAGCTTCCACAGTAAAGCCCGATAAATATTGCTTTTGGCAAATTTTCGCAACAAATGCCTACATAATCGTGCGAGTTTACACTTTTTTAACCGCTTATGCAGTAAGCAGCGTTATTCCCTCAGGAATAATCTGCCAATAACTTCGGAAGGCAGCCTGGTTCTGTCTCTCTTGTTGTTATCGACCCCGGAACAGTGAGCCCATCAGGCCACGTACAATCTGTGTTCCCAGCCGTGAACCAACGGAACGCGCAATACTTTTCACCATTGCCTCACCAATACTCTGGCATGAGCGGCCCCTGTTGCCGGAGGAGGTAGACTTATGGGCGGCAGCGGTACGTGACTGATTCAGCTCCGATTGCAGGGAGGCTTCCAGTGCCTTTTTGGCCTTTTCCTGTAACACTTCGTAGGCGGATTCCCGATCCAGCATCCGCTCATACTTACCGGCAAAAGGACTCTTGCAGATCAGCTCGTCAGTGGTGCCATCTGCCGCCGGGCCAATCCGTGACTGCGGTGGCCGGATCAGTGTGTGTTGTACAATACCGGGAATCCCTCGCTCTTCCAGCACAGAAACCAGTGCTTCACCGACTCCCATGTTCATGATCGTGGTTTCCGTATCCAGTGCCGGATTAGGACGGAAGGTCTGTGCGGCGGCACGTACCGCTTTCTGGTCACGGGGTGTGTAGGCGCGTAATGCGTGTTGAATACGATTCCCCAGTTGTCCCAGCACCGAATCCGGAATGTCCAGCGGGTTCTGGGTAATAAAATAAATCCCGACACCTTTGGAACGAATCAGCTTGACCACCTGTTCCACCTTGTCAATCAGCACATCCAGCGCATCGTCAAATAACAGATGGGCTTCATCAAAAAAGAAGACCATGCGCGGTTTGTCCAGATCACCGACTTCCGGCAGGGTTTCAAACAGCTCCGAAATCAGCCACAGCAGAAAGGTGGCATACAAACCCGGTGTCATCATCAGTTTGTCAGCGGCCAGGATATTGATATTGCCGTAACCGTGCGCACCGGTGCGCATCATATCCCACAGATCCAGCGCTGGTTCGCCGAAAAACTGTTCACCACCCTGTTGTTCCAGTACCAGTAAACGGCGCTGGATCGCTCCGATAGAAGCCGAACTCACATTGCCGTAGGTGTGCTGGAAGGTTTTCCGGTTTTCACCGATATGCTGCAAGATCGAACGCAGGTCTTTCAGATCCAGCAGCAGCAAGCCTTCATCATCAGCAAACTTGAAGGCAATATTCAGAATGCCCTCCTGCACTGCATTCAGTTCCAGCAGGCGGGCCAGCAACAGCGGCCCCATATCGGAAATGGTGGCACGTACCGGATGACCTTTTTCACCGGACAGATCCCACATCACCGTCGGATAGCCTTCGGCCTGATAATCCGTGATGCCGATTTTTTCGATACGTTCATCAATTTTGGCATGAGGTTTGCCCGGTTCGCTGATGCCGGTCAGATCACCTTTAATATCCGCCAGGAACACCGGCACACCCATGCGAGAGAAGCCTTCAGCCAGTACCTGCAGAGAGACAGTTTTTCCGGTGCCGGTAGCACCGGCAATCAGCCCGTGCCGGTTGGCATAACGCGGATCAAGGAATAGTTGCTGTTCTCCGCCCTTACCAATCAGAATGCCATTTTTCACTGTCATTGCTGCTCCCGCCTGCTGTGAGTCATGGTCGTGCAGTCTAACCAAAATAGGGTTTTTCTGCTACTTCCATGCTGCCCGTTTTACAAGCCCAGACGCTGCAATGTTTCTGCAGTGATTGCTCCGATAAACAGGTCATTGTCCTGCTGAAAGCGGGTCAGTGCCCGCCAGCTTTGCGGGTCAAAATGCCCCGTTATGTTTACGGCCAGTCCGTGCTGGCGCAGGCGTTGCTGAATCCTGCTGATTTGTTGTGGGTCTGCCTGCTGATTGACACAGAAAACGGCAACCTGCCGGATTTGTTCCGGACGCATGGTTTTCTGTACCTGTAGTACTTCATGTCGTACATCGGCCCGTGTCGCTTCAATTTGCCAGACGCGGCTGATTTTACCGACTCTGATATTGATGTAACGTGCCGGGATGATGCCTCCGGAACCCTGGCCGGGTTTGACCAGGATTTTTCTTCTGATGCTGACGGTTTCCGCCGGGACGCGCTGCTGAATAATCTTTGCCGGTGTTTCAATAATTTGTTGCTTCAGGATACGGGTGCGGCGGGGAACTTTTACGAAGCAGGTTGTTGGGTCATGTTGCGGGATACAACCCTTTTTCCAGTGTGTATAGGAGGGGTGCAGTGTTACCGGACGCTCCAGGGTTTTATAAATGGCGGGAATACCTTTTAGCTCAGTGCGTTCGCGCAGTACGGTGATGGTTTCGGTGACTTCCTGATACTGTGCCGGCACTGTTTCCTGCCTGAAGCGTGCGGGTTCAACCTGAATGCGCTTTGTACCCCATGCAATGGTGGCTGGAGTGTTTTTATAGTCGGGGGCAGGTTCGAATACCCTGATACTTTCCCGGTGTGGGGCAAATTTGGCCGGACGCAATACTTTGGCCTGGCAGTGTAGCGGAATGCTGGATGGGCTAACGGATTGCGTAGCTGATCCTGATCCGGTAATGCCGGTTTTACTCTCACGGTTACTGATTGCCGATGTGGAGCAGGCACTGATCAGGCTGACAACACTTAAAAAAACAGCCAGATGGCTCTGTGCAGCAGTTTTTTTTATGGGCATGGGATTCTTTTGTTAGCGGATAGCGTTGAGTATAAAGCAGCCGGTAACGGGTATTCAACCGGCTGATCAACCCGTTGACTCCATTGCCTGTTGATCGCCTGCTGATTGTTATCGCAGGTCAGTCGTCAATACCCAGGTGGACGATTTCGCCGGTTAATCTATCGACCTTTTCAACAACACCATGCCCCGGCTTCCAGACCCGTTTGCCGGACATTCGAGATGTATTACGTACCCGGATACGGGGTTGTGTTTTGTGTTGAGTCGGGGGTGATTTGTTCTGCCCCTGACCCTGTGCATGGATTTGCTGGCTGGCTCTTGTCAATGTGTCGGGGGTTTCAGGCACCTTGATCCCTGTTGTGACAGACGATTGTAACAACTGTCGGTTGTGGCTATTCCGGTACACATGGCCGGGCAGGGCGCTGGCATTCTGTAACAGGCGGCCAGCATGGAAGCTGTATCGATTGTGAAGCATCTTTATCCCTTCACTATCAGCGGCTGAATTAACAAGACTTTCTGTGTGGTATAAACATACAGGCCAAAAGCGGCGAGAAAGAGCATTAGACTGAGTAAATCCGGCACAGATAACACTTCCAGCAGTATGCCGAGACCGGCGGCGGACAGTGAAAACCCGTTAATAATAAACAGGGTGCCGGGGCTGCCGAGCAGGTTTTCTTCCAGCAGATGATGCAGATGACTACGGTCGGCTTCCAGCATGGATTGACCGTTAAGCTTGCGGATCAACATGACCCGTGCCATGTCCATCAGCGGGAAACTGATCAGCCACAGCGCCGTCATTACCGAGAAGCTGCGCAGTTCGCCCTGGGAACCCTGAATCAGCAGCCAGACTACCGTAAAACCAATCAGCATTGAGCCGGTGTCGCCCATAAATATTTTTTTAATCCACACCGGCCTGATCTGTAAATTGGCCCATAAATAAGGGATCAGCGACAGGGCAATTAATAAGGCAAATTGCAGATTATCTGTATCACCTGACAAGCTGAACAGGATTGCCAGCGCGGAAAAAACAATTAAGGCCGTACTGCCCAGCAGACCGTCAATACCGTCAATCATATTAAATGCATTGATTGCAGCAATAACGGCCACTACCGTGAGCAGATAACCCCAATGGCTGAGCATCAGCTCCTGCTGGCCGAATAAATAACCGAGTTGCTGAATATAAAGCTCACCGTTAATGCACATGACCAGTGCAATAATGGTCTGTGCAAACAGACGCTGGATAGCGGGCAGGTCTTCGCGATCATCAATTAAACCCAGTATCATCAACAGACTGCCACAGAAAAAATAAATCCAGGTATTCAGCTCTTTAGGAAGTAATAAGACGCCGCAGGCTAAAATAGTCGCGAAAATAGACAAGCCGCCACTGCTGATGGTGGGTTGCCGGTGTTGTTTGCGCTGATCCGGATAATCAATTAATCCGATGCTTTCCCCGACCGATGCAAATATCACGGTAGCGATGCTGCCAACAGTAATGGGTAAAAATAAAATAAACAGGTAATCCCAAGCCATATCGATTCCATCAGTGTGATTGGAAGATGGCTCTATTTTTCGCGGCAGTGGACTATAAGAAAATGTTACTCAGGATCAGTGCGGAGCATGCAGGGATAAATGGTAATAAACCAAAATAATTGATTATAACGGGCGGGGTGATAACCTGTTGGAAACGGGGCTGTGCCTTGCACAGCCACTGTTACCACCACCCTGTGTCTCACCGGTAAGCTTCAGTCCCCGGACAGGAACAGACAAAATTCCGGTCACCGAATACATTATCCACGCGATTCACCGCTGGCCAGAATTTATTATCCCGACTGCTTTCCGCCGGAAATACTGCCTCCTCACGGCTGTAAGGCCGATCCCACTCCACATCGGCCAGATCGGCCTGGGTATGTGGTGCATTGCGCAGCGGGTTATTCTCCGGCGGCCATTCACCGGTTTCGACCTTGCTGATTTCCCTGCGGATCTGAATCATCGCATGAATAAATCGGTCAATTTCCACCCTGGATTCCGATTCGGTCGGCTCAATCATCAGTGTTCCCGCCACCGGGAAGGACATGGTCGGCGCATGAAAGCCATAATCCATCAGCCGTTTGGCAATATCCTCCTCGGTAATGCCGGAGGTTTCTTTCAGCGGGCGGATATCAATAATGCATTCGTGGGCGACGCGCTGATTGCGCCCCCGGTACAGCACCGGATAGTGCGCAGCCAGTTTATCGGCCATGTAATTGGCATTCAGTATCGCCACCTGTGTTGAGTGCTTCAGGCCGCTTTGACCGAGCATTTTAATGTACATCCAGGTAATCGGCAGAATGGAACTGCTGCCGTACGGAGCTGCTGATACCGCACCATTTTCAGCGGAGACACTGCCGGGGGGGCTCACCACATGACCGGGCAGGTAAGGAGCCAGATGACGCTTCACCCCGATTGGCCCGACACCTGGCCCGCCGCCGCCATGTGGAATGGCAAAAGTCTTGTGCAGATTCAGGTGCGAAACATCCGATCCCATCTGGCCGGGTTGACAGATACCGACCTGTGCGTTCAGGTTGGCACCATCCATATACACCTGCCCCCCGTGCTGGTGGATAATTTCGCAGATTTCCACCACTGCTTCTTCATACACACCGTGTGTAGATGGGTAGGTAATCATCAGTGCGGATAATACCTCCTGATACTTTTCAGCCTTACGGCGCAGATCCTCCACATCAATATTGCCATTCTTGTCGCATTCGACAATGACCACTTTCATGCCCATCATTGCCGCTGAAGCCGGATTGGTGCCATGTGCGGATGAAGGAATCAGGCAAACATCACGCTGGCCCTGACCATTGGCTGCCTGATACCTGCGAATCGCCAGCAGCCCGGCGTATTCCCCCTGTGCCCCTGAATTGGGCTGCATCGATACCTGATCGTAGCCGGTAATGTCCGCCAGCAGGGCTTCCAGCTGCTGAATCATGGCCAGATAGCCCTGAGTCTGCTCCGTCGGAGCGAAGGGATGAATATTGGCAAATTCCGGCCAGCTTACCGGCAGCATTTCTGAGGCCGCATTCAGCTTCATGGTACAGGAACCCAGCGGAATCATACCGTGTACCAGTGAGTAATCCTTGTTCTCCAGCGACTTCATATAGCGCAGCAGTTCGGTTTCGCTGTGATAGCGGTTGAAAGTCGGGTGAGTGAGAATGGCATCGCTGCGGCGTAAGTTATTGCTCAGGCCGTCGCTCACGCTGCCATCGGCAATCTGTGCATCCAGCGCATCAATCTCCAGGCCATGTCCGTCACCCAGTATAATGTCAAACAATGCTGCGACATCCGCTGCCGTAGTGGTTTCATCCAGCGCAATACCGAGACGGTCATCACCGGTCAGGCGCAGATTACAGCCGTAATCCAGTGCCCGTTGATAAGTGCTCTGTTGTTCCACACCGACCTTCAGGGTCAGGGTATCGAAATAGCGCTCATTTAGGCTGATACCTTTACTTTGCAGACCTTGTGCCAGTACGGCGGTCAGCCGGTGAACACGTTCGGCGATGGTTTTTAGACCCTCCGGGCCATGATAAACCGCATAAAACGAAGCCATATTGGCCAGCAGTGCCTGTGCAGTACAGATATTGGAGGTAGCCTTTTCACGGCGGATATGCTGTTCACGGGTCTGCATTGCCATCCGCAATGCCTGTTTGCCGCGTTTATCCACCGAAACACCAATAATGCGCCCCGGTACGGAGCGTTTCAGCTTTTCGCTGGCGGCAAAAAAGGCGGCATGCGGGCCACCAAAACCCATGGGGACACCGAAACGCTGTGAGGAACCGAACACCACATCCGCACCCATTTCACCGGGCGACTTCAGCAGCACCAGCGCCAGCAGATCGGCTGCCACGGTGACCATCGCCTGTTGCGCCTTCGAGACTGCAATAATCTCGCTCAGGTCATAGACATCGCCGTAGGTATTCGGGTATTGCAGCTGTACACCAAACACATCGATATTTTCCAGATCCGTGGCCGGATTACCGACAATAATCTCATAGCCAAAATACTCAGCGCGGGTTTTTACCACATCCAGCACCTGGGGATGCACATCATCGGCGACAAAATACGCATTGGATTTCTTGCGGTTACTGCGCTTGCACAGGGCCATTGCCTCAGCCGCTGCGGTCGCTTCATCCAGCAGGGAAGCGTTAGCCAGATCCATGCCGGTCAGATCCATAATCATCTGCTGGAAATTGAGCAGCGCCTCCAGACGCCCCTGGGAAATTTCCGGCTGATACGGAGTATAGGCGGTATACCAGCCCGGATTTTCCAGGACATTGCGCAGGATCACATTCGGGGTCAGGGTGCCGTGATAGCCCATACCAATGTAGGATTTATTGACCTGATTCTGTTGTGCCAGCTGTTTCAGTTCCGCCAGTGCCGCAGTTTCGGTCAGGCCATCGGCGGTCGCCAGTGATTCCAGCGCACGATCAAGGCGAATGGAATCAGGCACCGTGGCGGTGATCAGTGCATCCAGTGATGCAAAACCCAGCTCTTTGAGCATTGCCCGGATCTGCGCTGCATCCGGGCCGACGTTGCGGCGGGTGAAATTGTCGCGTTGCTCCAGATCACTCAGCCGGTAAGTCGTTTCTGTCGTAACCATAAACCTGTGTCCCTTTCTTGATGATCCGTATTGTGTTTCGGCGGCATTTTAGCTAATTTGTTCGTTATTGGAAACTGATCCTCCCGGAGTCATCATGCCCGAGTTAAATACCACCCCGCTGTATCATTTACATCTGGAACACAAGGCCAGAATGGTACCTTTTGCCGGTTACACCATGCCGGTGCAGTATGAACTGGGTGTGAAAAAAGAGCATTTGCATACCCGTGAACAGGCTGGTCTGTTTGATGTTTCACACATGGGCCAGCTGATTCTGCGCGGTGACAGGGCTGCGGCGGCACTGGAAAAGTGGGTGCCGGTGGATATTATCGACCTGCCGGTGGGGAAACAGCGTTATGCCCTGTTCACTAATGATGCGGGCGGGATTCTTGATGACCTGATGGTGACCAACTACGGCGATCATCTGTATGTGGTAGTGAATGCAGCGTGTAAGGAGCAGGATATTGCCCATTTGCGAGCGGGTCTGGGTGATGATGTGATGCTGGAAGTGCTGGAGGACCGGGCCTTGCTGGCCTTACAGGGGCCAAGGGCAGCTGCGGTATTGAGCCGGTTTTGTGCCGAGGTTGCTGAAATGGTGTTTATGGATGCACGGCAGCTGACGATTGACGGCATGGAATGTCTGGTGAGTCGCTCCGGGTATACCGGTGAGGATGGCTATGAGATTTCGGTGGCGGCCGCTGGGGCGGAGCGACTGGCACGGTTGCTGCTGGCCGAGGATGAGGTGGGATTTATTGGTCTGGGCGCACGGGATTCGCTGCGGCTGGAGTCCGGTTTATGTCTGTACGGTCATGATATTGATACCACGACAACGCCAGTTGAAGGATTGGTGTGGTAACCAGCGGAACGTATGGCCCGACTGTCGGCGGGCCGGTGGCAATGGCTTATGTAGCGACGGATTATGCTGCACTGGATACGGCAGTGTTTGCCGCAGTGCGCGGTAAGCAGGTGCCGATGGTAGTGAGTAAAATGCCGTTTATTGAGCAGCGTTATTATCGGGGTTGAGAGGAGTCGGGTGATGCAGGTTTCTTTGGTGTTAACGGTATTGAGTGATGACCAGCCGGGGCTGGTGCAACGGATTTCCGAGGTGTTGGCAGAACACAATGCCAACTGGACAGAAAGCCGGATGGTACATCTGGCGGGAAAGTTTGCCGGTTTGTTGCAGGCGACGGTTGAACGGGACCGGCTGGATGCCCTGATTGTCGGGCTGGAGAGTTTACAGACCGCCGGAATCAATATTCAG
>PDRT01000013.1 GCA_002746895.1 Thiothrix nivea
TGCGGCATATTGGTATGTATGCGTACCGGGCGGCCTTTCTAAAGGCCTTTGCGGAACTGGAACCCTGTCAGCCGGAGCATATTGAAAAGCTGGAACAGTTACGGGCGCTTTATTATGGTTTCCGGATTCATGTCGATATTGCGCAGGAAATACCCGGGCCAGGAGTGGATACCGAGGACGACTTGCGGCTGGTTGCTTCCCTGCTTTAATTGTAGTTTTTATTACAGGGGATAAATCAATGAAGATATCTCTTAAAAATACGGCAGTACAGATTGTTTTTTACTTTCATCTGCTTCCCCTTTCCGGTCAGGCCGGAATATTTTGCTCTAATAATCTTTGTTCAGAAACAGACATTCAACCCGGCACCGTAATTGTAGGTGATGGAGTCAATGGCGCTAATAACCTTGAGGCGAATTTACTGGCTCAATCTGGAGTTGACCAGGCCGAATGGGGATTGAAGAAAGATAAAGATTCATTAGAAAAAAATGGGTTTATAATTGTTGATAAAGAAAAAATACCAGATATTGAAGAACATTATAAAGAATATAAAGACGAGCTCAGTACCTTGGGGGAGATTGAAGATAAACTGTCATTTTCTCCCGGAAAAGCAGAGGACAGGGAGTATAAGCTAATAGGCGTGTCTTTATCCGGAGTGGTTGATGAAAAAGGTCTGGCCTCGTCTCTGGTCAGGCTATATGAAAGCCCTCATGGAAAAATAATTATTAGTGAAGAAAATCTGGCCTCATCAAATGCAATCGTTTTTTTGGACAAGGATTTTTTAAATATAAAAATCGGAAATTTTCCTGCTTCATTGGTTGTTATGAAAAGTGAAGAAAATGATAAATTTTTTACAGAAATATACTGGATAAATAGTACAAAAAATATGGCCTATACTGTTGAGATGAACAAAAATATGAATGAAGATAATAATCTCGAAGAAAGAGAAAAATTATTAAAATTCTTGAGTGATAATTTCTAAAATACTAATCGAAATCAAGTCATCAGATTTTTCCTGGTTTTGCCTTTCGGCCTGTCCGGCATCATACCTTCCACCTTGCGTTTGACCAAAATTTCTCTGTCCAGCATTGAAAAATTCATCGTCTATCTGCCACTCATGCCACCAACAGGGTGCCTTTGTAAAATTGACCTAAATCAGTATTTTTGTCGACAAAATCTTGTTAAAATTTCCACCTGTCAAAAAAAATGCTAGCATATCGGGCTGATTGTCAACAATGTGGAGCAATCATGTGCCACCGCCGTTAGCAGAAGAAAAAACACTGGCCGATAAGGCATCAACAAGACTCACGGAAGCCATTGTTACGGGTGAGCTGGAACAAGGGCAAAAACTGAGTGAGGCGGATCTGGCCACACGTTACGGTATCAGTCGTGGCCCGTTGCGTGAAGCCATTCGGCAGCTGGAGGGGATGCGACTGGTGAAGCGGGTGCCACATGCCGGTGCCAGAGTTATCAGACTGGATAACAGCGCGATGGCAAATTTATACCGGGTGCGGGAAGCACTGGAGGGGATGGCCTGTCGCATGGCGGCAGAACAGATGTCCGCCGGAGAGGTCAGCACCCTGTACCGGTTGCTGGATGCACACGAGGAACAAATAGAGGAAACAGATGGTGAAAGCTATTTTCAGCGCCAGGGGGATTTTGATTTCCATTACCACATTGCGCTTGGCAGCCGGAACCAGATGCTGACCGATCTGCTGATTGGTGAGTTGTACCAGTTGCTGAGAATGTGTCGTTATCAGACCAGTCATCTGCGCAATCGCACCCGTCTGGCCCTTAAACAACACCGGCAGATTACCGATGCGCTGGCTGAGCGTGACGGTGATCTGGCGGAATTGCTCATGCGTCGCCATATCAGTGGTGCATGGAAAAGTATTAGTCAAATGATGGATGGTAATTAAATGACAATGACCCCCGGACAAAAGCTGCGTCAGGCAGTAGAAGCCAATAACCCGCTACAGGTTGTCGGTGCAGTGACAGCAAACTGTGGCATTATCGCGGAAAAAGTCGGCCATAAGGCCCTGTATATTTCCGGTGGCGGTGTGGCCGCCTCCTCACTGGGTATCCCTGATCTTGGTATCACCACCCTGCATGATGTGGTAGAAGATGTGAAGCGGGTGACGGCGGTGACTTCAGCCCCGTTGCTGGTGGATATTGATACTGGCTGGGGCGGCACATTCAATATTGCCCGTGCCACCCGCGAAATCGCCCAGGCCGGTGCCGCCGGTTTTCATATCGAAGATCAGGTAATGCAAAAACGCTGTGGTCACCGCCCAAACAAGGCCATTGTCTCGCAAGATGAAATGGTCGACCGGATCAAGTCAGCTGTGGATGCACGCACGGATGACAGTTTCGTGATTATGGCGCGAACCGATGCCCTGGCGGTGGAAGGCATGCAGTCCGCCATTGACCGTGCAATGGCCTGTGTCGAGGCCGGTGCGGATATGATTTTCCCGGAAGCCATGAACCAGCTGGAGCAGTATGCCGAGTTCACTAGGGCAGTGAATGTACCGGTACTGGCCAATATTACCGAGTTCGGGGCCACGCCATTGTATACTACCGAGGAACTGGCCGGAGTCGGTGTCAAGCTGGTGCTGTATCCGCTGAGTGCCTTCCGCGCAATGTGCAAGGCCGCCGAAAATGTTTACCAGCACCTGCTGGATGAGGGCACACAGAAAAATGTCATCGACACCATGCAAACCCGTATGGAGCTGTATGACACCATCGGTTATCACGATTTTGAACAGAAGCTGGATCAATTATTTGCCGAGAAAGGCGCGGAATAAATTAAACAGGAGGAAGGTGAATCATGACAGAACAGGCTTTACCCAAGGCAAAAAAATCAGTGGCCCTTTCGGGCACAGCGGCTGGTAACACCGCAGTTTGTACCGTAGGACGCAGTGGCAATGATCTGCATTATCGCGGCTATGACATTCTCGATTTTGCCGAGCAGGCGGAATTTGAAGAAATTGCCTATCTGATTGTACATGGCAAACTGCCCACGGTGGCCGAACTGAAAGCCTATAAAGCCAAACTGAAAGCCCTGCGTGGCCTGCCGATGCCGGTGAAGCAGGCACTGGAAGCCCTGCCGCCGTCCACCCATCCAATGGATGTCATGCGTACCGGCTGTTCTGTCATGGGAGCCTGTGTGCCGGAGAAAGAGGATCATCCGGCTGCCGAAGCACGCAATATTATTGACCGCCTGATGGCCAGTTTTGGCTCCATGCTGTTGTACTGGTATCACTATGCCTTTAACGGTAAGCGTATCAATGTGGAGACGGATGATGACAGCATTGGTGGTCATTTCCTGCACCTGTTGCACGGTGAAAAGCCGGGTGAATCCTGGGTGCGGGCAATGCATACCTCGCTGATCCTGTACGCTGAACACGAATTTAATGCTTCCACGTTCACGGCCCGTGTGGTGGCCGGTACCAATTCTGATATGTATTCTGCCATCACCGCTGCAATCGGGGCATTGCGTGGTTCGAAACATGGCGGGGCCAATGAGGAAGCCCATCGTATCCAGACCCGCTATCACAGTGCTGATGAAGCCGAAGCGGATATTCGTGAGCGGGTGGCAAACAAGGAAATCGTGATTGGTTTCGGTCATCCGGTCTATACGCTGGCTGATCCGCGCAATGAAGTGATCAAGCGCGTGGCTAAAAGCCTGGCGGAAGAAAATGGTGATCTGAAGATGTTCGATATTGCTGCCCGTCTGGAAAGTACTATGTGGGAGCTGAAAAAAATGTTCCCGAATCTGGACTGGTTCTCTGCGGTTTCCTACGG
>PDRT01000078.1 GCA_002746895.1 Thiothrix nivea
ATCAAAATACAGCTCTTCGCCCTGACGGGGAATCCGCCCCATCTGGCGAATCACCAGCCCGGCCACCGTGTCAAATTCATTGCTGGTAAACTGGGTACCCAAAACCTCATTAAACTCGTCCAGCGGGGTAATCGCCTGTACCACATAACGCCCATCGCTGTGCAGACGGATATTACTGTCCTCTTCCTCTCCGGCATCATGTTCATCATCAATGTCGCCGACGATCTGTTCCAGCACATCCTCAAAGGTCACCAGCCCGGCTACTCCGGCGTATTCATCAATCACCAGCGCCATATGACTGCGATTATTGCGGAATTCACTCAGCAGGCGATTCAGGCGCTGGCTTTCCGGCACCCGTAACGCCGGTCGCACCACATCATCAATATCAAACTCATCCTGCCGTCCGATATAGCGCAACAGATCCTTGGATAATAACACACCAATCAGATCATCCCGGTCTTCATCAAACACTGGATAACGGGAATGTTCCGTTTCATTGATCCGCGCAAGGATCGTCTGAAAATCATCATCATGATAAATAAAATCGATCTGTGAGCGGGGCAACATAATATCACGTACCTGTAACACCCCGAACTCCATCACGCCCTGCATCATGTCGACCGCTTCACCGTGCAGAATATTCTTAGCATTGGCACGTTGTAATTCATCCAGCAGCTCGGTGCGATTTTGTGATGACAGCTCAAACTGGTCAATCAGCCACTGTTTCCATTTTGGCCGCGAACTCGCGCCGACCAGATTTTTATTATGTTTCATGGTTCCTTTCAGTCATCTTCATAAGGATTCGGAAAACCCAGTTGCCGCAAAATGTCAATTTCCCGAGCCTCCATCCTATCGGCTTCAGTTTCGGTCATATGGTCAAAGCCCTGTAAATGCAACAGACCATGTACCACCATGTGCGCCCAATGCTGTTCAGGCTGCTTCTGCTGCTGCTGTGCTTCACGTTCCACCACCGGCAGGCACATCAATAGATCACCGAGATAGTCCAGTTCATCACTGTTCTCATCATCCGGATACATCGGCTGATTATCATAATGAAATGACAACACATTGGTTGGCGCATCCTTGCCACGAAAACGCCGGTTCATTGCCTGACTTTCCGCTTCACCGATAATACGGATCACCACACCGGCATCATGCTCATCCAACCAGCCAGCATTTGCCCAGCGTTTAAATTCACCATATTTTGGTACGGTCGGATAATGCTCGGGATTCTGCAGCTCAAGTAACAGGGTCATAAACGTATTATCAGCACCGCAAGCCTGGTCATGACTATTCGTCTTGCCCCGCTGCCTGCCTGTCATAGGCTTCAACAATTTTCTGTACCAGCGCATGCCGTACCACATCCCGGCCATGAAACCAACTAAAACTGACACCCTCCACTGCTTTCAGGATACTCAGCACCTGCTTCAGACCGGAGGTCTGGTGTTTCGGCAGGTCAATCTGGGTAATGTCGCCAGTAATCACCGCCGTTGAGCCGAACCCCAGCCGGGTCAGAAACATTTTCATCTGTTCACCGGTAGTATTTTGCGCTTCATCCAGCAGGATAAACGAATCATTCAGTGTCCGCCCGCGCATGTAGGCCAGTGGTGCCACCTCAATCACATTGCGCTCAATCAGCCGGTTCACCTTTTCGATGCCCATCATTTCAAACAGTGCATCATACATCGGGCGCAGATACGGGTCGATTTTTTGCGACAGGTCGCCGGGCAGAAAGCCCAGCCGCTCACCGGCCTCTACCGCCGGACGCACCAGAACCAGCCGCCGCACCTCATCCCGCTCCAGTGCCTCAACCGCACAGGCCACCGCTAACCAGGTTTTACCGGTACCCGCCGGACCAACACCAAAATTCACATCATGGCGGCGGATATTGTCGATATACGCCGCCTGGGTCGCGCCTTTCGGACGGATATAACCCTTGCGGGTACGGATACGAATATCGTTGCGCTGCTGTTTATCCAGTGCTTCGAGATTCGCCTGTTGCAGGAAAAGGTGAATGTATTCCGGACTCAGCACCGTTTCCGCTGTCTCACGGTATAAATCACGCATCAGATTGACAGCAGTTTGTACAGTAGCGGCATCACCACGCACGGTGAACTGATCCGCACGGTTACTGATATCCACCCCGAGACGCTGTTCCAGCAGGCGCAAATGCTGATCGAATTGACCACAGAAATTCATCAACCGCTCCGTGTCAACCGGTTCCAGTAAAAATTGGATAGATGGCTGATCAGATGCCGGACGTGAAGGTATATTGGTTTCCAAGTACTCTTTTTCTCAAGAACATTATGGGTAAAGTATAGCCTAGCTGTTTATTGGGTTAAAGGATGCAGTAAAAACATCAGCAGCTCCCGCTGGAGAAAAGCCAACCAGTCACTCAAGCATGCGCCATTCACATGCCTGGCAATGTACAATGAGATGAGTTTCAAACCCATCCCGAACTTAAAATGACACACAACCCTCAAGCTAAACTCAGACCACCACTTTCAGTACAGCCGTGCCTTCGCTCAAGAAGTATCTGGCTGCAAAAGCATTTTGGACGGATGGAGAAACGACAAATACAGAGTTTGCCAGTCGGGAATCAGAAACTCATAAAACTTACCGCGTAACTTCTCCCAATAGTATCGCCGTCTGCCTGCTTTCAGTACAGCCGCCTGAAATAGTTGGCAGCACAACCCCTGAATCTGATCGATCAGGAATGCCAGCAACATCAGGTAAGCCATGAGGGTGGACAGGTGTTTGTGTCCATGCCCGAAGTTGTGCTCAAAATGATAGCCCTGGTTTTTGAGGATGTTAAAGGTTTCGTTCTCAATTCGCCATCGGGCGCGCGCACCTCGCATCACGGTGTAGACCGTGTTTTTAGTCAATTCAATATCTGTTACCCAGGTAAAACGAATGACCTTGCCTTTGGGTGTGGTTTCCCAGTATTCCAGAAAATTCACTTCACAATCGAAATGGCTGTCATTCAGGGGCACCCCGTTGATAAACCGGAATTGATGCTGATGCCCCTTGTCATCAGACAATTCATGGTGCTGCACCGTTTTGGAGGCATCCACCCAATCGAACAGCAAGGTATGGTCTTTAGGTTTGGCTCCCAGAATAAAGCGCATATCCAGCGACTTCAGTAATTTGATGTGCGGGCCATTTGAGGCCAGACTATCTTCCACTACGATCAGTTTTAAGTGGGGGGTGTTCCCGACGCAAGTCGGTGAGCCATCGCTTGCTGGCCTCTCGTTCACAATCATTCTTCTTTTTACTATCCTGTTTCAAAATCGGCTCTGGAGCGAAAGGCAGAACATGGGAATGATCCGGGTGAACCAGAGCAGCTCCTAAGAGCTGATGATAATAGGTGTTCGTGCCATTCCGATGATGCTTTACACAACACTGCTCACCATGGACTTCGTGGGAGGAGAAATAACCTGTCCCATCCACTGATAATAGGCGCGGATTTTAATCGTTAGCGCAACACCGTGTTAATTATGCAGGTACTTTCATAGCTTCGTAAACTTCATTAGGTGTTTTATAGCCCAGTATTTTTCTGGGTCGATTGTTCAGTTTGTCCTGAATTGCTTTTACCTGTGCTTGACTGATGTCGTTCAGCGCCCTGCCTTTTGGCAGATACTGGCGTATCAAGCCATTATGATTTTCGTTGAGCCCACGTTCCCATGAATGATAGGGGTGGGCAAAGTAATTAT
>PDRT01000108.1 GCA_002746895.1 Thiothrix nivea
GATCACATTGATATTCTGTGTCCAGCGAGTGTCAATACTTTCGAGCGGGTGGCGGATTCCGGTCAGGTGACAGTGACACTGGCGAATGGTCAGCAGTTAGTCGCTGAGTTGCTGGTGGGAGCTGACGGTGCCCGTTCCCGTGTGCGTGAACTGGCCGGTATCGGCTGGCAGCGTGAGGATTATGCGCAGAAAGGTCTGGTGTGTGTGGTACGGACTGCCCAGCCGCATCAGCAAACCGCCTGGCAGCGTTTCCTGCCATCCGGGCCACTGGCATTTTTGCCACTTGGTGATTCGCACTATTGTTCCATTGTCTGGACCTTACCGGCTGACCGGGCCGATGTGCGGGTGAAACAGGATGAGCTGAAATTTAAAACAGCACTGGCTGAGGCGCTGGAATGCCGTTTGGGTGAGATTGAATGGGTCGGAGAGCGGGGGGCATTCCCGTTGGTCGGGCAACATGCTGAAACTTATGTGCAGGAGAATATTGCGCTGGTCGGGGATGCTGCCCATACGATTCATCCGCTGGCGGGGCAGGGTGTGAATCTGGGTATTAAGGATGCTGCTGCATTGGCGGCACAATTGGCCACAGTAAACAATCACCTGGGAGCCATGAAAACATTACGCCGTTATGAGCGAATCAAACTGTTGACGACCGGGCTTGTCACTCCATAAGAATAAATAGTTTTCGTTGCTGGTGGCGTGCCTGAAAATTGTCAGGTCAGTTGTGTATAAAAAGAAGCGGTAAATAAATAACAGTGCGGTTGCACCGAGGACTGTACCCGGAAAGTAAAGCAGGCTTAGTGCGAGCTGCTTTCCCCAGTAGAAAAATAACAGGCTTAAAATGGTTGTCAATAAGCTGTTAAATAACCATTTCAGAGAAAATGATGATGAGTAAGTCGGGTTGGCTTGCAATATGTTTAGCGGAATGAGCGTTTCATGTTTACTGAACAGGGTACTCTCCCGAACCAGCAGGAACCCGTTACTTTTTATGACAAACTCTCTACTGCCAAAAAGTAGATGATGCTGTTTAAGACTTGGTTCTGGTCTGATGGTTTTCAAGGGTATTTTTACATTTTTTTATGGGTGCCTGACAGTCTAACGGGATAGATGTTTTTGCTCCTGAAAATCCTGACGGGCAGCCTGAAAGGTGTTCTGAATGGTTGCACCCGGTTTGGCTTTTAAAATAGCCGCTGTACTGCTAGTCTCGGCAGGTATTTCGCTCACAATG
>PDRT01000028.1 GCA_002746895.1 Thiothrix nivea
CTGAAAAACATTTTCGTAAAAAGCCTTGGCCCGCGCTATGTCCTGTACATAGATCTCGAACCAACCGACAGGGTTGCCTTGCATTCTCTTTCTCCTTGGGTACTAAACAGTTTCAATTTATCGGCAACAGGGACTATGTTCAACCCCGCTTCAGCCATTAAAAAACACGACAGAAACCTAACCGAACCAGCGTCGCAACATTGCACGCAACCATTCCATGAAACTGGTAGGCCGGGGAGTGTGGGTATTATTGCCACCTGAATGAGGGTCTCTGGAGTCATGGTCATTGGAGCGACCAGAATCACCGGAGCCACTGTCATGAGCGCCGCTATTGCCGTGGTTATCGTCGGTATTATGATTATCACCACTATTGTGATTAGTACCGGTGTTATCCGGATTGTTATCCGTGCCGGGCTCTGAATCATCGTTATCATCCGGTTCAGGTTCAGCGGCATTGTCCGGTGCATTGGCAAACTCAATGATTTTTTCAACAATGGCCGCCAGTGGTGCGCCCTGATCACGGGCCGCCTGGGCTGCAACACTGCGCCAGGTCACCGGAACGGCACGACGGACATTTGACCAGCTGCCACTGATCCGGTTATCAAGGCGGCTTTCAGCACGGGCGCCTTTCGGTGGTGTCCACAGGAAATCCGGGTGTTTATTGCGATACCACTCCCCACCGATAATGTCACCTTCAGCATCCAGCTCCAGATCATATTCATAGGTCACAGATTGCGCAGCATCCATGTCCGGGGTGTCATGATCGCGTTGCTGCGGATAAGTTTCAACCATGTATTTAATCGTCATTGACACACCGACGACAGACTGGGTGCGGTTGCTGCGGAAACGCTTGAATTTATCGTTGGTATAATCACCAATTGCAACGGTTGCATCGGCCAGCGAGCCGGTGGCACGACGGGTTTGCGGGTTGAAATAGCGGTATTCATAAGAATAGATCGGCTGGTTCCAGACCTCATAGTCAAAGGTCACATCCATGACAAAACTGCGTCTGGAAACACCAACCTGATTGACCACAGCGACATGCCAAGTACCGGGGTTCGTGTCAAAGCAACGCTCCGAAATCACTCGTCCGGTTTCCGGGTCGGTGGCCGGATCCTTGTCATTACAGCGGCCACCGATAAAGCGGGTACGGGATGCCGCATTGGCCCAGATCAATGATGCCAGCGCCTTGATATCGGCGGGATAGAATTTAATCGGAATATTATCCGGGGTGTGCAGCGTTACCGGGCGTACCGGACGATCCAGCATATAAGCCGCCGGTGCCCAGCCGTGACAGATCCCCATCCAGGTTTCCACACTGCCATTGGCATCGTAATAGCGTTTGCCTTCCGACCACATGCGTTGCGTCAGACTGCCCGCAGCGTCTCCCACCAAGGCATCGTACTTTTCGGCAGGCGAGAGGCGATTGATGTAATGTGCACTGCGACTGGCAAGAATATCAGTGGCCGGATTAGCAAGAATATAGTCAGCATTTTTCTTCCAGTCCGGTGACTCCGGAAACTTCGGGTCAGCGTAACGTGCACCCAGGATACCTTTGTAAATGGCCCAGTAATCATCGGACCACGGTGTCTCACTCAGCCTGGCGGACTTCAACCCGGCATTCTCCATCTCATTGAGGCGGGTATAGCGTAAGGTATCGACCAGATTCGCCGGATTATCATTGCGGGTTGAAGCGGCACGGGCCATTACATGTGGTGTACTGGCAAGGGTTGTGTTACGGGTAGTATCGCGGGCTTCAACAAAGTGGTTAGTGGCAATATCTTCATGGGAGAAGGCGGTGAACCCTGCCACCGGGTTGCCGTCCGCATCCATTTTCGGGGGTTGTTCATTCATGAAACGGGCGGTATCACTGGCAAAAGCTTCCAGTCGTGCGTTAAGCGTGTCATCCTGCTCAATAGGCATTGAGTTCTCCTTGACGTATATTCTGACAAATGGGGTAATAGTTCCCTGATTGTAGTTGAGTTCGGGAAAGATTGTTGTTGTTTATGCACCATGAACACTGGATGGAACAGGCCTTATTACTGGCCGGTCGCGCAGCAGAAGAAGGCGAGGTGCCGGTGGGAGCGGTACTGGTGCGTGACGGGGAGTTGCTGGGAGCGGGGTGGAACCGTCCGATTGCACAGCACGACCCCACGGCACATGCAGAGATTATGGCGTTGCGCAGTGCCGGTATCAAGGCGGGCAATTACCGTTTACCGGGCAGTATTTTATACGTGACACTGGAACCGTGTGTGATGTGTGCCGGTGCAATGCTGCATGCACGGGTGGCGAAGCTGGTGTTCGGAGCATTTGACCCGAAAACCGGTGCAGCGGGCAGTGTGTTTGACTTACTGAACGATACGCGGCATTACCATCAGCTACAGGTGGAAGGCGGGCTTTTACAGACGCAATGTGCCTCGCAACTGCAAGAGTTTTTCCGCCAGCGCCGGAAAGCCAAAAAACAGGCTGGCAAGGTTTGAGCCATTACCTTGTCAAAACATTAAATCAGGGAACACGAATCTTGGTTCCGGAAAACAGAATATTTGACTGACTGATTTCATTGGCCTCATTGCCTTTCTGCCTGATCTTGCCGACGGTCAGCTTGCCGGTCAGGTTATTGTCATCATCAAGGCGCAGGATACCGTTGGTTTCTTCCAGCCCGGCATAAAGTCCGCCTGCATCATAGGCCTGCTTGAAATACCGAATGGTAAAACTGCCATCCGCATTCTGCGCCCAGGCACCGTGAGCCGTGCTGAAAGCCAGGTTGCTGCGCAGCGAGTCCAGCAACGGGTTTTCCGATTGGGTAATGACACCGCCGGGCAAAAAACTGAACAGATAAGGGGACTTATAGCCATCATCAATGGTGACAATCCAGGAGCCGATAAACACCTGTTCGGCCAGCGTCCGGCTAATCGCGGCAGTATTGGTTGCAGTTGCAGACTCGTTCGCAACCACCGGCATTGTGGCCAGTGCAGAGGCCAGAGAAAGGGTCAATACCAAAGCGGTTTTTTTCAGATAATTCATCTTGCTCATTTTATTTCGCTCACACCATGTGTACCTTGCACACATAAAGCCCGGCTCCCTTTCCTTTTTGGAGCCAAGGTCAGGACAAGGGTATATAAGGCCTATTATAGCAGTTTAAGCCAGTGATTTCAGTTGCGCTGCTGTCAATAAAAAGACACCGTCTCCACCGCGTTCAAATTCCAGCCAGTTAAAGGCAATATCCGGATAGGCGGCCTCCAGTGCATACTGACTGTTACCCACTTCCACAATCAGAATACCGTGTTCGGTCAGGTGCTTTCCGGCCTCACGCAAAATACGGCGGGTAATACTCAGACCATCATGTCCGGCAGCCAGTCCCAGTAACGGCTCATGATGAAATTCAGCACTCATCGCCGCCAGATCCTCGGCATCCACATAGGGCGGATTACTGACAATCAGATCATATTGCCTGTCACCCAGTCCGGCAAACAAATCGGAATGCACAACGTGTACGTGGTTTTGTACACCATGACGTTTCACATTAGCCTGTGCCACCTCCAGCGCGTCAACAGAAACATCACTCAGATCAACGCTGGCCTGCGGAAAGGCATAGGCACAGGCAATACCGATACAGCCGCTACCAGTGCATAAATCCAGAATATGCTGCACC
>PDRT01000029.1 GCA_002746895.1 Thiothrix nivea
CACCGGAACACCCGATTGACGAACCGGCTCCTCAATCCCCGCCGCCCGGCGCAACGTCACCACACACAGCGGCTGATATCCGCCGGCCTTCCCTGCCAACAGCTGTAGTAACACCTGTTGCGCCCCGCCCATTGCCAGCGAAGTAATGATATAAACCACATTGCGCGATACAGAATCAGGCACGAGAGCCTCGCCGTTGCCGCCATGTCTTTAATTCCCGGCGCAAATGGCCAACATCCAGCAGCCAGACCAGTCCGGCATAAATCACCACGCCAGTCATTATTTTCAGCAGCAACTGGTACACCGGCAGCAAAAACAGCGCCGGTAACTGCTGCAATAACAGATACATAATGACCGCCGCCCCCAGGATTTTTACCAGCTCCGGAACCGGTACTTCCAGCCTGAAATAACGCCGCCCCAGATAAAAACCCGCCCCCAGACAAAACAGATAGGCAGCCATTGAGGCAACCACTGCTCCCCATACTCCCCACACCGGAATCAGCAGCAGGTTCAGGCCGATATTCAATAACGCTGCCACAGCGGCTACTTGCAGTGCTCCCCCCGTCTGCTCAGCCAACTGGAAACTCAGCGACACATAAAACAGATAGCTGCAATTGGCAAAAATCGCAATGCCCACATAAGGCAGCAGGCTCAGTGCCATCGCCACAAAATCAGCCCCGATCAGCAGCGGAATCAACAGCTCCGCCACCACCAGCAGACCAACCAGAGCCGGAACTGCCGCCATCATCAGCCAGACAAAATACTGCCGCAACTGCTGTGTCGCCGCCTGTTGGCCTTCCTGCTCCAGCGCCTGCACCACAAACGGATAAGCGGCCAGATTCAGCGAACTGGTAATCATCATCAAAATCTGGAACGGCAGATTATGCGCCACCGCATATTCACCAGCACTGGCATAACCCAGCAACCAGCCAATCATGACCCGATCCGCCGTATTCACCACCTCCAGCAGAGCCAGCGACAAACTCAGCGGCAAACCATACACCAACAACTTTTTTAACACCCGCAAGTCAATCTGCTGCCGGGAAAAACGCAGATAGCGCCACGCACCGGAAAATATCAGTACCAGCAACATGCCCAGAATCACTGCCGCTGCGGCCCCCTGCCAGGCATAACCCAGCCCGACCAGCAGCAGGCCCAGCGACACGGTCAATAAGGTTCTCGCCACTTCCAGCCATAAATAGCTTTGTACCTGGCGGGTGATGGAGTAAATGCGCTGAACCGCCTCAAACAGGGCGGCACTGACAAACAACAGCCAGAAAACCACTGCCACCGCCAGCTGCCCGCTCAGCCATGCGAACAGGGCAGCACCCACGCCTATCAGCAAGGCAATCACCGTGACGGAACGGCTGATCAGGTCAGCAATCGAATCATTATCAATCTGCTGATTTTCCCAGAAGCGCATAATGCCGACGTACAGCCAGCTGAAGGTAAACATGCTGACGCTACCGGCTACCACCATCGTGGTGCTGAAAATGCCGTAGTCCTCCGTACTCATCCAGCGCGTATAGGCCGCCAGCACCACGAAACTGCTCAGTGCCGGAGCCAGTTTCGATAACAGATAAATCAGCCCGTGTTTAAGGAACATCGGATTCTGTCTCAGGCTGCCAGCCATTGATCGGCCACCACGGCAATATCATTTTGCTGTACCGATGCGGGTGCCTGCTGACTCAATGTGTCGTGTAATTCACGATCAAAAAACAGCTGATCCATCGCCACTGCTAATGCACCGGCGTCACCCTGCTCCACCAGCAAGCCATTGATACCGTGCTGAATAATTTCCCGTGGTCCGGTCGGACAATCTGTGGCAATCACCGGACAGCCCAGTGCCAGTGCTTCAATCAGCACCAGCGGATATCCTTCGGAATCACTGCTCATCACCAGAAACTCGGCCCTGGCCATATAGCGGTAGGGGTTGTCATCAAACCCCAATAGCTGCACACGACTTTCCAGACCAAGTTCCATTATCTGGTTTTTTAATGCCTGTTCGCAGGCACCGGCACCAATGATCAGCAACCGGCATTGCTGTGATGCCTGACTTCGGGCAAAGGATTCCAACAGCAGATCAAACCGCTTTACCGCCTCCAGACGACCCACCGCCAGTGTAAATGGCCCGTCATACTGAATCGGCACTGCCGCCTTTTCTCGGATGAGCTGCTGGTCAACCGGATTGTAAATACAGCAGCAATTATTCAGCCCGGCCTGATCAGCCAGCACAGTCTGCATCTGCTGCGAAACCGTCACGACCCGCCGCGCCCGGCGATAAAACCAGCGCATGGCAAGCCACTCTTTCGGTGTCACCGCCTCCGGGCTTTTATGTATGGACAACACTGACTGCGCCGAGGCCAGCACCGTCGGCAGATTGGCCGCTTCCATAAACGCAAAGATATGGTCAAACTGCTCCTGCCGGAACACCTGTCGGAAACGCCAGGTACGCTGCCACAGAATCCATAACTGGCACAGCAGCCCACCAGCCCGTTCCGGCACATCCACATCAATGATCCGGCACGGTACGGTATGTAATTGCTCACCAGGATAAGGACGCTCAAACTTGACAATGCTCACCGCATGCCCCCGGCGATGGAACTCCACGGCCAAATCGGCAGCTACTTTTTCTGCACCACCCGGCATACCTAATTCAGCAATGACTATGGCAATTTTCTTCATATTAGTTTACCGCTCTGCCACTACGCCAACCTTTCACCCGATCCCGCACGGTCTCTATCACCCAGTAGGTCGGCGAATAATGCTGATAAACCGGTGTCACTATCCCTTTGAATGAAAGTTTGAATTCGCTGATCCGGCGGATAACCGGATTCGGGTCGTCCGGGGCATATCCCCCCCAGTCAAACACCTGAAAACCGGCCTGCTTGAAATGCAGTATGGCAAACCACAACAGATACCGCCGGGCAATACTCAGTTGCCGCCGCTGTTGTCTGTCACGGATATCATCAATCGGGCTACAGGATAATAAACCGGTGACGTATCGCTGTAGCGGATCGCACAGATAAAGATCAAAAATCTCGGCCCGCCCGGACCGTGCCATGCTCAGCAGGTACAGGTTCTCACGCCCATAGCTGTCCACATCCTGAGCTGAAAACCTTGACAAACCTCGCCGGACGGCAAACTGATTGTAGGCGGGAAGAAAATCCGTGAATGGCGTATCCTGCTGTAAAACATAGTCACTGCCACGCTGGTAACGGCGGATTTCATTGCGGGTTTTCCGTGACAGGCTGCTGAATAAAGGTTCTTCCGCCAGATTCAGATCGGTAATCAGGGTATAGCCGGTGCGGGTAAAAAAGGTTTTGCCGGGTCGCTGCGGCTGATAACAATCGAAATAGGCAGTGGGCAGCAGGGTCTCCCACCAGATCGGGCGCTGCTGACAGGCAAAATAATAACGACGCAGCGGGATACCCAGCCGACTCCCTTTAACCAACATCACACGTCCTCCTGTGGTATTCCTCTGTGTCAGCGTATTCCCGTTGTAACAATGCCATTATCATCACCAGCATATAAGCCAGCCAGACAGACAGGTTCTCATGCAGTGTCAGTGTCATCTGCCCGAGTACCACCACCAGCAGTAACGGCATAAACAGCCAGCGTTGGAAATTCCAGCCAGGCTTTCCGCCAGGTAATACTGCGTTCAGACAGCGTACCTTTAGTCAGCTCCGTACCGGTAGACATCAGCCGCTCAACCGTCTTCTGCGGGATCAGGCTCAGCACCCAGATCAGAGCAACCGATAACACCACCACACTCAGCAAGCGCAGGATCAGTCCGGCCCTGAAAAACAATGGCAATAAACTCAGTGCCGCCACCGCCATTACCACCAGCCCGGTTCTGGAGCCGGTCGCCAGAACCGCCAGCATCACCAGCGGCAGATAAGCCAGCCCCATCAGTCGCCAGAGCAAAAATTCCCCGTGCAGCAATAGATAAGCCGCCAGTGGAATGGCAATACTGATCATAACGCTCATTTCATTGGCATCCAGCCCCTTAAGGCCATGACGCACGGTTCTCACTCCCGGCTCATAGCTGCTCAGAAACAACGCAATCAGAACACTGCAACCCAGCAAAAATGAGACACTGACCAGTACCAGATGCCGTTCACTGCGTACCAGCTGAAACATCAGTAACACCACACCCAACAGGTAAAGATTGGCCTTTAACGATTGCTGGCTGTTGATAGCCTGACTGTTCTGGTAATCCACCGGC
>PDRT01000038.1 GCA_002746895.1 Thiothrix nivea
AGACTTTCACTTTGGTGGGTAAAAGCAACTTATGTTGCAGCCACACTGACAGATTTTGCAAATCTTTCAAACGGTTAGAGTCTTAAGTTGGCGCTTATGGGGAAAACGCCTATCAGTGATTCCCTGCAACAAGCGGCGAAAAAGTTGCATTTTACCGAAGATAAGGCAACGGTGATTTTAATCAGTGACGGTAAGGAAACCTGTACTGTACTACAGCCAAAGTGCTTGAGGAGCAAGGGATTGATTTTACCGCTCACGTCATTGGTTTTAATGTTGATACCAACACCGATAAACAGTTAGCTTGTATTGCCAATACCACCGGCGGCGAGTATTGTTCTGCTAAAAACGCCGATGATTTGAACAGTGCGATGAAAAAAGTCGAGAAAAAAGCACCAGTCAAAGAAAGAACCATAAGAGCGACAACAGGGCTTAAACACAATCTGGTCTTAACTGCCAGTGAAACCGAGGGCGGAGAAAAGATATATGGTAAATTTGCCATTTACCAAGAGGGCGAAGAAGGTGGTGAAGATTTAAAATTGATTAAATAATGTTCTTCACACTCAATATATAGTGCTTCTCGTTCTCCATGTAAAGATAAACTCCCCGCAGGAGATTATATTATCAGAGCTGAAATCCATAAAACCTTTATTAAAGATACCAATGTGACGCTTAAAGAAGATGAAAAAAACTGTTTTAAATATAGTCACTGGAAAAACAAGCGAAATTAATATAACGGCGGTTTTAAAAGATAGTGATGAACCGATAAGTGCTAGTTTTAAAATCTCAAGAATGGTCAACGGCAAAAAAATGTCGATTAAGAGTTGTTTAATTAAAGAAAGTTGTGTAGTAAAATTTCCCCCAAGTGACTACATTATTGATGTATCTGGTCATCCTGGCAAATACCCATTCAAATCGGGAAGCACTAAAACTACCTGCAACCCAATGAGAAACTTTCAGTACCTATAGATTAATTGTATAAGTTAGAATCAAATCTGACAGTCACCCATTTTGCGAGTTGACTGTCAGTTGAAGTTTAACAACTTACATAGTTTTTGAGATCGCGTCAGTTTTTTTTATCTGTTGTTTTTGACTTCTTCCCTATTCTTTAACGCTTTCATTGTTCAGTTGGATGAGGGCGATGTGGTGCTGATTGACCGGGGTTATAAATAGAAGCATCTCGGAAAGGCCGCGTCAACGGCAGTTGCAATCACTGCCTGCACCTGTTCATTCGCTGATTGAAAAATGCAGGCTGCTTGGCGTTAGTCATGTGTAATCAATAGGATAACTGCTTAAGTTAGCACGTATGGGGTTAATTCTCCTCCACTTCACTCTTCCACAAATAACGGCTGACTGCCAGCCAGGCACCGATAATACCGAGTAAGGCACTGAGCACCAGAATCTGTAATGTCGTGACAATATCAATGCCGGTCAGGGTGAAATTACTGCCGTACTGCTGTGCCAGCTCTCTAACGGGCGTGACCAGCAGCAGCAGCGCGAAATGTACGATGACCAGACTGATCACCCCACCGAATAAGCCCAGCCAGAAGCCACCAAAGATAAATGGGCGACGGATGTAGGCATTGGTTGCTCCGATCAGCCGGGTCACCACAATCTCTTCCTTGCGGTTTTCAATATCCAGCCGGATGGTATTGCCAATGACCAGCAGTACTGTCATCCCCAGCAAAATGGATACCACCAGGACAATGCGGTCAGCAATATTCAGAATGGCCCGTAAACGCTGAATCCATTCAATATCAACCTGGACATTATCCACCCCTGGATAGCTATGCAGCTTGTCCGAAAAGGCGGTAATGTCCTCGTCACTGTCAAGGAAAGTGAGTTTGGGTGTCAGAATCATCACATGTGGCAGCGGGTTTTCCGGTAAGGTTTCCAGTGTCTCGGCAAAACCACTGATCTGGCGGAATTCGTCCAGTGCCTGTTCGCGGGTCACTACCTGTACCCTGGTAATTTCCGGCCGTTCTTCCAGTAATTCTGCATGGTCTCGGGTTTGCTGCTCGGAAATACCCGGTTTCATGAACACAGTGATCGTTGGTACTTCGCGCTTGTCATCGGTCAGGGTCTTCATATTATTCAGCAGCACATACAGGCTGGTCGGCAGCGATAAGGCAATAGCGATGGCAGCCAGGGTGATCCAGGTGGATACCGGGTTAAACCACAGCCGTTTCAGACTGAAATGTATCGCGTTTTTTTGCTGATGATACCAGGCACGGACTGGCCCGGCGCGTTTCCTGGTCTGGCGGTGTGCAGCAGACTTACGTTTCGGAGTCGTCATGGTCATTCCACCTTCCGCAAGGTAATGGTGCGCTTCTGCATCCGCTCCACCAGAGCATGGTCATGGCTGGCGATTAGTACCGTTGCGCCGAGTTCATTAAACCGGGCAAAGGTGTACATAATGTCCTGCGCCAGCTCCGGATCAAGGTTGCCGGTCGGTTCATCGGCGAGAATCACCGTCGGTCGGTTTACAACCGCGCGGGCAATACCGACCCGCTGGCGCTCACCGGCGGACAGCATCAGTGGAAAATGTCTGATTTTGTGGATCAGTCCGACCTTATCCAGTGCGGCATGTACCCGGCGTTTGATTTCAGTATTGCCCATACCGGAAATCAGCAGCGGAATTGCCACATTGTCAAAGACACTGCGGTCGTACAGCAGGTGCGGATCCTGGAAAATAAAACCAATCCGGCGACGATAGGCCGGAATCTGGTTACGGTTCAGCTGGCTCAACGGTTTGCCACCGACCAGAATTTCGCCTTTGCTGGGTCGTTCCAGCAGGGCAATCAGTTTCAGCAGTGTACTTTTACCCGCACCGGAATGGCCGGTAATAAAGATCATTTCTCCGGCACGCAGGGTCAGATTGACATTGTACAACGCCAGTTGTCCGGTCGGGTAACGCTTACAAATTCCGCTGAACTCAATCATGTCGTTTCGTTAGCGGCCAGAAGTGCTCGGGTAAATTCCTGAGCATTAAAGGTTTGCAGATCATCAATACTTTCGCCGACCCCGACAAAACGCACCGGAATCTTCAGCTGTTCGGCAATAGCAAACACAATGCCACCTTTGGCAGTACCATCCAGCTTGGTGACGGTAATCCCGGTCACGCCCAGGGCCTCATTAAATTCTCTGGCCTGTACCAGGGCATTCTGACCAATCCCGGCATCGACAATCAGCATGACCTCGTGCGGTGCCGTCGCATCCAGCTTTTGCATTACCCGCTTTACTTTTTTCAGTTCGTCCATCAGATTGGACTGAGTGTGCAGGCGTCCGGCCGTATCCGCCAGCAGAATATCAATCCCCCGCGCCTTCGCGGACTGCAGGGCATCATAAATCACCGAGGCCGAGTCGGCACCGGTACCCTGGGCAATGACCGGAATATCATTGCGCTCGCCCCAGATAGTCAGCTGTTCCACAGCCGCAGCACGGAAAGTATCACCGGCGGCCAGCATTACCGATTTACCCTGATTCTGAAATTTCTTCGCCAGCTTGCCGATGGTGGTGGTTTTCCCGGCACCATTGATGCCGACCATCAGCAGTACGGTGGGCTGGTGATCATCACAAACCGTCAGGGGTTTGGTGACCGGTTGTAGAATCTCCAGCATTTTATCCTGCAATGCCCGGGTCAGTGCATCCAGATTATTCAGTTCAGCCCGTGCAACCCGTTGCGTCAGATCGGAGATAATATTCTGCGTGGCTTCCATGCCCAGATCCGCCATCAGCAGACGGGTTTCCAGCTCTTCCAGTACCTCGTCATCGATTTTTTTCTTGCCCATGACCAGGGTTTCCATACCTTCGGTAATGGTACCGCCAGTCCTGGATAAGCCTTTTTTCAGTCGGCTGAATAGCCCTTCTTTTTTCGGCGTTGTTTCTTCAGCAACAACCTCTTCTGCATCCTGCTTTTTTTTCTTTCCGAATCCAAACATCGTACAATGATCCTGATTAGAATTTTATCCAACTACGGAATAATTAATGACGAGAATACTAACATTTACCGGCCAAATCCGTAATAAAACCGCGTCTAAAAGTTCGGGGTGCCTGGTAACGCAGCAGATAATAGCGATTTTACGCCCATTTTACCGATATTTATGTGTCACTAGTGGTACGGCTATACTATCGACGGGTTTGTTGTACAGCAGTACTCTACAGGCCGATACGCCATTACCGGCCACCAAAGTGCCGGTGCATGCATATGAACTGGATAACGGCCTGAAAGTGTTGGTGAAGCAGGATAAACGGGCACCGATTGCCGTGGTACAGTTGTGGTACAAGGTCGGTTCCAGTTATGAGCATTCCGGGATCACCGGTGTTTCGCATGTGCTGGAACACATGATGTTTAAGGGAACCGAAAAATATCCCACTGGCGAATTTAACCGTATTATCGGTGAAAACGGCGCACAGGATAATGCGTTCACCAGCCAGGATTACACGGTGTATTATCAGATTCTGGCCAATGACCGTATTGAGGTCGCGATGGAGCTGGAATCAGACCGAATGAGAGGTTTGACACTGCCAGCGGCTGAGTTCAAAAAAGAGCTGGAGGTGGTGAAGGAAGAGCGGCGTTGGCGTACGGAAGACAAGCCAAATGCGCTGACCCGTGAGCAGTTTATGGCGACGGTGTTTCTGAACAGCCCATACGGCCAACCGGTGATTGGCTGGATGACCGATCTGAATCAGATGCAGGTGGAGGATCTCAAGGCCTGGTATGAACGCTGGTATGCACCGAACAACGCCACGCTGGTGGTGGTGGGTGATGTCGAGCCGGATGATATTTACCGACTGGCGAAAAAGTATTACGGTGATATCAAGCCCAGTGTTATACCCGCTCTGAAGCCGCGCCGTGAAACCCCGCAACAGGGCAAGCGTCATATTATCGTTAAAGCCCCGGCGGAGGTGCCTTATGTGATGATGGGGTTCAAGACACCAGCAATGGTGGATCTGAAAGGTACTGACCGCGACTGGGAGCCTTATGCACTGGAAGTATTAGGCAGCATACTGGATGGTGGCAGCAGTTCGCGGATGAGCAGGGAAATGATCCGGGGTAAGGAAATCGCCGCCTCGGCCAGTGCCTGGTACAGCGGTTATGGGCGCTTACCGAATCTGTTTATGCTGGCTGGCCTGCCGGCAAAGGATGTCGAGTTGCAGGTGGTAAAGGAGGCACTGCTGGAACAGGTGGAGCGGCTGAAAACAGAGCTGGTGACTGACAAAGAGCTGGCACGGGTTAAAGCACAAGTGATTGCCGGTGAGGTGTATGAACTGGATGATGTACAGCATCAGGCTATCTTGCTGGGTTCGCTGGAATCAGTGGGCTTGGGCCATAAGACAATGGATGACTATGTGGCAAAAATCCTTGCAGTAACACCGGAGCAGATTCAGCAGGTGGCACAGAAATATTTTGTTGAAGACCGGCTCACCATTGCTGAGCTTGATCCACAGCCGATTGATCCGAATAAACCGCGTAATGAACCCCGGTTTACACGTTAATAAATTTAAGGGTTAAGTAATTAAGTATGAAGATTTTAAAATGCTGGATGGTGCTGGTCTTGTTATTGTCCGCTCCGATGGTACAGGCCGGGCCGGATATTCAGACCTGGACAACGGCTAAGGGGCTACGGGTTTATTTTGTGGCTGTCCCGCAGTTACCAATGCTGGATATACGGCTGACGTTTGCAGCGGGCAGTGCACGGGATGGAGACCAGCCCGGGCTGGCGATGCTGACCAGCGGTGCCATGAATGACGGTGCCGGAGGGCTGAGTGCCGATGAACTGGCAGAAACCTTTGAGTCGGTGGGGGCCATTTACGATAGCGGCAGTGCGCGGGATATGACCTGGTTTTCATTGCGCACACTGACACTGGAAGATGAGCTGAAAACCGCACTGGACACCTGGCTGAAAGTGCTGGGCCAGCCGGAATTCCCGGAGAAAGAGTTTAAAAATGACCAGAAACTGACGCTGGTGGGCTTGCAGGCGGAGAAGCAGTCGCCTGCGGCGCTGGCTGACAAGGCCTTTATGCAGGCGTTGTATGGTGACCACCCCTATGCTGCACCGGAGAATGGTACGGAAGACAGTATTGCCGCTATCACTACCGCACAGCTGAAAGCGTTTGCGGCACAGTATTATGTGGCCCGCAATGGTGTGCTGGCACTGGTGGGAGCACTGGATCGTCAACAGGCCGAGGCGTTGGCAGAGCGGGTATCTGCCGTATTGGCTGAAGGGGAGCGTGCCCCGGCCTTGCCGGAGGTGAAACCATTGACGGCGGCGAAAACGATTCATATCCCGTTTCCATCCCAACAGGCGCACATCATGATCGGTCAGCCGGGTTATAAACGCGGTGATGCTGATTATTTCAGTTTGTATCTCGGCAATTACGTTCTTGGCGGCGGGGGTTTTAACTCGCGATTGACCAAAGAGATTCGGGATAAGCGGGGTTTAAGCTATAGCGTGTACAGCTATTTTGCCGCCATGGCACAGGCCGGGCCGTTTAAGATGGGTTTACAGACCCGGCTGGATCAGACGGATGAGGCATTACAGGTAGCGCGTGACACGCTGAACACCTATCGTCAGGAAGGACCGAGTGCCAATGAACTGGGGGCGGCGAAGAAGGATATTACCGGTGGTTTTCCGCTGCGCACGGCCAGCAACTCGGATATTATCGGCTATCTGGCAATGATCGGGTTTTATGATCTGCCGCTGGACTATCTTGACACCTTTACCGGTAACATCAAGGCATTAACACAGGAGCAGGTCATGGATGTGCTTCAACGCCGCCTGGATCCGGATAAAATGCTGACGGTGATCGTCGGTGGTGAGAAAAAGTCGGATGAAGCAGAGACAGAAAAAAGCGACGGCCCGGCAGCCGCCGACGAGTAATGTTGCCAAACGTAAAGGCATTACCAGCCAGTTGCGTATTATCGGCGGGCAGTGGCGTAGTCGTCGTCTGCCGGTAGCCCCGATAGCCGGTTTGCGGCCAACACCTGACCGGGTACGGGAAACACTGTTTAACTGGCTGCAATTTAAGGTGCCCGGAGCCCGGTGTCTGGATCTATTTGCCGGTAGCGGGGCGTTGGGTTTTGAGGCTTTGTCACGTGAGGCAGCACAGGTGGTGATGGTGGAAAAGCATCCTGTTGCCTTTGCCCAATTGCAGGCCAATGTTGCCATCTTGCGCGCACAGCAGGCGGAACTGATTAACCGTGATGCCCTGTTGTATTTGCAGGCTGTGGCTGAGCCATTCGATGTGATTTTTCTTGATCCGCCTTTTCATCAGGGCTTTGTTGATCCGGTGCTGAACCGGATTATGCAGCAGGGCTGGCTGAAAATGGCTGGCCTGATTTATCTGGAGCACGAAGCCGGATTAGCGCCGGATTTTAGTCGCTGGAGCTTACAACCCCGCCGTGAAACAAAAGCGGGACAGGTGGTCAGTGTCTTGTTGGAACGGACTGAGTCCTGAATCGTGATGACAGTTCGTCTTTATCGTTTTTTGCACTTATGCAGTTTGTTGTGTGATGGAACGGTAAAGATTCTGGTAGGATTCCACCACCTTGCCGCCAAATAACGGGTCAGTTTTTTCCGGCATATTTTCTTCCAGATACTGCCATTCTGCCATGCCCATTTTTTCTTCGATCAGTGGAAACAGTACGAACTCCTCTGTGTTCATATGGGTGTTTTCAATATCAATAAAGTGACGGATTTTCGCCTGTAATGCAGAACGGCTGATAATACCGCCGTTGATGACTTCTTCCAGCATGTGTCGGAATTCCGCGGTGATCGTCGGCAGTTTTTCATGTTCCTGTAGTAACTGGTCAATGACCTCTTTCCCATCTTCGGTGATGTTCAGTAAGGCTTGATAGACCATGTTTTCCCTGGGGTGGTGAACCAGATCCGGATAGTGCTGGATGTAATCGACAATATCCAGAATTAAGTCCAGATCCGGGTCGGCATCTGTGGATAATAGTGCAGCCTGCTGTGTCAGTATTTTCAATAGACGTGCCAGATGGATATGATCCTGATGTAATTCGGCCATAATTTTATGCATGATGCTCCCTCTTTTCTCAGATGGTCATTTTGATATTCTGGATGATTCGGGAAGATAAGTGATTAATCTATATCAACAAGAATAAAATGGCGGTGATTCTGTATGCGTCTAAAGCGTAAAATGTATAGCAAACAGCTTATAGGCTGGAGGTGGTAATGCGGTACACAAACGAAACAGACAAGGTGACAGGCACGCAGCCCCGGTGGCTGGATCTGCGTGAAGTCCGGCAAATTATATTGCTGGCCTTCCCGCTGATTCTGGCACAGTTGGTACAAATGGCGCTGGGAGTAGTCGATACGATAATGGCCGGACGCATTGATGCACTGGCACTGGCGGCGATTGCGCTGGGTTCGGGGATCTGGAGTTTTGCCATGTTGTGTGGTATCGGGCTGATGCTGGCACTGCCACCCACGATTTCACAGCATATCGGAGCCAATAATCATCGTCTGATCCGTGAGGAATTACGTCAGGGCATCTGGTTGTCATTAATGTTCAGTGTAGTGCTGATGCTGCTGATTTACCTGATCGCACAGAGCCTGTCACTGTTGGGGGTGCAGGAAGACATTATTCCGGAAGTGCAATCATATCTGCTCTGGATTAGTTGGAGTATGCCGTTTACCTGTTTGTATATGGTACCCCGGGCCTTCAATGAGTCGATGGGGAATACTGTGCCGATGCTTTGGGTGTGGCTGGTGTTGTTACCGCTGAATGCGCTGGGAAACTATGTTTTTATGTTTGGGCACTTCGGCTTTCCGGCTTTAGGTGCGCCGGGAGCGGGGTTGTCCAGCGGCATTGTGCAGGTACTAGCCTGGGTGCTGCTGGTGTTTTATACGCTGAAAACGCCGCGTTACCGCCGTTATGATCTGGCCCGGCGTATGACGCTGCCGGATTGGGAGCATATTAGGCGCTTGTTCAGTCTCGGTTTCCCGATTTGTATTGCGCTGGCGATGGAGGCGGGAATGTTTATGGTGTCAACGCTGTTAATGGGGCGCTTTGGTGCGGAAATTGTCGCAGGGCATCAGATTGCGCTGAATGTCTCCGCCATCACCTTCATGGTGCCGCTGGGAATTGCGCAGGCACTGACTGTACGGGTCGGACGGGCAATCGGGGCTGGTGACATGGTGGTGGCGCGACATCGTGGGCAGCTGGGTATCACAATGTGCGGTGGTTTGATGCTGATGTCGGGGATTTGCCTGTGGCTGTTCGGATATGCCATTGCGGCTTTATATACGCCGGATCAGGCGGTGGTAGCGATTGCAGCACATTTTCTGGTGTTTGCAGCCTTTTTTCAGCTCGGTGACGGGTTACAGATCGGGGCCAGTGGTGTGCTGCGTGGTTATAAGGATACCCGGGTCCCAATGGTGATTAATACCGTCAGCTACTGGCTGGTCGGGCTGGCGAGTGGCGTTTATCTGAGTCTGTACACCTCGCTGGGGGCCGATGGGTTATGGCTGGGGATTGTGATTGGTTTGTTCATAGCGGCGGTCACGCTTAACGGGCGGTTTTACTGGCTGAGCCGATAGGTCAGTTTGGATTGTGATCCAGAAATAACTGGATGACCTCGTTCAGATAAAGCCAGCCCCGTTCGGTCGGACAAATATGCAAATCTCTTGTGTGTAACAGACCCCGCTGGCTGGCCAACTGTAATTCTTGGGTAATTGAGGTGGTTTGCAGGCCGGTTCGTTGTTCAAACAATGTTGTTGTAAAGCCATGACGCAGGCGCAAGGCATTGAGCATAAATTCAAATTTAAGATCATTGGCGCTTAGAGACTGTTCATTACTACGCCCCTGTCCGGCAGCGACCTGTTGTAAATAGTGTGCAGGCTGACGGTATTTTTGGTAGCGGGTCACCGACTGATCCGGATGTGTGACCTTGCCATGAGCGCCAGCCCCGATGCCGATATAATCCCCGAACTCCCAGTAGTTAAGATTATGCTGGCAGGTTTGCCGGTTGCAGGCATAAGCGGATACCTCATACTGGTTGTAGCGCGATGAGCTGAGTAATTGTTGTCCGGTTATCTGTATATCAGCAATCAGGTCATCTTCCGGCAGGGTGGGCGGATATTTATAGAAGGCAGTATTCGGCTCCAGGGTCAGTTGATACCAGGATAAATGTGTCGGATTAAGGTCAATTGCCTGCTGCAAATCCTGTAGGGCTTCCGTCAAGGTTTGCTGTGGCAAACCGAACATCAGGTCGAGATTAAAGTTATCAAAACCGGCCTGGGTGACGATATCTGCGGCCTGTAATGCTTCGGCTGATGAGTGCACCCGGCCTAAGGCAGAGAGATGTTGCTGATTAAAGCTCTGGATACCGATTGACAGACGATTAACTCCGGCGACGCGGAAACCACGGAAACGCGCCTGCTCGAAGGTGCCGGGGTTGGCCTCCAGGGTGATTTCAATATCGGGGCGGAAGGGGATCAGGGCATGGATACCGTTAATTAATCGCTCAATACCTTCTGCCGAGAATAGACTGGGGGTACCGCCGCCAATAAAAATGGATTCCAGTCGTCTGCCCCGGATATACGGGAGTTCACTGGCCAGATCGTCAAGCAGGGCCTGTATATATTGCGATTCCGGCAGTGCTGTGGGGGCGTTGTGAGAGTTGAAATCACAATAAGGGCATTTGCGGATACACCAGGGGATATGGATATAGAGGGAAAGGGGGATTGCAGACATATTGGGATTCGCAGTGTGGCCGACATTTCTAATTCAGGTGTCTGCAGTCGGTAACCAGTGACTCAGCCGGACAAAATCAGCTACCGACAATGTTTCCGCACGTTGTGCCGGATCAATGCCGGCCGATTCAATGTCTGTCGTATCCAATAAACCTTTCAAGGTATTGCGCAGTGTTTTACGTCGCTGGGAAAAAGCCCTGGCGACCAGTGCAGAAAGCTGATCGACATCTTTGGCCACTTCGGGATAAGGCCGAGGCTTGAGATAGATAATAGCAGAATCAACTTTGGGCGGTGGGCTGAAAGCACCGGGGCCGACTTTCATCAGGTATTCCGTTTCACAGTAATACTGTACCATCACAGATAAACGCCCATAGTCCTTGCTGCCCGGTGTTGCGGTCATGCGATCAACCACCTCCTTCTGCAACATAAACAGCATATCGCGAATATGAACAGCCTGGCGGAGCAGGTTGAAAATTAGCGGAGTGGATATATTGTAGGGCAAGTTACCGACTACCCGCAGCGGCTCACCTTCACCACGCAGTGCGGGAATATCCAGCTTCAGTGCATCAACAGCATGAATCTGCAGCTTGTCATGGGCAGCTTTCTGTTCCTGCCACCAGGCAATGACATCACGGTCGATTTCCACCACATCAAGCCGTGGCAGCCGTTCCAGCAGCGGAAAGGTCAATGCTCCCGGGCCGGGACCGATTTCGACTACCCGGTCCTGGTTTTGTAGCGTGAGGGCACGAAGTATCCGCTCAATAACACCCCGGTCATGCAAAAAATGCTGACCGAAGCGTTTCTTGGCACGCTGATGATAACGGGACAACTTTATTCCCGTATCTTCAGCTCAACGCGGCGGTTAGTGGCGCGACCGGCGGCGGTGGCATTATCCGCAATCGGTCGGGTTTCGCCGTAACCTTTGGCGGTCAGCTTGTTACCGTTACTGCCTTTGCTGATCAGATATTGCTTTACTGCCTCGGCACGTGCCTGTGACAGATTCAGATTCAACTGATCATTACCAGCACTGTCGGTGTGACCACTGATCTCAATATCCAGTTCGGGGAATTTGCGCAGTGTGGCTGCTGCTTCATCCAGGATGGGACGTGAAGCTGCCGTCAGTACATCAGAACCGGATTTGAACTGTACTCCTTGCAGACTGATGTTCTCGTCTCTGGAACAACCGACCTGATTAACCGTTGCGCCTGCCGGTGTATTCGGACACAGATCGTTTTCATCCGCAACCTTGTCCTTGTCTTCATCTTCAATGGCATCACAACCTGTTTTATCAACTTCCATACCGGCAGCCGTGTCAGGACACTGGTCAGCACTATCTTTCACACCATCATTATCGCTGTCCAGTTCACAGCCCGCGTTATCGACTTTCGCATCTTTAACGGTTTTCGGGCATTTATCGGCACTGTTGAAGACTCCATCCTTGTCATCATCCAGCTCGCAGCCTTTTGCATCAACCTTTGCACCGTTAGCGGTATTGGCACACTGGTCAGCACTGTCCTTGATGCCATCACCGTCAGAGTCGACTTCACAGCCAACCTTATTAACACTGGCACCTTTCGGTGTTGTTGGGCATTGATCGGCACTATTCAGCACACCGTCTTTATCATCGTCCAGCTCACAACCGTTTTTACCGACCTTGATACCTTTAGCAGTCTGTGGACATTGGTCAGCACTATCCTTGATACCATCACCGTCAGTGTCAACCTCACAGCCTTTTTCATCAATCTTCGCGCTGTCAACTGTGTCGGCACACTGGTCAGCACTGTCCTTGATACCGTCGCCATCCGAGTCGATTTCACATCCGACTTCATCCACCTTGGCATCTGCGACAGTGGCCGGACATTTATCAGTGCTGTTGCCTACCTGGTCGTTGTCATCATCCAGTTCACAGCCGGCTTCATTAATTTTGACACCTTTTGGTGTTGTTGGGCATTGATCGGCGCTGTCCTTAATACCGTCACCATCGGAATCGACTTCGCAGCCCTTTTCATTGACGGTTGCGCCTTCTACTGTTGCAGCACACTGATCGGCGCTGTCTTTGACCCCATCACCGTCCGAATCCAGTTCACAACCTTTTTCATCAACCTTCGTGCCCTTAACGGTATCGGCACACTGATCAGCGCTGTCCTTGATCCCATCGCCATCGGAGTCAATTTCACAGCCGACTTCGTCCACTTTGGCATCTGCGACAGTGGCCGGACATTGGTCGGTACTGTTGCCTATCTTGTCGTTGTCATCATCCAGTTCGCAGCCGACTTCATCAACGTCTGCATTTTCTGGTGTAGTTGAGCATTGATCGGCACTGTTCAGCACGCCGTCTTTATCATCGTCCAGCTCGCAACCATTTTCACCGACCTTGATACCCTTGGCGGTTTCCGGGCACTGGTCAGCGCTGTCCTTGACCCCATCGCCATCAGTGTCAACTTCACAACCATCAATACCGACCCGGATGTCTTTCGGAGTATTCTGGCACTGGTCACTCTGATCCAGTACACCATCGGCATCGGTATCCTTTTGCGCGGCAGCCAGTGCCAGTTGCAGAGTGGCATAGTCTTTATTCAGCAGGCTGTGCTTTTTGGCGATTTCCGGGATAGTGGCTACCTGGGCATTCAGATCGTTGACCTGATGATTCAGTCCGGAAAGTTCCAGTTGCAGGGCCGCGTAGTCTTTATTCAACAGGCTATTCTTTTTGGTAATTTCCGGGATAGTGGCGACTTGAGCATTGAGTTCTTTGGCTTGATGATCCAGTCCGGAAAATTTCAGTTGCAGTGCCGCGTAGTCCTTAGTGAGATTTTCGATCTGGTGGTTAAGATCAGAGTTCTGCCTGGTGTACTCGCTGGCTGTTGACTCCAGTTGGGCCAGTGACTGCTGGCAGCCGGTCAGTTTTTCCTGTAACGCTGCCCTGGCTTGCTCCAGTCGGGTTTGAGTTTCTGCGTTAGTCTGTAATTGTGTTTCCAGTTCCGCTTTGGCTTCTGTGCCCGCTTGCAGTTGTTCCCGCAATTGTTTTTCCAGCTCAGCGTTGGTTTTTGTGCCTGCTTGCAGTTGTTGTTCCAATGCCGCGTTAGCTTTGGTACCGGCTTGCAGTTGTTGCTCCAGTGCCGCGTTAGCTTTGGTACCCGCCTGTAACTGTTGTTCCAGTTCAACATTGGCCTGTTGTGTTTCAGTCAGTTTGTGTTCCAGCTCCTTGTTTTCAGCATGGGCATCCGCCAGTTGTTTTTCCAGAGCAGCCTGTTCTTTCTGTGTGGATACCAGCTGTCTTTTCAGGGCGATCTGTTCCTGTTGTGTGGCAGCCAGTTTACCTTCCAGTTTAATGTTGGCAATGTTATTGCCCGTTTCCAGTTCACCGAGTCGTTGTTGCAGCATCCTGATGCTTTGTTTTTGTGCGGTAATGGTTTTTTGTGACTGATTGAGGAGATGGCTTTGTTGCTCTTCCAGTTGATAAAGCTGTTGCCGTAATTGATCAGCATTCGGGCCACCCAGGGGAGTTCTTATCATACCCCGGTAAATATCCGGCATCACCGGCACCATCATCGGAGGTCCCGCAGGTACCATGGTTTCAGGGTCAAAGGGTATCGGAATCAGTTGCAGGTTTTCCGGATAGGCAGCCCCCATTGGAATGGACATCATCATATGTGCATTTTCTGTGTTCATCTCCAGTAATGCCGGTACTTCTGTTTCCGGAGTTGTGCCTGTTCCCCCTTGTCCAGGTTTAGCCATCGGTACTCCCGGCAATGCCGTCCAGCCGGGATAGGTATATCCATTTTGTTCAGTGACCGGAGTCGGTATGGCAGCAGTATTTTGAGCTGATACCTGCTTCTCGCCGGTCTCAGGCAATGCATTCGGGTCAGGCCACTGTGTGTCTGCCATAGCTGCAAAGGATGCCAGTATAATCAGTGTCAACCCTGTTGATAATTTATGCATAATGGATATCCTCGAAATTTATGGTCATTGTCATCGTTGGTGTTGTTGTCATTACGGTGCACCGCCGAGTGTCAGATCACGTCTGGCGCTGGAGATGGTGATGGTGAATCCGGCGATGACATCAAGAAATGACATTGCGGATAAAATAAGAAATACAGAGTTGCCACCCCAGGGGTAGATCAGCCAGATGACCAGATAACCGATCAGTACGAAGGTTGAAAGCAGGTGGTCAATAATACTGGCCTCTGAGGTGCGGGTGGCCTTGAACAGCTCGAAATACAGCGCAACCACGCCCAGCAGCACCACAAAATCACCCCAGGTGGGTTCCCAGACTGCTTTGGAAGGGAGCCGGATGCTGAGTACGAGATCATTCAGATGAAGCGGAAAGTAGCCGACAGCCGCCAGAAACCAGTAGCCAAGTAATAACAGCCCGAATAGCGGAATCAGCTGTAACAGTTTTATCATATAAAGCCTTAACTCACAGTGCCTAATCAAATGACCTGAATGTTCAGGGTCATGTTTTATTTTTCATCACCGGTTACTACTTTCGGTTCAGTCGTTTTTAGTGTTTTAACATTGCGCACAGACCACCGGTAACATTAAATCAATGTCTAGTATAAAGCATGTCAATGCTGTCGTCAGGTACAGGGTAACAGATTGCTGAGAAATCATCAGTCTGTTGATTTATACACTGATTTTGCCCTGTTGTTGTCTTTCCGGCCTATGGCTGATCTGTGGCTGATGATGTTTGTGTTTCTGTCAGCAGGGCTCACGCTCGTCGGAAGAGTATGCGGCAGGGGGTTTTACCTGTTTATAATTTTAGTGTGCATAATTCTAGGCTGATTAGTAATAAATAATAATAATTGTGAGAAAGGCTATGAACAAAAACAAGGGCTTATCCTGTCGTTGGATTTTACTCCCTGTACTTTTTTCCTCTGCATCGGTTCTGGCCGGTGGTTTTGGTGGATTAGGGCAGTCTACTGATGCCGGTGGTCAGGCAGCAGAGCTATTAACAGAAAGTGATGGTTTTCTTGATGAGAGTGAACAGGTCAACAATGCCCGCATGAACTATGTCGGGGGTAACACCCGGATTGGTGTCGGTATTGATACCGAATTCAAGGGCCGTATTGATGGCAGTCATATCTTCATGGAAAACGAAAATAGTGTCACCAGTGGTCAGGGTTGGTTAGGAATTAATCCCGGTGCTGATGAAGATGAGGAAACAGTGACCGGAGTCGGTGCGAAGATTAATCATCATTGGGTAACCCGCGATGCTGAAGGTAATCCGCTGCATGTCAATAAGGTTTTTGGTGCCTACGACCAGAATGAAGCAAAAGACAAGAAAATTTCCGCCGGTTACGGACAGGAAAGGGAAAATTTCTTCTGGTCAGGGCATGTGAGCAAGGGTTTATCGGACACGCGTTACAGTGGCAACGATGATAAGCATTATGGTGCTCACATTTACGAAAAGGCTTACGATTTTGGTGTGGGTGGCCGGGTTGGTAAGTTCATGCCAGACCAGTTGTTACGGGTTCAGGGCGGTCTCGATTATGAGTGGGGCACTGAATATGCGGAAGATATTGAAGATATGCCTTCCCAATTGACTGTGTCCGGTGGTGTGGAAAAGTTTTTCCCGGATTCGCCGCATAGTATTGGTGCGAATATTGAGGTGAGTAAGAAATCCGGTGGTTATGAAGATGGTGATGAGGACACGGATGTTAGCGGTAATATCAGCTATCGCTATGATTTCGGTGGTGCCGGTTTGTTTGCCGCTGAGGAACAATATCGCCGGGTACGAGTGGAAATTCCGGGTAAAACCGAGCGAGTGCAGGTCAAGAAAAAACGACCACCAAAAGTGGAGCGCAAGCTGGTTAAGCACACAATGGAGCTGGAGTCTGATACCTTCTTTGAAAGAGGTAAACACTATCTGACTCCGCAGGCACAGCAGCGTCTGAAAGTGATGATGGCCCGGATTCGTGAAACCGGTTACCACGGTAATATCCGTATTACCGGGAATACCTGTGATCTGGGTTCTGAACAGATGAATCAGACACTGTCTGAACGCCGTGCCGCACAAGTGCGCAGTTTCATGGTTGCCAACGGGTTTAATCCGAATGAACTGATAGCACGGGGTCTGGGTGAAAGCCATCCGAAGTATCCAAATACGGATGCGACCCGACACAGAAACCGCCGCGTGGATATTGAATATGTGGCTTATCAGAATAATTATAAAGATGAAGTCATTCAACAGGGTTACGATGTTGAAGAGCAGGTCAGAGTGGTCAGTGAGCCGCGTGTAGTCTGGCGCAAAGAGCTGATTCCTTCACCACCTACCTGGGTGGCGCAGGCGATGCGGAACAATATCCAGTATAAGCAGACGATTGATACTTACCGGACGCTGGGTGAAGATTTTAAGGGTGATGACACGGCGGATGATAACCAGGTACCGGTAGCCGTCAATGATTCAGTAACAACCATTAAAGACACCCCCATTCCTATTTCGGTGCTGGAGAACGACAGAGATGCGGATGATGATGCTTTAACTATTATCCGCGTTGATGAGCATTCAGAGCGAGGTGGCATAATTGCCGAAAACGAAAGAGGTGTCCTGACATATACACCGGCAAGCGGTTTTGTGGGAACTGACACTTTCACTTATACCGTCAGTGACGGACGTGGTGGTGAAGCAACGGCCACGGTCACTGTTATTGTTGAAAATCAGGTTGATTCCAACACTAATCCGGTTGCTAATGATGACTCAGGTCGTACAAAGCCTGGTGAGGCCTTGACGATTTCTGTACTGGAGAACGACACCGATGCTGATGGTGACACTCTTACTATTTCCAGCGTGGATGCAACCAGTCGGCATGGTGGTACGGTAACAATCAGTGGGAGCGATGTGGTTTATACGCCAACCGGGGGCTTTACCGGCACGGATACTTTCACTTATACCATTACTGACGGGCAGGGCGGAACAGCGACAGCCACCGTGACGGTAAGCGTTGATTCTGATGAGCCCGTCAATGATCTGGATGTGAGAGATGACCAGCAAACCACTAATGTAGATACCTCTGTAACCATTGATGTGCTGGAAAATGATAAAGATCCTGATGGTGATAAACTGACCATTAAAGATTTTGACAGTAATACTCAGCAGGGTGGAACGGTCACGAAGAATAGTGATGGGCATCTGGTTTATACTCCGGAAAAGGGTTTTACCGGTAAAGACAGCTTCAACTATACCGTGCAGGATGAGAATGGTGAGACAGGTAGCGCGGTTGTTACTGTAACGGTTGAGGATGATTCCGGGATGAAACCTGTTGCGGATAACTACACCGTAGCCTCTGGTGATCTGAACGATCTTGGAGAAGTGACACTGAATGTAATGTCAAATGACCAGACAGGTGATTCGACCAGCATTCGCATTATCAAGCATCCGGCCAAAGGCAGTATTGAGAATGCCTCCGATAATAATATTACCGATGGGCATGTGCTTTATAAGCCGCATAGTGGTGCAACGGGTACTGATACCTTTACCTATGTTCTGGTAGATAGTAAGGGTAATATCAGTGATACCGCAACGGTAACGATTGATCTGGGTGCTGCGCCTGATCTTCAGGCGATTGATGACGGAACTGGTGGTGAGCAGGCAGGTGATGTCTACAGTTTCTACCCGAATGATACCATGCCCCGTTCACTGAATGTGTTGGGCAACGATATTGGTCAGGGCCTGACGATTATTGAGATTGTGCAACCGCCCAGATATGGTACTGCAGAGATCAGTGATGATCGTTCTTCAATCAGTTATACGCTACGTCATGGCCGTTGTGAGGATCACTCCTTTGTTTACAGGGTACGTGATGCTAATGGCAATGAAGATGAAGCGACTGTACACATTAATATTATTGATGAGAGTACCTGTACTAATTGTTAGTCCTGGTGAGTATTCGCGTTCTGCATCATCTGATGTAATCGCGAACTTTCAGGGACTGTTGGATTAATACAGTATTTCAGTCATAATCCTGTCACAGGGCGGTAACCACAAGGTTGCCGCCCTGTTTTGATTGAAGGGATAGGTGTTGGCATGGGGAAACGGTTAAGGACGGTCAGAAAGAAGCAGCGCTGGTTGGTGTGGCTATTTGAATTACTGGTGATTGTGGCAATTGTCTTTGCCGTGCGTGCCTATCAGCAGCGGACACTGGTTTCCGGGGAAGCACCTGCTTTTGACGAAATTACTTTGCAGGGCGAACAAATCTCACTGGAAAATTATCAGGGAAAGCCGGTGATGATTCATTTCTGGGCTTCCTGGTGTGGTGCCTGTGAGTTTGAACAGAGTAGCATTTCTGCACTGAATGAGCAGTGGCCACTGGTCACTATTGCCTACAGTTCCGGTGAGGCGGATGCGGTGCGTCGCTACATGGAACGTAAAGGCATTGATAACTGGACGACCATTATTGATCCCGGTGGGGAGTTGGCCGCTGAGTATGGTGTGGTGGCAGTGCCGACCAGCTATGTGCTGGATAAAACCGGACAGATACGCTTTCGTGAGGTCGGTTTGAGTTCCGGCTGGGGATTAAGACTGCGGATGTGGTTTACTGAGAAGTTTTTCTGACTATCCGTGGAGCCTGTAAATACCTGAGCACTATCGACGGAGACGAGACTGTAGATAAGACTGTGTATCTGCCTTCACGTTAACTTGTTAAGGTAGATACGATGAACAAGAAACAACTATCCGCATTAGCCCAGAAGGCGGC
>PDRT01000039.1 GCA_002746895.1 Thiothrix nivea
AACCGGGCAATTTGTATTTTCGTTTAATGCGCTTAAGTATGGCTATGGTTTTCCATTGATTCTGGCAATGATGCTGGCTACGCCCAAAACTATTTATAGCAAACTGGACGATATGACCTATGGTCTACTGGTAGTTACCGGTGCACAAACGTGGGGTATCTGTTTTGAAGCTTTATCAAGCCTATTGTTGAAAACAGGAAGTGGTATTACTGATCAGGTAGAAACTATTCTAAGTTATGCCAGTAGTAGTTTATTTTTAAATTTTGTGGCGCTTGGTTATCAACTGGGCTTTCTTATACTGCCCGGAATTATACCAGTTGCTTTCTGGGTATTACGGCACCAGGGATTATTGGAGCGCTTAGCAAAACCAGGCAAAGCGACGGTGTAGGTGGCATTAGTCGATGGGATGTAGTATGCCACAGGCACTGGGAATAGCGATGCTGGATTTTTTCGCCGCTTCTAACAACGTCATACTTTTTATTAAAACGCCCCCCGGTATCCCGTCCAGCTATTGAGCTCATTATCGTGTGTGTACACCCACGACAAGCGAATATCAATGGACTAATATAATTTACTGATTTTAAAGTAAATTTATTTTTTTAATGTGATTGCCCTGACCGCTGGGCAAATGATACTTCCCACTCTGTCGCAAATATAATAGTATGCAGTTCAAGGGACGGTGATCTGGACTTCCCGTGATACAGTGGATAATTTCCTTGAGCCTATTTTTTTACCTTGGGAGCGACGTTTTAATTCTGTGTGCATGACTGCAAGACGGTAAGCCTGACGAATTTCAATGAAACACCCACTTGAACCTCTGGTTCAAGGCTGAAGCTGTACACGATACTCTGGAGCCGTCCTCATTTCTATCCCGGCTGGTCGCTAATGATCAACGCCTGACCTCTAACTCACTGAATATCTTAACGGCACGCTCTGGGGATCATTTGCAGATTGGCACTTTGATCAACGGCCTTGCTCCAGGCCATGACCGGTGTGTTACTGCCAAACGGTTCGTCATAATCCAGCCAGTAAACCTGCTGGCCTTCAGTCTGTTCGGCGTAACGCGCATCATAGCCCAGATAGCGGATGTACTCGGTATGTCGTCTGGCTTTTGCAAGGGTATTGAAGAAGCCTAATGAAATGGCATTCTTATACGGGCCGTCATTAATAATCCGATGTTGTTTTACATCAAAACGGGCGATATCTTCCACAATGGTCTGTGCGTCTTCCGGTGTCGGCTGGGCGGGGATGTAGACCAGATAGTTCAGTGTTTCCAGCGTCTGCAATTTGCGCATCTGTACCGAAAGTCCGTAATTGCGAATCCGTGCCATGACTAATTGTGCGGCACGCTCGGTGACATAGGGGCCGACGGTGTAACAGCTGCTGGCCACACCCCGGATGTTACTGCTGCTGTAGCTGGCAGCTATTGCGTCCGGCACCAGTTCCAGCGGCTTGATGCCCGGTTCGGTAGCCGGTATATCGGCATTCAAGCCACCATCCGGAATCATGATATTCGCCGCGAACAATGACACATTAAGAATAATCAGGAGAGTCAGTACCGGATACCACATTACTCATACTCCGCAATCGCCTGCAAGCCATCCATCAGGGCTGTCGGACGTAATTTGAAATCACCCTGCAATAGCGGGTGTACCCGTGTTGCATTACCACCGCAAATAATTTTCAGGGGTCTTGTCGCCATTTGCTGCTGCATACGCTGACAAATGCCTTCGATGCTTGCCGCCAGTGAAAATAGACAGCCGCTACCAATTGCCGCCGCAGTATTATTGGCAAAAATCTGTGGGTCATCAAATAATAACCGGTTCATGTGTTTTGCCTGTGTACGCTGAATGAGTGCATCACCCAGCAGCCCCAGTCCGGGTGTAATCAGCCCCCCCGCATGTGTACTATCCGCCAGCAAGGCATCAATCGTTACCGCGGTGCCGCAATCAATGATAATCGCTGCCCCGCCGTCTGCCAGAACCCGTGCGGCGGCTAATCCCACCAGGCGGTCTGCGCCAAACTGTGCCGGATCAGGATAAGCCAATTTTATACCATAAGTATTGACTGCACTCTGAACGAGGGTTAAATCACAGCTGTTCAGCTGGCAAAGTGGTATTAGCTGTTCGGCAAAATCATCACCTAAGACCTGTACCAGTGTTACGCGCTGTGCCTTCTGGCTGGCTAATAACCCGGATATAATATCCAGTGCTGCCTGATCAAGCCGTGCCCCGGATGGATAAGGTGTGGCCTGTTGTTCAGAGCGTTGCCCATCCTGCAAGACTGTCCATTTCAGGCGGGTATTGCCCATATCCACCAGCAATGTCTTTTGTTCAGTCACCATCTTACCGACACATCCGCCGAGGAGAAAAATTGTTGCTCACCGTTATTTAATAGCACATCCAGTTGTCCCTGTGGGTCGATGCCTTGCACCCGGCCCTGAAATCGTTGCTGGTTGCTATGAATTTGCACCTGTCGTCCGTGCAGGATATCCCATTGCTGCCATTCGCGGCGTAAACGGTCACTGTCTGCCTGTGGGAATGATTGCAACATGCTTTGTAACTGCGGCAATAACAGGCCTATCAGTTTATTACGGTTCAAAGGTTTTCCCATAATCCCGGCCAGACTGCACCAGGGCTGATCAATGTCAGCTACGTCTTCTGGCTGCATATTGACGTTGAGGCCGATTCCGATAACCACCTGCTGCAAGGGTTGTGCTGTCTGCAACAGAATCCCGCCCAGCTTGCGGTTCTGGTAATAAATATCATTCGGCCATTTCAGGCCATGCCCCTGTAATCCGGCCTGCTGTAAGGTCTGTGCTACCGCCAGTCCAACCTGCAGGCTGAGGCTGCCGTAGTACCTGGGAACCTGTGCAAAACACCAGCGCAGGGACAAATAAATATTTTTCCGGGGTGGCGATTGCCAGACCCGCCCGCGCCGTCCACGCCCGGCTGTTTGCCACTCAGCCAGACAGATATCCCCGCAACCACCGTGTTCCAGCAACCATTCATTGGTGGAGGCCAGCTCGGAATAGATATGTAACTGACCGATAGCTGCCAGCGTTGCTACCGGTAGTTCAGCAAGAATGGCCTGATGATTTAATGGAATGTCGACAACCGGGTTCATTCATGTAATGCACTATAAAAAATGCCTATTTTACATAGACTGTCGTCATGCAGCAGGTTTATTTGCCCGAAAATTGTTAATTATGAACGGCACAATCAGCGGTTAATTCCAGGAATCACAGCGTTGGTCAGGCGAAGACAAACGTGGCTGAACAAATTAGCTGAATCTGCTTGACAGTAAATCAGGCTGCCATTAATATTCGCAACCTGTTCAGCGGGAATAGCTCAGTTGGTAGAGCGCAACCTTGCCAAGGTTGAGGTCGCGAGTTCGAACCTCGTTTCCCGCTCCAGATTCAGAGAAGCTCCTTCCCCCTAGTGGAGCTTTTTTTATCAGTGATACAAAGCGGGAATAGCTCAGTTGGTAGAGCGCAACCTTGCCAAGGTTGAGGTCGCGAGTTCGAACCTCGTTTCCCGCTCCATAGTTTTTGATGGCTGGGTGGCAGAGTGGTTATGCAGCGGATTGCAAATCCGTCTACGCCGGTTCGATTCCGACCCTAGCCTCCATCACTTTTTTCAAAATTTGTATTTTTGGAATTTCACCACCCCCTAAAACTCTATCTAAATATTTATTTCCTGCCAGTCACGAAACACCTGCGGTTTATCCGGAAAATATCGACGATTAAAAGGTCACAGATGGTGCTTCCGCAATCCTGAAACTAAATAATTCATATAGAGGCGTGCTGGAAATACGAGTAAGGGAATACAGGTGATGGTTAATCAACCGGTTTACATTTTCGCGCCGGTAGCAGAAATGGAATATCTGCGAACCCTCATGAACAAAACCGGTGTGCTATTTAAAATTAATGATAATCAGGTACGGCAATGGTCGGCTGATGATCAGGTTTGTTATTTCAAATACCCACAGCTGGATCAGTTACAGCAGTTGCTGGTAAAAAGTGCCTGTGCAGCCGGGGCCAGAGTGGATGCCCTGTTTGCCTTTTTTGAAACCCGTTTCGGGCAGATTGAGATTGACCTGCTGGAACCACAGCATCTATTACGGATGGACGTGAATTTCAACAATGTACCGGCTTGTCAGCAACATCTACGCCGGAGTGTGGACATTGCCTTGTCCCTGCTGGGGCTGGTATTGTTTTTCGTACCGGGCTTATTAATTGCACTGTTCATCAGGCTCGACTCAGCAGGGCCGGTGTTCTTTTTACAGTCGCGTACCGGTTTGTACAATCGTGAATTTAATATTCTTAAATTCCGCTCCATGTACACCGATGCGGAGCGCCAGGGTGCTTGCTGGGCCGATGAAAATGATCCGCGAGTCACCGTTGTGGGGCGTTATCTGCGCAAACTGCGCCTTGATGAAATACCGCAGTTGTGGAATGTGCTGCGTGGTGAAATGGCCCTGATTGGGCCACGGCCTGAACGCGAAGTATTTATCCGGCGTCTGGAAAAACAAATTCCCTATTACCGCTTCCGTCATCTGGTCAAGCCCGGCATTACCGGTCTGGCCCAGGTAATGTATGTCTACGGCAGCTCGGTGGAAGACGCGCGGCAAAAACACCGCTATGACCTTTATTACATCAAGCATCGTCACTGGAAACTGGACCTGCAGATTCTGCGCAAAACAGTGGTTACAATCCTGCGTGGTGCAGGAGTATAGGCTGGTCTGACCTCGTGCAGTAGATTAATCCTGATATTTAATCATGGTATGCTATGCGCTTTGGAATCTGGGACATAAAATTTGATGGCGCAGTTACCGGATGGTTTACACAGCGACGTGGTTTTACCCGAAACCGATGATTTCCATGCCCTGTTTACTTCGGGTGTGGCTTTACTGGATACCCGTGCGCCGGTGGAATTTGCTGAAGGAGCTTTTCCGACCGCAGTCAATTTACCGTTAATGACGGATGAGGAGCGGCAGCAGGTTGGCACCTGTTACAAAGCCGCTGGTCAGGAGGAAGCCATCAGGCTGGGGATGTCACTGGTCAGTGGCGAGATTAGAGCGCAGCGGCTTCAGCAATGGCAACAGTTTGTGCAGCAGCACCCTGAAGGAGTTTTATACTGCTTCCGGGGCGGACTACGTTCAAGAATCACCCAACAGTGGATTTATGAACAAACCGGTATTCGTTACCCGAGAGTCCGGGGCGGTTACAAGGCGCTGCGGCGTTATTTACTGGAACAACTGGAAACACTGCCCGGACACTATCAGTCGGTTATTCTCAGTGGTCGCACCGGTTCCGGCAAAACCCTTCTGCTTAAAACACTGACACAGCAGATTGATCTGGAGGGACTGGCCAACCATCGGGGGTCAGCATTTGGTCCGCAACCCACCCCCCAACCAACGCAAATTGATTTTGAAAACCGGCTGGCCATATGCCTGTTAAAACAGTTGGCCACCGGTCATGACCCACTGTTATTTGAAGATGAAAGCCCGAATATTGGCTCGGTTCACATTCCGGTGACGGTCTTTAGACCCTTGCGTGAAGCGCCAATGGTGGTGCTGGAGGTGGATAATGAACAACGGGCCGAAATCAGTTATCAGGAATATGTCGTCGATATGAATGCCGCATTTCAGCAGCAGGCGACTGATTCTGAGCAGGGCTTTGCAGCATTCAGGGATTATTTGCTCAATAGTCTGCAGAAGATCAAGCGGCGCCTGGGTGGAGTGCGTTATGAAGCTGTACGCAAGATGATGAATAATGCGCTGGCAATTCAGCAGCAGCACGGTGATACCGAAGCGCACCGGCAGTGGGTGGAAGTGATACTGTTTGATTATTATGATCCGATGTATGACTATCAGCTCAGTCAAAAATCGTCCCGAATCGTGTTCCGTGGTCATGCGGCTGAGGTCAGGGAATACCTGCATGAACAGGGCATCAGCTGATAACGGGCTGAAACGGAATCATCAGGTCATCAGTGTGGGTTGTTCCATGCCCGTCAATGTTTTGATCTTGCCGATGTCATCAGCAATCTGAATCAGGTCGGTCAGTGCTTGCTGAACATCCTGATGATGGTTGGCAACATCGGCTTCGTAATGTTCCAGATAAATCCGCAGCGTCGCTCCCTGGGTGCCGGTACCGGACAGGCGGAAAATAATCCGTGCCTCATCAGTAAATAAAATCCGGATACCCTGGTGGCTACTGGTTGAGCCATCAATCGGGTCGGTATAGGTGAAGTTATCAGCATCGCGTACCGTTCGGCCCCGTAAGGTCTGCCCCGGCAAACTGTCCAGTTGTTGTTGAATAGTATGGATAATAATGTTGGCAATTTCAGTGGGAATGGCTTCGTAATCATGACGCGAATAGTAGTGGCGGCCATATTCCGCCCAGTGCTGACGCACAATATTTTCCACCGAATCCTGTTTGACTGCCAGCAGATTGAGCCAGAACAGAACTGCCCACAAACCATCTTTTTCCCGCACATGATCCGAACCGGAACCGAAACTTTCCTCGCCACACAAGGTAATCTCACCGGCATCCAGCAGATTGCCGAAGAATTTCCAGCCGGTTGGTGTTTCATAGCGATTGATACCCAGCCTGGTGGCTACCCGATCCACCGCCTGGCTGGTGGGCATGGAACGGGCAACGCCTTTAATGCCTTTCCGATAGCCGGGCAGCAGATGCGCATTGGCTGCCATTACAGCAATACTGTCGCTGGGATTGACGAAAAAGTTATGCCCGAGAATCATATTGCGGTCACCATCACCGTCAGAGGCGGCACCAAATTCAACAGGTTGTCTGGCATTATACAACAGGGCAATCAGCTGTTTGGCATGTGTCTGGTTGGGGTCGGGATGTCGGCCACCAAAATCGGCTAACGGTTCACAGTTCAGTAATGATGTTTTATCCGCTCCCAGCACTTCGACCAGAATACGTTCGGCATAGGGGCCGGTGACTGCGTGCATGGCATCGAAATAAAAACGGAAGTCCGGCGAGGCAATCAGTTTACGAATGCTGGCGAAATCAAACAATGATGCCATCAGTTCGGCATAATCCGTCACCGGATCAATCACTTCAATCTGCATCTCACCCAGCTGGTGATGACCTTCCTTGTCCAGTGAGACCGGCTGAATCGGCACAATCCGGTAGCGGGTGATATTTTTCGATAATGCATAAATGGCTTCAGTGACTGTTTCTGCTGCCGGGCTGCCGTTCGCCGCATTAAACTTGATGCCGAAATCACCTTCAGGGCCACCGGGATTATGGCTGGCGGAAAGAATAATGCCACCGGCCGCACCGTATTTACGAATCAGGTGTGAAGCGGCCGGTGTCGATAAAATACCGTTCTTGCCCAGCAGGACTTTGGCGACACCGTTGGCGGCCGCCATACGCAGGATAATCGGTATGGCCTGACGGTTGAAATAGCGCCCGTCACCGCCCAGTACCAGTGTATTGCCTTTCAGTTCCGGCACCGCATCCAGCAAGGCCTGAATATAAGTTGGCAGATAGTGTGGTTCCTGAAATTGTTTAACACTTTTGCGTAATCCTGAAGTGCCGGGCTTTTGATCATCAAAAGGGGTGCATGAAACCAGTTCAATGTCCATCTGCATGCCTGTCTGTACGGTTAGTGAGTGACGGTGTGGCTATTATCATTGTTGAGTGGATTAATCATTGGTGCTGATTATATGCTGCTGGTAATGCCCGGAGCAAATCAGATTACCGTGAAAAAAACGGATGGTCAGCATCCTCCGGCCACAGAGTGCTTGCGCACGGTTTGTCGCATACCTATGATGAAACGATGCTAATCAAACAACAGATTCCTGCGCATTATACCATCGCTCCGCGGCCGCAGAGTTTTGCGGCACTGATGGACATGTATGAAATAAATTATATGCAGCTGCGCTTATTGCTGGGGGATTTACATCAGTTGTGCGGCAATCAGGTGGCCCGTGCCGATCATCATTTGCCACTGTCAATAACGATCAAGGAGCAGTCACGGCATACCACCACGCTGATGATGACCTACCACTTTACCGATAGCTGCGGTCAGGTAGTTGATACCCGCCCGGATCTGATCGTGCGGGTGTACCATGATGCACGGCAGGCTGAAGTGGTGACGCACAAGTGCCGTTTTAGTCATCTGCGGCCAGGCTACTGGTGGAAGAAAAAGGACAGTATGCTGTTGTGTCGCTGGCGCATGAACCGGTTTTTATTTAAATGGCTGCGTTATCTGCGTCGCCATGATTATCGGTTGCAAGGCTCAGGCTCAGACCCTGCGGATTTTCTCCACCAGCCGGGTAAAGGCCTCCGGGGTTGGCTCCGTTCCGAACAGGATCCCGAACAGCACGGGATCCTGTAATTCCAGCAGCTGGTCAAACAGCTGCCGTTCCTGTTGATCTGCGGTGGTGAAATCCCGTTCCAGATAACGTGTCAGCACGACATCCAGTTCTTTCATCCCACGACGACAACGCAGCTTGAAACGGGAATATTCGCTCATGGCAGGCTCCGGGTTAGCGCCGTTCCAGCATCATCTGTTTCAGTGAGCCAATTGCCCTAGCCGGGTTCAGGCCTTTAGGGCAGGTATTGGCACAGTTCATGATGGTGTGGCACCGGTACAGTTTAAACGGGTCTTCCAGATTATCCAGACGCTCACCGGTGGCCTCATCACGGCTGTCAATGACCCAGCGATAAGCCTGTAACAGGGTAGCCGGACCGAGATAACGATCACCATTCCACCAGTAACTCGGGCAGGAAGTCGAACAGCTGGCACACAGAATACATTCGTACAGCCCATCCAGCTTTTTACGGTCTTCCGGTGATTGCAGGCGTTCGCGATCCTGTGGTGGTACGGTATCGGTCTGCATCCACGGTTTCACCGATGCATACTGTGCATAGAAGTGGGTCAGATCCGGTACCAGATCCTTGACCACTTCCATGTGTGGCAGTGGACTAATCGTAATATCACCCTTGAAATCATCAATCGCCTTGATACAGGCCAGCGTATTGGTGCCGCCAATATTCATCGAGCAGGAACCACAAATGCCCTCACGACAGGAACGGCGGAAGGTCAGTGACGGATCAATTTCATTTTTAATCTTCAGCAGTGCATCCAATACCATCGGTGCACAATCATCCAGATCAATTTCAAAAGTATCCCAGCGCGGATTTTCTCCGGTATCCGGATCGTAGCGGTAAATTTTAAAGCGCTTGGTACGCGTGGCACCTTGCGGAGCAGGCCAGGTTTTGCCTTGTTTGACGACAGAGTTTGCCGGTAATCTAAATTCAGCCATGATCGTACTCCTTAGTAAACCCGCTTCTTCGGTTTGATGTACTCAACTTCATCCGTCAGCGTATAAGTGTGTACCGGACGGTAATCAATCTTGCACTGACCGTTTTCATCCACCCAGGCCAGTGAGTGCTTCATCCACTGCTTATCATCACGATCCGGATAATCCTCACGCGCATGTGCGCCACGGCTTTCCTTCCGGTTCAGACCGCACTGAATTGATGGTTGGGCACACTCCAGCAGGTTTGCCAGCTCAAAGGTTTCCATCAGATCGGTGTTCCAGATCATGCCACGGTCAGCGACCTTGACATCCTTAAAGCTGTTGTAGATGTCGTTCATCTTCTCAACACCTTCCTGCAAGGTTTCACCAGTACGGAATACCGCAGCATGTTTCTGCATGGTGGTCTGCATGTCACCACGGATTTCTGCTGTGCTGCGTGAACCGTTAACATGACGGATGTGATCAAAGCGTTCCATCACCTTGTCCACGCCCGCCTGTGGCAGGTTGGGCTGTGAAGCACCGGGGGTAATGGTTTCCGCACAGCGATTGGCTGCCGCGCGACCAAAGACCACAATATCCAGTAATGAGTTGGAACCCAGACGGTTGGCACCATGCACGGAAACACAGGCACACTCACCAATTGCCATCAGCCCCGGGACCACGGTATCCGGATCACCATCTTTCAGGGTTACCACTTCGCCGTGATAGTTTGTCGGGATACCCCCCATGTTGTAATGCACGGTTGGCAGTACCGGAATCGGCTGCTTCGCCACATCCACACCGGCAAAAATCTGCGCACTTTCCGCAATGCCTGGCAGGCGTTCATGAATCACTTCCGCACCCAGATGCTCCAGATGCAGATAGATATGATCAGCCTTATCGCCAACACCACGGCCTTCGTTGATTTCGATGGTCATGGAGCGGCTGACCACATCACGCGAAGCCAGATCCTTGGCATTCGGTGCATAACGCTCCATAAAGCGTTCACCTTCCGAGTTGGTCAGATAACCACCTTCACCGCGTACACCCTCGGTAATCAGGCAGCCCGCACCATAAATGCCGGTTGGATGAAACTGGGTGAATTCCATGTCCTGCAACGGCAACCCGGCACGGGTGACCATGCCATTACCATCACCGGTACAGGTGTGGGCAGAAGTCGCTGAGAAGTAAGCACGACCATAACCACCGGTGGCCAGTACCACCTGTTGCGCACGGAAAATACGCAGTGTGCCAGTGGCCAGATCCCAGGCCATGACACCGCGACAAACACCGTCGTCGTCCATAATCAGATCAGTGGCGAAATGCTCGATATAGAACTCGGCATGGTGACGCAGCGACTGCTGGTACAGTGTGTGCAGAATCGCGTGACCGGTACGGTCAGCGGCGGCACAGGTGCGTTGTGCGATACCTTCGCCGTAGTTGGTGGTCATACCACCAAACGGCCGCTGATAAATACGGCCTTCTTCGGTGCGTGAGAACGGCACACCCTGATGTTCCAGTTCGATGACCGCCGGAATTGCTTCACGACACATGTATTCAATGGCATCCTGATCACCCAGCCAGTCTGAACCCTTGACCGTATCATACATGTGCCACTGCCATTTATCTTCGCCCATATTGGCCAATGCTGCCGACATGCCGCCCTGTGCGGCGACGGTGTGACTCCGGGTCGGGAAGACTTTGGTGATACAGGCGGTTGCCAGCCCTTTAACCGCCATACCGAAGGTCGCACGCAGGCCCGCACCACCGGCACCGACCACGATAACATCATAGGTATGATTTTCAATTTTGTACTCAGACATGAATCCCGTGCTCCTCAACTACCGAATGCGGTACGTAATACTGCAAAAACGCTCATGATACCGATCAGGGCGATGGCAAACTTGCTGCCGATCAGCATCCCCAGTTTCAGACCTTCATGATGGATATAATCTTCAATCACCACCTGTAAACCCAGCGCAGCGTGATAAAAGCCGGTCAACAGGAACAGGGTAAACATGGCAATATTAAATGGTGAGGTAAAATAACTCAGCACGACATCATAGCTTTCGCCGCTCATGGCAGCGACGGAAAAGGCAGCCCACAGGGTTAGCGGTATCAGGGCCACTGCCGTTACTCGCTGCATCCACCAGTGGTGAGTGCCGTCTTTGGCTGAACCCAGACCACGGGCTTTTTTAAGAGGAGTTGTCAAACTCATAATGAAATCCTTCTATTGCTTTATCTTTCTTCGAGTGACGATCAGGCGACCAGCCACAACAATACCGTCAGCACCACGGAAGTACCCAACACAATCTTACCGGTGAGGTAGGTGGTCGGCAGTTCAAAACCGAAACCGAAATCCCATAGCAAATGGCGAATGCCGTTGCATAAATGGTAAAACAGGGCCCATGTCCAGCCGAATAAAATGAGCTTGCCCAGAAATGAACCCAGAATAGCGCTGGCAGTGGCATAAGCGTCCGGGCCACTGGCCACAGAACTTAACCAGTAGGCAACAAGGATGGAGCCGATGGCAATAACCACACCGGTGCCACGATGAAAAATGGACAGCACCGATGTCAGCTGCGGCTTGTATACCTGCAGGTGAGGTGATAAAGGTCTGTTGGAAGAAGTTTTCATAAGCAGATAGTTGAAACCTGTATGTTTGAATGTGGTTGTTTGCAAATTGTCGACAATGGCAATCTTGCAGGGAAATTATGGTAGCTTGAATGAACCTGTTTTCCAAGTGTGCAGGTGCAGTCTATTGACATAGAGCAGGTTTTTGCTGCAATTTACCTGTCTGCTGAGATTGAGAGCGTCAAACTGACCTGCTGACCACCTGCCATAAAAATATAATGCCATGTTTTATCCGCTGTAATCAGCCATTTATTCTGAAAAATAACCGGCAGAATATTGACATCCAAACTGGATTGTCGACAATGTGCTGGTTTTCATTTTCAGAGTCTCACTATGAGCTTGCTTGCCCGCTACCGAAAAGAAATCACTTCCGGCCACATTCAGCCTGATGCTGCACAGGAAAGGGCCATTACGATATTACAGGGCTTGCTGGAAGCGCTGGAAAATCCTGCGCCACCACAAATTAAAAAAGGCTTTCGTTTTTTCTCCCGTAAGCCCAAGCAGAAGGCAATTACCGTCAAGGGTGCATATTTCTGGGGAGGGGTAGGGCGAGGCAAGACCTGGATTATGGATCAGTTTTTCAACGCGGTGAATATTTCCGAAAAGCAGCGTTATCATTACCACCACTTTATGCTGATGGTGCATGAGGAATTACGCAAGCTGGGCAGTGGACATGAAAACCCGCTGGAGGAAGTGGCTGAACAGCTGGCCGGTGAGGTTAAATTGCTTTGCCTTGATGAGTTTCATGTGCTGGATATTGGTGATGCAATGATTCTGGCGCATATTCTGGAAGGGCTGATGCGTAACGATGTAATGATTGTGACCACTTCCAACCGGATTCCGGATGATTTGTATAAGGATGGTCTGCAACGGGCGCGTTTTTTACCGGCAATTGCGCTGATCAAGGAACATATGCACGTCGTGGAGCTGGATAACGGCGTTGACTACCGCATGAAAGAGGTGGCATCTGAAGTCACCCAGATAGAGCGCAGGAATATTTCCCGCTCGGATCGTGAACTGGAACAGCGGTTTGCAGCACTGGCAATTGGGGAAACACACAGCGATATAGACATCACCATTAATCACCGTCGTCTGCCCGTGCGGAAAAAGGCCGATAATGTGATCTGGATGGATTTTGCGGTGTTATTCGATGGCCCGCGGGCAACCAGTGATTATATTGAACTGGCGGAGCAGTATGCGGTGATTATTGTTTCTGATCTGCCGGTGCTGAATGAGGAGAGTGAAAATCCGGCGCGGCGCTTTCTGAATTTTGTGGATGAGTTGTATGATCAGAAAGTACAACTGATTTTATCGACAGACGTGGCACTGGAAAAGGTCTACCAGGGTAATACATTGAAGTTTGAGTTTGTACGGGTGCGCAGCCGTCTGAATGAAATGCAGACACCGGCTTATCTGGCGGCCTGATCAAGATTGCGGTCAGGTGACAAGGAATTTATTATAAAATAACTTTCGAGAATTACACTTATCACAAGTTATCTATACTTACGCATAACCTGCTTAAAGCCCCAGAATAACCCTGAACTCCTCACCATCATCCAGAAAATGAACGGATCTACCCAGTTTTTTGGCCTCCTGATAGACCATAGGCAAACCACGGCCCAATTTATCCATATAACCCAGATTCTCCATCAGCTTTACCAGCAAGGGGTTACGAGCAAAACTGGTGCCTGTCGTCAGTTTGGATATTTTAACGGTATTGGGTAAACGTCCGGGACTGATAAACTCAATACGGTCATCAAACAGGAATACTCTTATCTGTGAACCTACAATGCTGTAGTTCCGGTGAACACAGGCATTCACTAACAGTTCTCTCAGTACCTTATCGGGATAGCCTGGCTGGTCGATTCTTTTTGCACCAACAATATCGGATGGCACCGGAATATTCGCTTTCAGAGCAGCCAAGGCATTATCAATCTGCATAGGCAGTGGGCCCAAGAAGGTTTTTTTATCTCTCAAAGCTGAATCAATTTCAGCTCCTTCAAAGACGGCTAATGAGATTCCAGATTGTCGCAAATGATATTCCGGGGTAATTCCGAAAACTAATAAGCCACCCACCGTAGGGATCAGGTTTTCACTGGCAATATCACTGGCACTAATCAATCTGTTCCTTTCTTCTTCCTCTTCATTGAGAAAATCAATCCGATAACGGGAGAAATAATCAGCAATGGCCGACTGGTTCAGATGCTTGAGCTCAGCCCCCCCGACCTCCACGAGATCATAGTGGAATAATCCTGCAGCCTGAAACAGTCGGGTGAGTTCTTCACGGGAGGCAATACGTTTGGTGGAACCCACTCGAATAAAGTAGCGGTTCCTAGAGGTGTAATAAGGGCGGTCAGCCCCTTTTGGGATACTAACACGGGCGACCTGCACCCGTTCTCCTTTGGTGTTCGTAGCCTCCAGACTTTCGTAAACCGGATGTATGGGCGGGATCACGGCTGTCCGGCAGATATTCATTACATCTTCCTCATAGCTACGGGACAACCCCACCGCATTACCGTCATCATCAACTCCCAGCCAAATATCCCCCCCTTCACCATTGGCAAAGGCAACTATCTCCTCCGTCAATGTTTGAGCCGAAGTTTCTTCGCGTTTGAACTCGATATATTGATTTTCGGCTGTCGGAATCATTCGTGCAGCCCTAAACATCTTCCCGCAACCAGCGTGCCACATCCTTGGAGAAGTAAGTCAGAATCCCGTCAGCACCGGCACGCTTCATCCCCAGCAGGGCCTCCAGTACACAGGCACGTTCATCAATCCAGCCATTCATTCCGGCCGCTTTCAGCATCGCATACTCACCACTGACATGATAGGCATACGTCGGTACTTTAAATTCAGTTTTAACCCGTTGCACAATGTCCAGATACGGCATACCCGGTTTAACCATCACCATATCGGCACCTTCCTGTAAATCCATTGCTACTTCCCGCAGTGCTTCATCGCTGTTTGCCGGGTCCATCTGGTAACTGTATTTGTTACCGCTGCCCAGGTTACCGGCGGAACCGACCGCATCACGGAACGGGCCATAAAATGATGAAGCATACTTGGCCGCATAAGACATAATCCGGGTATTAACAAAGCCTTCCTGCTCCAGACCGTCACGAATCTGGCCGATACGCCCATCCATCATATCTGACGGGCCCACCACATCAGCTCCCGCTTCAGCATGTGAAACAGCCTGCCTGACCAGTACATCGACGGTTTCATCGTTCACGATATAACCGTCTTCGTTCATCAGGCCATCCTGACCGTGGGAAGTAAACGGATCCAGCGCCACATCGGTCATAATGCCCAGTTCAGGTACTGCATCTTTAAGCGCCCGGATAGCCCGCTGTGCCAATCCATCAGGATTATAGGCCTCTGCGGCCAGATCAGACTTGGCCTCCGGCGGTGTCACCGGAAACAGTGTCATCATCGGAATCCCCAGCTTTACGACCTCTTCTGCCTCCTGTATCAGCAGGTCAATGCTCTTGCGCTCCACACCCGGCATGGAAGGCACCGCTTCGCGCCGGTTCTCCCCTTCCAGTACAAATACCGGATAAATCAGATCATCCGTCGTCAGGCGATGTTCACGCATTAAACGCCGGGAAAATTCATCACGGCGCATACGACGCAGACGGGTGAACGGGAACATTCCGGAAGAATCGATCATTTTTAACCTTGTATTAAACCCTAAACCTCGGCATCCGCAGCCAGTTTCAGTGCTTCGCGCACCACCGCCTGCTGCTGGATCAGATGCACCTTGGCCGAACCAACGGCGGGTGCTGCTGCCGCTTCACGGCTGACGCAGATCAGGTCATGATAACCACAGTAAGTCTCGAAACGCGGCAGAATACCATCCCAGGCACCCTGATTAACCGGCTCTTCCTGACACCAGACCCTTTCTTCCACATTCGGATACTGGTCAACGATTGCTTTCATTTCATCACCGGGGAACGGATACAGCTGTTCCAGACGAATCAGCGCAATATCACGAATATTATGCTTGCGACGGGCCGCCAGCAGATCGTAATAAACCTTGCCGCTACAAATCACGACACGCTTGACAGCCGCCTTGTCTTCCTTAGCCTTACTGAGCAGATCGATATCATCCAGTACAAATTCGAATTTACCGCCTGTAAAGTCTGACAGCTCATTGGTTGCCAGCGGATGACGCAGCAGGCTCTTGGGAGTCATGACAATCAATGGCTTACGGTACGGTCGCAACATCTGCTGACGGATCATATGGAAAGTCTGGGCTGGTGTACTCGGCACACAGATCTGCATATTCTCCTGCGCAGCCAGTTGCACAAAACGCTCCAGACGTGCCGAAGAGTGTTCCGGCCCCTGCCCTTCAAAACCGTGTGGCAGGAACATGACCAGACCACATAAACGCTGCCACTTCTGCTCACCGGAACTGATGAACTGGTCAATGACGACCTGTGCACCATTGACGAAATCACCAAACTGCGCCTCCCAGATGACCAGTGTCCGTGGGTCAGCCGTGGCAAAGCCATATTCAAAGGCCAGCACCGCCTCTTCTGACAGCAGCGAGTCAATGACCGTAAACTGCGCCTGGTTTTCTGCGCTGTGTTGCAGCGGAATCCACTGTTGGCGTTGTTTCTGGTTATGCAGTACGGCATGGCGATGTGAGAAAGTACCCCGCCCGCAATCCTGGCCGGACAGGCGAACGTCAAAGCCTTCCTCCAGCAGGGTTGCATAAGCCAGTGTTTCACCAAAGCCCCAATCAGCCGGTTTTTCACCCCTGGCCATTGCGGTGCGGTCATCCATGACTTTCTTCACCCGGCGATGAACCTCAAAGCCTTCCGGAATACTGTTTACCCAGTTATCCGCAATGCGCTGAATACGCTCCGGCGGACAGGTCGTGTCAACCTGCTCGCGCCATTGACCATCAAGATAATCTTTCCAGTGGGTCTGTAAGGCTTCCGGCAGCGCATGACCGGTGTTGGCATCACCGACAAAATCATCCACTACGGCACCAGCTCCCATCAGGTCACGGTACTGCCTGACCAGATCATCGCTCTCTTCCTGAGTCATTACCCCGGATTCCACCAGCTTCTGCGCATATTGTGTCCGCGTTGTCGGTAACTTGCGGATAATACTGTACATAACCGGCTGGGTCATAAACGGCTCATCCGCCTCATTGTGACCCTGACGACGGTAACAGACCAGATCAATCACAATATCCTTCTTGAACTGATTGCGGTAATCCAGTGCCACATTGGCGGCATAAACCACCGCCTCCGGATCATCACCATTGACATGAATAATCGGCGCATTAATCATTTTCGCCGCATCTGTCGGATAATGTGTGGAACGGCTGTCTGCGGCGGTACTGGTGGTAAAGCCTACCTGATTATTCACCACGATATGTATCGTGCCCCGTGTCCGGTAACCACGGGTCTGTGCCATGCTGAAGGTTTCCATCACCACGCCCTGCCCGGCAAAGGCCGCATCACCGTGGATGACAATGCCCATCACTTCATTGCCGGTATAATCATGACGCCGTTCCTGACGTGCCCGTACCGAACCTTCGACAACCGGGCTGACAATTTCCAGATGTGACGGGTTGAAGGCCAGCGCCAGATGTACCGGGCCACCGGGTGTGGTGACATTGTTGGAATAACCTTTGTGGTATTTGACATCACCGGTATAATCATCGTCACCCGCCTTGCCATCGAACTCGTCGAACAGCACACCGGACGGTTTGCACATCAGGTTAATCAGTACATTCAGTCGTCCGCGGTGTGCCATACCGATCACGGCTTCCTGCAGGCCATCACGCCCACCCTCCTGAATCAGTGTATGCAACAGTGGAATCAGGCTCTCACCACCTTCCAGGCCAAAACGTTTCTGGCCGACATAGCGGCGGTGCAGATACTGCTCAAAACCTTCCGCTGCCGTCAGCTGTTTTAACAACACCTTGCGCTGTTTATCAGACAGGTTGGCGCGTGCCATGTCCGGCTCAATACGCTGCTGCAACCAGCTTTTTTCCTCTACATCCATAATGTGCATGTACTCGAAACCGGTGGTGCGGACATAGGTTTCTTTCAGGGCATACAGAATATTTTTCAGCGTTGGTTCCGCATGGAGATTAAAGGAGCCAGGATCAAAAGCGATATTCTGATCGGTGTCTTCCAGGCCATAATAGGCCAGTTCCAGTTGCGGAATCGTCGGCTGTTCGCCGTAATCCCCCAGTGGATTGGTTTGGGCATTCAAATGTCCCAGATAACGGTAGGCGCTGATAAGCTGGGAGACCTTGACCTGAAAACTGCGCCGTTCCAGGACACTTTGTGGAATATATTCGGCACTGGATGACATGGCGACATCGGGAGTGTGAACCATGCCGGAACCATTGGTTCGGGGAATCTGGGCTATGCGGTCAAAATAATCACGCCACTCAGCAGAAACGGAGCCAGGTGATTCCTGATACTGCTGGTAGACCTGTTCGAGAAAAATTGCGTGTTCGCCGTCCAGAAAAGATTCATCCGACGGGATATTATTGCCTTGCAGGCTCATGTAGTCCATCTCCTTGTGATTCCCCGATAGCGGTAGGGTATTGCCTATCATCAACTACAGTGCAGGTATCAGTATTACTGTTGGGCAGTGAAGTATAGCTTAAGCGGAATATATTTCCACTGTTTGTCCAACTTAATAATTGTCTGATTGGCGCACGATTATTCGTTATTCAGCCAGATCAGACTGGCCATTCTGCCGCTCTGGCCCTCACGGCGGTAGGAAAAAAACCGTTCCGGCTCGGAAACCGTGCAAAACCCGCCACCATAAATGTGCTCAACGCCCTGAGCACGGAGACGCTGCCGGGCCAGCTGGTAAATATCCGCCAGCCATTTGCCGTCGGTTTTTCCGGGTCGAAAGGCTGTTTCCGCCTGCGGGGAATGCTGTATAAAAGCCGCCCTGACCGCCTCACCTACTTCAAACTGCTCCGGGCCAATGGCCGGGCCGAGCCAGACCAGCACTTCGGCTGACGGGCAGCCCAGTTTGCTCAGGGTTTGTTCCAGTATACCGTCACACAACCCCCGCCAGCCCGCATGAGCTGCGGCCACCCGGCTGCCCTGCTGATCACAGAATAAAACCGGCAGGCAGTCCGCAGTCATCACCACACTGACTTCGCCGGGCTGCAAGGCGACGGAGGCATCGGCTCTTGGTATACCATCCGCCGCCTTCATTGTAGCCACTTCCACACCATGCACCTGTTCCAGCCACCGGGGTTCTGCCGGTAAACCCAGTACCTGCCCTACCCTGCGCCGGTTTTCTGCAACCGCATCCGCAGCATCCCCGACATGATCACCCAGATTCAGGCTGTCAAATGGTGGTTCGCTGACACCGCCCTGCCGTGTAGTGCAGACTGCATTAACGTGCTCAGCCACCGGCCAGTCCGGAATAATCCAGCCCCGTTCTGCGGCCGTGGTTTTCCAGTCCGTTAATACGGGTTTGTTAGC
>PDRT01000027.1 GCA_002746895.1 Thiothrix nivea
TATGACTGGGACCCGTCCATGCCCGGCTGCGAGCTGGTCGGCAATCATGGCCCGAATGCCAGCGTGAGTTGTACGCAGGTCAACCATGCGCTGGACTTGCTGAGCAAGACCCTGACTGCGGGTGACGGCGTGAATGACCCGAATATTGAAATCGCCCTGAAAAATATTGATGTGCGTGACCCGGATCAGGACAGTAATCTGGTCGAACTGAAACTGAATCTGTGGTTCAGCAAGGCTAATGATATTGAGACAGCCGGTGTCGATGGCAACTGTGACGTGAAATGTGAAATTTTCACCATCAATTCCGTTGGTGTCTATGACACGAGTGGCGCCACCCCTACCGTGACCGGCTATAACCCGGTGTCTACCGAAGATGCTTCCGGTAATAATCTGCCGAATAATCATGGTAATGGGGAAACGCACCCGGATTATGTTACCTACCCGCTGGTCTATACAACGCCGGGAAGCTGGTCAGTACGTAAAAGCTTTTACGGTGTAAACGGTCAGGCAGCCACCACCGGCAAGCCGACACTGACCCGCGCCTATGCCGCCGGTGAGACCATTCCGATGCTGCTGGATATTTTTGACTACCGCTTTCTGGATGGTGCGAAATCGCAATTATGTGACAAGATTGACACTCACAATTTTGAGTACGTCGGTCTGTCGGCTCCTTACCGGATAGATATGGGCTATTCATGGAATAATTATAAACAGCATAACCCGGCTTTTATCAGCTATGGGGACTCTAAACAGGTCTATACCGATGCAGCGCCTTATGTTTCTTTCCTGTATTCAAACGAGCCAAACCCGACGCTGGTGGAGCAGCGCGATGATACCTGTGATGATGATGTCAATAATGATGGCAAGTATGTACTGGATGGTATCAACCAGACAACGCAACAGGCCGATGCACCGAATGACTGGGTGACGGATACGGCACTGCTGCCCGGAGGGGCGGCAACCGTGACCAAGGTGCGTATGGAAACCGTGATGGATAACAACTACCTGAGCAGTCTTGACCCTGAATCAACCAGAGCAGCTTTTACATCGAACCATCTGTTAAAAATCAAGGACGATGCAGTCGGCTATCCGAACCCGGACGGCCATACCTATCTGCCGAATTTCAGTAAGTCCCGCCGCCATAATGGTGACGGCAACTGGACGGCCTGGAATGACTCCGCCAATGGATATCATGCCGTTTCTGCTGACCCGAATGAGGCCGGTTTCAGCTATGAGTTTCACCATGCGGATCGGGTTATATTAGTCTCCTCTTCCGCCTCTATAGACAAATATACTGCACCACGGGGCATTAAGGTGGTACGCGGCGGTGAGCGGATTGACTTTATTCTTGAACCCAGAGTCACCGGCAAATGGAGTCCGAACATTACGACCGCTACGATAAAGGATGCCCTGTCCGGTTCCCCCAGCTCTAATTCATCCAGCTATGTCACCTCTAATCCGGCGGTAACGCTGACCAGTGCGCCCAATCAGGGGCCGAAAACCCTGCTCTGGAAGTTTGATGACCTGCAAACCGGCGAGCAGTTGCCCTTAATCCGTTATACGGTGCTGATTGATCCAGGTGTAACCGCAGGACGGTTCGTCAATACGGCAACATTGGACTCGGAGATTGCAGTCGATCTGATTGGTGGCCCCGACCCGGACGGGGATGGCCCACTCAGATCCAGCCCGGATGGTGTCGGTGACACCCAACGAGCCAGGTATCAGCTATTCGCCTTCACGGGTTCTGGCCTGGATGTACAAAAACGGGTGAAGCAGCCGGTTTACCCGACCAATACACCGTTTGAATTTGAACTGATCTATCAGAATCTCGGCGGCGAGAATTACAGCCAGGGGGATTTCATTGATATTCTGCCCTATAACACCGATGGCACGGCGGCAAACTCCAGTGGTCTGGCCAGCAGCCGCCGTCCGGGAACCCGCTTCAATGGTCTGTTCAGCGTGAGCGGTGTCACTGTTAATAATGGTGAAACGGTGTATGCCACCGATGCTGCACCCACGACGCTACAGCAAGACCCCTGCCATGAAAGCAATCAGCCAGCAGGTTATGTGCCGGTCGCCGGTGATGTCTGTTATCAGATGTATGTAAACAACGGCAATCAACTGGCCGGTGGTGCCACTACCGGCAGCGGTGCGACGAACTGGGTCGAATGTAGCAGCCTGTCACCGTTAAGCTGTGGCAACCTGACAGCGGACACGATTACCGGCCTGCGCTTTAATGTTGGCACGGTGGCACAAGGTGCCGGTGGTCAGTCAATCCTGCTGGAGCTGACACCAACGGGGAATGTCGGCGGCACACCGGCACTGGACGACAAAGGGGCTGTTACCGAGGCTTCCACCGGCGATATTTACACCAATAACTTCGGCGGTCGGGTGCCGGAATTGTCGCTGCTGGTGATCTCCAATGATGTCAGTGTCACCATGGTCAGTGGCTCCATCGGTGATTATGTCTGGCACGATGTCAATGGTGACGGGGTTCAGGATGCGGATGAAACACCACTGGCCAATGTCACGCTGAGCCTGCTGGATAAAAACGGGGCGGCGATTTATGTTGATCCGGCAACCGGTGGCGTGGTCAGTGCCGATACCACCGGAGCAGTGCCTTATCAGGTCACTACGGATGCCGCCGGGCTGTATAAGTTTGATAATTTACCGGCGGGTGATTACACGGTTGCCGTGGATGAAAACACGGTGCCTGATCGTTTGCGCCAGAGTTTTGACCTGGACGGGACGCTGGATAACCGTTCTGCGGAATCTCTGACGCTGGTGAACAATGTGCTGGGGCAACTGGTGGATGTGGAAGATAACACCGATCATGATTTTGGTTATCGTAATGCCTCTGTCGACCTGAGCCTGAGCAAAACGCTGGACAAGACAACGGCAAAACGTGGTGAGGTGGTCACGTATACACTGACCGTTCGCAATGACGGGCAGGATAATGCCAGCGGCGTGAAAGTGGAGGATCAGCTACCTGCGGGAGTTACTTACCAGAGCCATGCACCGGCGACGGAAGTGTACAACGGCGGAATCTGGGATGTGGGTACGCTGCCTGCGGGTGAGTCGAAAACGCTGGCGATTACGGTGGTGGTGGACTAAGGCTGCCCTACAGTGACTGAGCCGCCTGCTCTGAGACGGGTGGGCGGTGGCAGTACTTTCTTCATCAATAGGCCAGATTCGACGTGTACTCGGGAAGTTGCCAGATAGTCACTCAGGGAATACAATTGAATACATTTGAAGTCAATCTGGTAATTTATTGTGAGTAGAACATCTGTTATTACAACCCGTGTTGACCCTGAACTAAAGTCTAATGCGGAACATATTTTGTCTGAATTAGGTATGACAACGGCTCAGGCTATTACCATGTTTTTGAAGCAGGTTGAGCTGAATCGTGGCTTGCCCTTTACGCCTCGCTTGCCTGCTGTTTCCCGTCCTGTGGAACACAGGGACAAGATCGAAATAAAGACTTTCAGCCTGGGCAGTGATGCCTGCCCCGGTCGTGATGAGCTATATGAAGGGCGGGGTTTGTAAACTGTCTATGTATGCACTTGATACCAATCTGCTGGTGTATGCCCATAATATTGATTCACCCTTACATGCGTCGGCACGGCAGTTTCTGGAATCGGAGTTCAACCGGCGGGATGAGGCGGGTGATTTCGCTGTTTGTATTCCTTCTCAGGCTTTGCTTGAATTTCTTAATACGATTACCTGGTCACGGCTGGAAACGCCATTAGCTATGCCTGATGCAGTGGCCGTTGTGCAATATTACCTTGATTCCGGGATTCCGGTTATTTATCCAAAATCTTCCCAGCTTCACACCGTTTTAACCTTGCTGGCATCAGTATCCAGCAGGAAAAATATCTTTGATGCGGGTTTAGCTGCAACGCTTCGCGATAATGGTATTACAGGTTTGTATACGTTGAATGTTAAGGATTTCAAGCACTTTGATTTTCTGGATGTTGTGAATCCGTTGTAGTTACAATAAACCTGAGGCGCAAAGCATTCTTTCACAGAGAAAGGAGCCTAAAAAGTAAGGTTCCATTCAATCGTCAATCTGTTTATTTATTAATCTTATATATAGATACCTTTAATAGAATAAGCGGTATCAGGGGAAGGCTTGCCCTGTTACGGGTCGATCTGACCGACCTTATGTCTGTTTTTCTAATGATAAAAATATAGAGGGCTGCTGTGAAATTGTCTTTAAAATACCTGCATCTGTTTATGCTGGCTCTGGCGGTGTGCTGTCCGCCGGTAATCGCTGCGAACGATGCCACACCGGTGGTCAATACCACCATTCTGGTGAAAAAAACCGGCTCGGCACCCTTTGATGACACCACCTGGGACGGTAATAATCTGAACAAGGCCGGGCTGGATGCCGACGAGAGCAATAATGTTGTCCGTTTGCAGGACGTGATCACCTATCAGGTTGAGGTTTCGGTGAATGACAGTGATGCGGGCAGCCTGACGACCATGGTGGTGGCTGATCAACGGCAGGCCTGGCTGAGAATCCCGGATGGTTGTGAGACCGATGCGGAGGTGGTGAATCCGGTGTCCTCGATTTCCGCAGACAAGCGCACCCTGTTTTGTAATCTGGGCGCGGCGATTGAAGGCACGACACGGGTAATCTACCCAACAGCACGGGTTCTTGCCGCCTCTTACGACGGCACCGTGATCACCCTGAATGATCAACACATCAGTGCCTCGGTGAGCGCGCAGGCTGATGGTCTGTCCGACGTAGCTACCGCCGGGCCAACCGACACCATTGTCACCGCCGATTTCCGGGTCGAGACCACCAAGGAGCTGAAAGTGACGACCGTTGATCCGGGTTCAGGGGATCCGGTGTATGTCGCGCCCTCCAAAAAAGGTGCGGACGGCAGTGCCGGT
>PDRT01000040.1 GCA_002746895.1 Thiothrix nivea
TTTACCGGAGCTGAAAACTGAACAGATATTAAGGCAACCTCCAAGTTTAAAGGATAAGTAAATCATGCATATTATACGTTGGCTATTTTTACACCCTGTTATTTTTGCCTGGGTATTGGCAATTCTGGCGATTCTGCTGAATTACGGTATTAGTGGCGATAAGGGGGATGCGCATCATGCCAAGGGTGCGGTTGAGGCTACAGAACCGCATGCTGATACTGATGCAGCGCATAAAGAAGGCAATGAGCCTCACGTCACAAAAGGTACTGCCGAACAGCATGCCAAGGTAGCAATGGTTGAAAAAAAGGTTCAGGCCGAAGCGACTCCGGTTGTAGAAGCAGTTGCAATGGGTGACGATAAATCAGCCGTTACTGTAGCAGTTGAACAGGTCAAAGAGAAAGCCGGTGATGCGACAGAACAGGCTGTGGATAAAGCCGGTGACGCAGCTGGTGCTGTGAAAACAGCAGCGGTGACGGCAGTAGCGACAGTGGCTACTGTCGTTGTCGGCGGTGGTGAAACGGTGACTAAGTCAGCCGTTGTCGCTGTCAGGCAATCAACAGGGCAAACAGGTGCTGAACAGGCGGCTGTCGCAGGTGAAAGTACGGATACAGCGACTCCGGAAACTGATGCCGTTACAGCTCAGACAGCTGAAGTGGCGAGTACGACAGATTTATTAATTGCTGCCCGTGAAGCCTATTGGAGCAATGACTTTGACCGTGCTGCCGGGTTTTATCAGGAGTTACTGGCTCGTGATAATCAGCCAAGCTATAAGGGGGAGCTGGCTAATGTTTACTGGAAGCAGGGTAATAGTCAGGAAGCTGTGAAGTTGTACACGGATATTGCGGTCTGGCTGAAGGATCAGGGGCGCGTGGCCGAGTTACAGGATATCAAGGTTTATATTGATCAGGTTGATCCCGCAGCGGGTCAGAAAATTGGCGAATTGTTGCAGTAATCTGCCAGATTGATGTTTAATCGAAGACAGGAAAAGTGGTTTTGCCGTTTTTCCTGTCTGTCTTTTATTTTGCCTGTCAATGATGCGCATCAGGTAATACAATAAAAAAACAGCGGTATCATGATTGATGGATATGATTTCTTCATCCATCAGCAGCTTGATACTTTGACCAGTAATCAGCAAAAGGGGTACACATGACACCATCCAAACGAATTGATCAACGCCTGAAAGGGTTACAGGAACATCTGAAACGCGAGAACCCGGTACTGGTTGATGCCGTAGGTAAATATCGCGAACTGGACAGAATTGCACAGAAGGTAGGTTTACTGGCACCGGGTAACTCGTATGCGACGCAAATTTCCTGGTGGCCAATGATTTCGGTGATGGGAACCTTCTCCGCCGGTAAGTCCAGTTTTATCAATAGCTTCCTGGATATTGATCTGCAACGTACCGGTAATCAGGCCGTCGATGACAAATTCACAGCGATTACCTTTAGCCCGGATACGGAGGTACATACGCTGCCTGGTCTGGCACTGGATGGTGATCCGCGTTTCCCGTTTTATCAGATCAGCGAAGAAATTGAGCATGTCAGTGCCGGTGAAGGCTCAAAGATTGATAATTATTTGCAGATGAAAGTGGTGCCCAGTGAGAAAGTACGGGGCAAGATTCTGATTGACTCTCCCGGATTTGATGCGGATGAACAGCGTAAGTCGACACTGAGAATTGCCGATCACATTATTGAATTATCCGATCTGGTGCTGGTGTTCTTTGATGCGCGTCACCCTGAGCCGGGTGCCATGCAGGATACACTGGAACATCTGGTCCGCGGGGCACAGCGTCGTAATGACAGCAGTAAATTCCTGTTTATTCTGAATCAGATTGATACCTCAGCGCGTGAAGATAATCTGGAAGATATTGTGTCTTCCTGGCAGAAATCGCTGGTGCAGAATGGCTTGTCTGCCGGTAGCTTCTATGTACTGTTCAATGAAAAGCTGGCGGTCTGATCTGGGACGGTATTGCCCTCAGTGCGATTGTGGTCGCTGCCGGAATTTTCAGTGTCTGGATGGGCTGGTGGGATGGTCTAAACTTCAGTGCTTCGTGGTTGCAGGCAATCGCCGGAAATTCGCTGTACATAATTATCGCTGCCGCCGTGGCAGTAGTGTTGGTGGGTCTGCTACATTACTTTATCCGTGCCAAAGTGGCGAAATATATTTCAGCATCATTAAGCCAGAACGAATCCTACGGTAATCTGGTAACGGCTTTCCATAAAAGTACCCGCAGTTGGCGGAGTATTTTCCAGAAAACACCGGCGGGCTGGGGGCGCAGCACACGCAAGCGTCTGGATGCGATTCGTGATGCAACGGATCATCTGGTGCAGCATCTGAATAATCGTTTCTCGAATCCTTCCGGTGTTGAGATTGGAAGCGGGATAAAGTCATAGCAAAGACATGAACAGATTTTGTTTTGCTAAAATGCCGACAATTGTGTCGGCATTTTTTGTATTGCTGCTCAGTGCCTGTAGCAAATCACAGCCGGAGGTCATACGCATACAGGGTACGACCATGGGGACAACCTGGAGTGCATTGATTATGCCGTTGGCTGATGATGAGGCCGCATTGCCGGATCAGGCTACCTTGAAAGCAGAGCTGGATACGGTGTTAAAAACGGTTAATGATCAGATGTCGACCTGGCAGCAGGATTCAGAACTGTCCCGGTTTAATCGTTATCAGCAAACGGACTGGTTTCCGGTGTCTGCACAACTGGCCGAGGTGACACAGGCAGCCCTTGAGGTCAGTGAATTAAGTGCCGGTGTTTACGATGTTACGGTGGGGCCATTGGTCAATTTGTGGGGCTTTGGTGCCGGTAAGGCGGAAGGTGAACCTGAAGTGCCGCCACAGGCAGCTATTGATACGGCGCTGTTGAATGTGGGGTATAAAAAATTGGCGGTACGTCTTGAGCCACCGGCACTGCGTAAAGACCCGGCCGGACTGTATGTCGATTTATCCTCGATTGCCAAGGGTTACGGTGTGGATCAGCTGGCCGAACATCTGCAACAACTGGGGGCGACTGATTATATGGTGGAAATCGGCGGCGAGATTCGTACCCGTGGCCACAGTCCGCGCGGTGATGAGTGGCGCATTGCTATAGAGAAGCCGGTGGATTTGGGGCGTTCGGTGCAACAGGGGCTGAAACTAAAAAATGGCAGTCTGGCTACATCGGGTGATTACCGGAATTACTTCAGTGCCGGTGGCCAGCGTTATTCGCATACCCTTGACCCCGCCAGCGGTTATCCGGTTATGCACAGTCTGGCTTCGGTGTCAGTGATGGCTGAGAACACCATGCTGGCGGATGCCTATGCGACCATGCTGATGGCAATGGGCGAGGTCAAGGGTTGCAAGTTTGTGCTGGAACAGGGCATTGATGCCTACTTTATCTGGCGGACGGATCATGGGTTTGAGACCTTTGCCACCGACGGCTTTCAACAGGCACTGATTCAGTGAACCGGATTATTCTGTTTAACAAGCCGTTTGATGTGTTGTAGTTTACGTCTGATTCGCTATCGGACTGGTAGCTGGACACTGGGTAGTCTGACAAGTGGAGCGTGGCGCGAGGCAGGCTGAATCTTGAGTATTTCACGATTATTTTTGCAGGGTCAGACTCATTTTACAGACTTGCCCTGTGCAGTGGGCTAAGGTTTAATGCTCATTATTTTTATCAGTTGAATACCCATGCTTGTCTTTTCCAGTCTGTCGCTGCGGCGTGGTACCAAAGCCTTACTCGAATCCGCTTCGTTCAGTATTCATCCCGGCCAGAAAGCCGGTTTGACCGGGGCTAACGGGGTCGGGAAATCCAGCCTGTTTGCACTGATTCGTGGTGAGTTATCGGCGGATAGTGGTGATTTTAGTCGTCCGCCGGGTTGGGTGATTGCACACGTCAAACAGGAAACACCCTCCGGCGAACAGAGTGCATTGTCTTATGCCCTGGAAGGTGATGCCGAGTACATTCACCTACAGGAACAAATCCGGCAGGCGGATGGTGAGCGTCTGGGAGAGCTGCATGCGCGACTGGATGCTATTGATGGTTATGCGGCCGAAAGCCGGGCCGCCGTCTTATTACACGGTCTGGGTTTTAAGGGTGATGAAATTAACCACCCGGTGAGCAGCTTTTCCGGTGGCTGGCGCATGCGGCTGAATCTGGCACAGGCACTGATGTGCCGCTCGGATTTATTATTGCTGGATGAGCCGACCAATCATCTGGATCTGGATGCGGTGATCTGGTTACAGGACTGGCTGAAAACTTATCGTGGCACTCTGCTATTAATTTCGCATGACCGCGAATTTCTGGATGCAATTTGTACACACATTGCCCATATTGAGCAGTGCCAATTAACCCTGTACACCGGTAATTATTCCACTTTTGAAGTGACCCGCGCCGAACGGCTGGCGCAGCAGCAGGCGGCCTATCAACAGCAGCAGGCCGAGATTGCGCATATCCAGCAATATGTTGATCGTTTCCGTGCCAAGGCCACGAAAGCCCGACAGGCGCAAAGCCGCCTGAAAGCACTGGAACGGATGGAAACTATTGCTCCGGCGCATGTTGATACACCGTTCAGTTTCCAGTTCCGCTCGCCGGACAAGCTGCCGGAGCGGCTGCTGAATATGGAGGCGGTCAGTGTGGGCTATGGTGAGACTCCGATTATTGCCGACGTGCGCTTGCAACTATTACCCGGTGAGCGGATTGGACTGATTGGCCCGAACGGAGCCGGTAAGTCAACGCTGATTAAATGCCTCGCTGGAGAACTGCCATCACAAGGTGGCGAATGCTGGCAGGCCCAGGATTTGAAAATCGGTTATTTTGCCCAGCATCAGCTGGAACAGCTTGATCCACAGGCGACGGCGCTGCAACAGCTACGGGCACGGGATCGTCAGGCCCGTGAACAGGATTTGCGTAATTATCTCGGTGGTTTCGGATTTCAGGGCAGCCGGGTTGATGAGCCGGTGGCACCGTTTTCCGGTGGAGAAAAAGCACGGCTGGCACTGGCACTGCTGATTTATCAGCGTCCGAATTTACTGCTGCTGGACGAGCCGACTAACCATCTGGATCTGGAAATGCGGCTGGCGCTGAGTATGGCATTACAGGCATTTGCGGGAGCGATGGTGATCGTTTCGCATGATCGTCACCTGCTGAAAATGGTCACCGATACACTGCTGCTGGTGGATAGCGGACGGGTGGATGAGTTTAACGGTGATCTGGATGATTATGCTCTGTGGTTACAGAACCGGTTTAAGAAAACACTGGCTACCGCAGCACCCGCAGACAATACGAACAGTGCCACCAGGCGCAAGGAACAGCGCCGTGATGCCGCCGAAAAACGTAAGCGTCTGCAGCCACTGAAAAACAGGCTGAACCAGCTGGAAAAAACAATGGATCGGCTGAATCAACAGAAGGCCGAAGTGGAAGCGGCCCTGGCTGAGCCGGAGATTTATACGGATGCGCAGAAAGACAAGCTGAAGCAGTTATTGCGGCAACAGGGGGAACTGGAAGTGCAGCTGGAAAAGGTGGAAACGGAGTGGATGGAGGTTAGTGAGGAATACGAAAAAGCAGGTCTTGATATGTAAGGTATTATGAAAGATGCAAGAAAACCAGGATTTCGTCAGGATTTCGTGACCGAATATCATTCATGTATGAATAGCTAGAATCATTTTTAAATAATGTACTAAGGTTGTATTTATACAAAAAAGCAAGGAATGTTATATCATGGCCATATTCTTGTCAGATTCAACGAATAACAATAAGTAACGACTTCACAGGCTTTGCTTAAACCTATTGTGAAGGCTGATAATGAAAAAACTGGAAATTATTACTGTTATTGCCCACTTACTTACCCTGAGTATATTTTTCACTGCATGTACAGATGAAAAATATCAAGAAACCAATCAAACAAAAGATGAATATGTCATTGCTGACTCTTTCAGGTTTGCTTCAAATAGAAGAAGTGCAATCGAATCAGGTGTAATAAGATCAAAATCAAATGATAATAAACCTGAGAAAATCTCACCTGAAATACTGGCAGCTATTAAAAAGAACCCGGGATTGGAAACAGGGGAAGGTTTCCGTGCTCCATTAAGCCTTGAACAAACTAATTGTCAATTATTCGGGGTGAATATCCAACTCAGTGATCAGCCTGATACACGGCAATGGTTAGTAGCCCCACTTCCTCCTTGCGGAAAATACAAGTATGCACCATTAAACTTGCCATTCTGGCTGGTTGAGCAAAAACAAGGAAAAAGCCCTAGGGTACTACTGGCTTACCGAGCCCATTACTTGATTACCTGGATAAAGAAGCATGAAAATTATGCTGATATAAGGATGACCTATCAATCCCTTGATGGTAACGAGATGTCTATCGACTGGCATTATCAGGGCAACGAATATGTCTATCATTCCAGCCTATGTTCTAACTTAGGTCCTGTTGACCCAGATGAACCGGCTTATTTTACAGATTGTGCGCCCGTAAAACGCTGGTCTAACCGATAAGCTCTAAAAAACTGCAGGGAAGCAGCTTCAAAAACTGTCAGAGCAAGAAATTGTCGTAAGTGTCAAGATCCTTTATGCCGATGCGTAGAAAGACCAGCTGAAACAGTTATTGCGGCAACAGGGGGAGCTGGAAAAGGTGGGAACGGGGTGGATAGAGGTCATATGCGCCAACTTAAGCAATTAAGTATCTGAACTGTAAAACTCCAGACCTGATCTGACAGTTACCGATTTTCAGAAGGTGTCTGTCAGATCAGGTCTGGAGTTTTACAGTTTAGGTGTCTCCGCCATACATTACCTGCCGCTAATTAACACCACCCCGAACAGGCGTGGATCATTCATTGCATTATCCTCCCGTGCCAGCCAGGAAATCTTCTGTTCACGCTGTCCACCGTCATCATCATCATTGACCTGTACCTCAATGCCGACCCGGTGCCGCACATCCACATTCACTCCCAGCATCGCCCAAGGAATTTTAGCATGCAGTTTATAACCATCCTCGGTCTTTATCAGCTCATATTCCAGTGCATCAGAGGCTGTTTTACCGGCAGGTTTATCAATAATCACCTCATCCCGCCCCCAGGCAAAAATCAGACGAAAATCATTCACGCCGTCGTAATACGGGTGGCGGCTGTTATCGGCATCAATGTAAAACTCGATGGAGTCATCATCTTCCGGGTTATCTGAATCATGCACAATCTGTTCATCATAAACCTGTACACTCAGATACAGAAATTCCTTATCCCACTTGCCCTGCCACTTACCGAACAGGTCCCGTTTCACCCAACTCTCCCCGGCGATCAGCGTATCCAGTGTCCGTGGATTTTCCAGAAAGAAATAACGCTCCGGATCACGTGCCGGACGAAAGACAATAACCGGTTCATCCGGAGCTTTGGGTTTCCGTTTTACCTGGGCAGCCTGCAAGATACGATCCTGTGGCACCAGCGCATCGGCATCAACAAATTCCCAATCCCGATTCGCATCAATAAAATCCAGTGTGGCATTGTATTTTGGTGCTTCACTGCGTGGCTGGCGGATATGTTCCTTCAAACCCCAGCAACCAAACCACTGACAGGTACGCGGCGAAGAAAACATTACAAACAAATCCCCGCCCGCCTCACGCCAGCCATTCAGCAAACGTGTATACAGTGGCCCCATGCGCTGATCACGATTCGCCGCAAAAAATAATGGATTCGGGTGCTGATCCGGCTCACGGGTTGCCCAGTCCACCAGTCCCTGTCCCCCCTCATAGGCAATCAGCTTGACACCGAACTGCCGCGCAATGTCGGCCTGAGTCTGAATATGCTCCAGCAACTCATGCAGTGAACGGAATGAATCCGGCGCTTCGGTGAGCTGCAACACTTCATCCACCGTTTCAGCTTCCCGATAACCTTTGGTATTCCCGCCGAAATAGGGGGCAATCGCCAGCGCATCGGCATATTTATACCCCTCATATTTCCCCAGCAATTTACGCGAAATGTCCGGACGTGTATCCCAGGAACCAATGACGCGAGTAAAACGTTCACGCCCGCCAAACACGGCTTCCCAGATACTGAACACTTCTCCGGCACGCTGCACGTAATACTGAAACCCGGCTTCCACCGAATTTCGGTTGTAACCCGCTTCTACGCCCTGTTTCTGCGTGTATTCGCTGTGTGAGAACGAGGTATTCCAGACCTCATTGGTATATTCAATATAGATATTCAGCCCGGGATCAAGATGATCACGCACATAAGTGGCAAAATTGCGCACATACTCATCATCCGCAGCATGTGGCAGATTAAACCACGCATCGGCCTGCATGCGGTTGGCCAGCTCCACCTGAATTTCCAGTGGTGCACCACGCTCACCATAACCGCCCCCCCAGGTTGCCTCATCCATATTGGGCCGCTCGTGCCAGTAACGCTCGGGGTTACGGGTAATCCCGGACATTGCCATAAAACGGATGACACTGAAATCCTTCAAAAAGTCCAGATATTCCGGAGTAAACAGAATGCTGCTGTAATAGCTTTCAAAGCTCAGATAATCAGCATCGGCACAGTCTGCTGCCGATCCCACCCGCTGTAGCGGGTTATGTTGACAAATCCCTCCCGGTGGCAGAATACGGATATTACGCAAAGGGTTACTGCTATCGGTCTGGGTAATGACCAGGCTGGCATCAATCTCATCCGCTTTATCTGCGGTGGCCGGATTAAAACGGATCAGCTCCCGCCCCGGAGCCTGTTCCACCCGCTCCACATCATGACCGTAACGCAGTGTTCCCACGCCGTCATACAGCACAATGTATTCCCCTTCCGGCAGTGCAGATATCGGCATCTTGCCAATGAATTTGGTGCCTGCCTCACCACCATGCAGCTTCACCGGCCAGCCATACTGGTCGTATTGCACATCTGCGGTATTATCCAGCTCCAGTACATTATCCCGGAATGGGGAAGCCTGACGGAATAAATCTACAAATGGAAAACTGGCATCTTCATAGTGCAGTTCGTTGACATTAATACCAATCGGTGGTCGCTTTTTATCGGGATGAAAAACAGGAATCTCTGCCTTTAAAACCGGCTGCTTTTCATAGCTTGAAAAAATAATCTCGGTTGCTGGCGCCGGAGCAGATGGCTTGGATGACTGTTCAGTAAAGAAAATGTTTCCAGTCTTATATAAAGGTGCCTTAAAAAAAATGGCCAGTGCGAACAGTAGTCCGCCTGTTAGCAACAGTCCACTAACCCATATTATTTTTCGTATCATTCTCATTCCTGAAAACAGCCAGACAGATGCAATGGAATCTAGTGCCGGAAGCAGCAATTAGCAAGAAAAGGATTTACGCAGACTGTAAAAGAACCCCTGGAGTAAATGGGCTATTAGAAATCCCCAGGGGCTTGAAAATGCCCGCATACCTTCTTCCTCAGTTAAGACGGCTGGTTTCCCTCGCGAGCACTCAGTCATGCTACGTTAAACTAAAAATTTTGCAACTATTAGTACCCAAAAAGAATAAAAATTAGACAAAAATTTCTTATTTTCCATTTATTTTCTTAATGAAAACATTTAGAGAAGCTAATCATGCCTGTTAAAACTGGTTCTTACCGGTTTGATTGCAGAGCAAAAATTATCCGGTTTTGAAAATAGCTTCCGCATCCAGCCCGGTCAGATTTTTTATCCCCTTGTACAGGTACCAGAAAGCAAACCCCATCACGATCATGGATGGAATCACAATAACCGGATAACTCATCAGCGTCAGTTTGCCTAGCTCCTGATTGTATGCTACCGAACCCGGCGCACTGACCACAATCAGCTTGGCCAGTATATAATTCAGCACTGACGATACCAGAAACGAGGATGACAGAATCACCGTTGCCCGAACCACCAGGCTATCAAATGCCGCTTTATTAGCCCGTGCCTCCAGTTCCTGCTCGACTTTCGCCGTATCGACAATCAGATCGTTATAAAACAGGGTTTTAATCAGCGGGTATCTGGTTTTTACTGATGCCAGCACCGCCAGCCCAATCAGTGCCGGAATCGTTGCCTCTTTAACCGCCAGCCAGTGATTATCAATCTCCAGCAAGCCAATACCGCCAGTCAGCAATACATTCACCAGACCTAGTGCAGCAATCAGATTGACCTTCCGCCGCTGGATAAAGTCATACAAACCGTAACAAAACGGAAATGACAAGGCCACAACAAAGCCAATTTTCGATCCCAGATATTCATCATTGGACAAATAAAACAGGATAAATGCCGGAATCAGAATATTGATGGCAATACTGACAAAAGGATTTTCCTTCTGGTTGATCAGCGGATTATCTTCGCTCACTCAAAGCCCCTTTAAACATTAATAACTCTTCAGCTCACGCCGCGTATGTACAGCGGCGCATAGCTTTCCTCACCCTGTATGACATCAATCAGTTGTGCCTTCAATAATTCCAGCACAGCCATCAGGGTCACTACCGCACCCCGACGGCCTTCCTGAAACGTAAACAGTGCCGAAAAACTGACAAACGGCTGGTGCTGTATTGCTGTCAACACATGTGTCATCCGCTCACGAATCGACAGGTGTTCACGCTGAATTTCGTGATGACTAAACATATCGACCCGCTGTAACACATCACGAAATGCCAGCAGAATATCACTCAGCTCCACCACCGGCAGTGGTCGCGGCTGTTGCGGAAAATCAGCCGCCGTCTGTGCCGGTAGAAAATCACGCTCCATGCGCGGTAATTCATCCAGCTCCAGCGCCGCCTGTTTACACTGCTCGTATTCCTGTAGCCGTCGGACCAGTTCAGCACGCGGATCATCCTCGTCCTCAACCTCGGTGCGCTTTGGCAATAGCATACGGGATTTGATTTCCGCCAGCATCGCCGCCATCACCAGATATTCTGCTGCCAGATCCAGTCTGAACTCTTTCATCAGCTCAACATAGGCCATATATTGCCCGGTAATCACGGCAATTGGTATATGACAGACATCAAGGTTCTGACGTTTAATCAGGTATAACAGCAAATCCAGCGGCCCTTCAAATGCCTCCAGAATCACTTCCAGTGCATCCGGAGGAATATACAGATCGTCAGGAAGAACCGATAGAGCCTCGCCCTGTACAATCGCCAGCGGAATTGCTTGCTGGACAGCGCCCATCAGTGATGAATAATGCAGCCAGACTGTCGCCCGAAAACGGGTCGCATGCTAGTCATGATGGGTAAACTGCATCGCTTCAAGCACATCATCCAGCGTCTCGCGGGCTATTTGCCGCGCGGCTTCCGAACCTTCATGCAGAATTTCCCGCACTTTGGCACGATTTTCCTCATATTCACGCGCCCGTTCGCGGATCGGTTGCAATTCTGCCTGTACCGCATCAATTACCGGGCCCTTGCAGTCAACACAGCCAATACCGGCGGAATGGCAACCTTTATTCGCCCATTGACGCACCGAGTCATCCGTATAAACCTCATGTAACTGCCAGACCGGACATTTTTCCGGATTCCCCGGATCGGTGCGCCGCACTCGCGCCGGATCCGTCGGCATCTTGCGGATTTTCGCTTCCACCTCAACCGGATTTTCACGTAACCCAATCGTATTACCGTAGGATTTGGACATTTTCTGCCCGTCCAGACCGGGCATTTTTGACGCTTTGGTCAGAGCCGCCCGCGGTTCCGGCAGAATAATTTTTCCGGCACCCTCCAGGTAACCAAACAGGCGCTCACGATCACCCAGCGAAATATTCTGCTGGGCTTCCAGCATTGCCTGTGCCTTGGCCAGTGCTTCCTGATCGCCCTGTTCCTGAAACTGTTTACGCAACTGACGGTATAAGCGGGCCGCCTTTTTACCCATTTTATTGGCAGCCGCTTCGGCCTTATCCTCAAAACCGGGTTCGCGACCATAAATATGATTAAAACGCCGTGCCACTTCGCGGGTCAGCTCAATGTGCGGCACCTGATCCTCACCCACCGGCACCATATCCGCCCTGTACATCAGGATATCGGCAGACTGCAACAACGGATAACCGAGAAAACCGTAGGTCGCCAGATCTTTTTCTTTCAGCTTTTCCTGCTGATCCTTGTAGGTCGGCACCCGTTCCAGCCAGCCCAGCGGCGTAATCATCGACAGCAGTAAATGCAGCTCTGCATGCTCCGGAACATGTGACTGCACAAACATGGTCGCTGAACTGGGGCTGATTCCGGAAGCCAGCCAGTCAATTGCCAGATCTTCAACATGTCCGGAAATCCCTTCCGGTGTTTCATAATGGGTGGTCAGTGCATGCCAGTCGGCCACGAAAAAAAAGCATTCATGATCCATTTGCATCTCCACCCAGTTTCTCAACACACCATGATAATGACCGAGGTGTAACTTGCCGGTTGGACGCATACCCGAAACAACACGCTGATTTTGCGACGGCGCTGTGTTCACTTGAACCTTTACTCCTTTAATAAAACCCAGAATTTAACAGAAAAAACAAACAACCGTCTGAACAAGGCAACGTTCAAAACACAAAACTGATCAGAAAGCTATATAATCCCCCGATAATCGGGCCAAGAATCTGGTCCAGCACGCCGAGAAACAGCAGTGCAATCAGAATAATGAACCCGTAAGGCTCAATACGATCCAGTATATCGGCCACCGGGCGCGGCACCAGTCCGGCCAGCACCCGCCCGCCATCCAGCGGTGGCAGCGGCAACAGGTTCAGTACCATCAGGATCAGGTTAAACACAATGCCGATCTGTGCCATCGTGGAAAAACCCCGTCCCAGATTCGGGTCAGACATTGTATTCATGGTGATAATCAGCATCAGCGTCCAGAACACTGCCATTACAAAATTCGACAAGGGTCCGGCTACCGCCACAATGGCCATATCACGACGCGGGTGTTGCAGATTACGGGTATTCACCGGAATCGGTTTGGCCCAGCCAAAGGCAAACGGCTGCTGCATGGTCGCCAGCGATATTACGACCATGCCAAGCGGCAGGGCAATCGTGCCCACCGGATCAATATGCTTAATCGGGTTTACGGTCAGCCGTCCGAGCATTTTAGCGGTGCTGTCACCCAGTTTATAAGCAACCCAGCCATGCGTCACTTCATGCAGGGTAATCGCAAACAGTACCGGGATAGCCCCCGCTGCAATGAGAAAGATAATATTGTCAATATCCATTTAATGCTCCACCAGCCAGTCAATCGGCCCCTTGCCTTCACGTAAAATTTCCGGCCGCTCACCCATCAGATCCACCACCGTCGTCGGCTCATAACTGCAAAAGCCACTATCGATAATCAGATCCACCTGATGCTCCAGACAGACCCTGATCTGATAAGGGTCATTCATGGGCAATTCCTCACCCGGCAGTATTAATGTGCTGGACATGACTGGCTCGTTCAGCTCCTGTAAAAATGCCTGTGTCACGATGTGTTCCGGAATGCGCAGGCCAATGGTTTTACGGCGGGGATTCTGCAAGCGGCGGGGTACTTCCCGCGTCGCTTTAAGGATAAAGGTATACGGACCCGGTGTCAGTGACTTCATCAGCCGGTAATTCATATTATCAACCTGGGCATAGGTGGCAATTTCCGCCAGATCACGGCAGACCAGTGTGAAATTATGGTGTTTATCGACCCGGCGGATACGATGAATGCGTTCCATGGCTGACTTGTTGCCGAGGTGGCAACCAATGGCATAACTGGAGTCGGTCGGGTAGACGACCACACCGCCATCGCGGATAATCTGTACAGCCTGCCGGATCAGCCGCTGCTGCGGGTTTTCGGGGTGTACTTCAAAATACTGACTCATGGACTTTATATCGTATAAAATGCGCGATTTTACAGATTAAACCGGAGAAATACAGTTGTCATGACCTTGTTTTCATTCCGAACCGGCATCATATTGTGTTCTAATGCGTATTTTATGCTCATGAAACCGGAGCCGAATAAAAACCGGTGTGAATCAAAAAGGACAGAGAAACATGCTTTATACCATTGTCGGTGAAGATGTTGAAAACAGTCTGGACAGGCGACTGACTGCCCGTCCGGCACATCTTCAACGTCTGCAACAGCTGCGTGATGAAGGTCGTCTGGTCATTGCCGGTCCTAACCCGTATATTGATACCGAAGATCCCGGCCCGGCCGGATTTAGTGGTAGCGTGATTATCGCGGAATTTGAATCTCTGGCGGCTGCGCAAAGCTGGGCAGAAGCCGACCCTTACCTGGACGCTGGTGTCTATCAGACCGTTAGTGTCAAACCGTTTAAAAAAGTTTTACCTTAAAGGAAGAAAAAAATGCGAATCAAAATGAACACACTCATCGCAAGCAGTTTAATCGGGTTTTCACTGGCCTTTCCTGTTTCTGCCGAGGAAAAGCAGGCGACAGCCGATGAGCTGGTGGCTATTGTCAACGGGGTCGATCTGACCCGCGGAACGCTGGATGCCGTGATTGAAATGGCCAAACGCTCCCGCCCCGGCACCGAAGTGGATGAAAAGGCACTGCTGGACGATCTGATTGCCACCGAGATTGCCCGCCAGGAAGCCAAAAAATCCGGTCTGGGTGAGCGAGAGGATGTAAAAGCCAAGGTGAAAAACTTTGCAGACAAGCTGATCCTGAACACCTGGATGCAGGAAAAAGCCAGCTCACTGGATATTTCCGAGGATGAACTGAAAGCGGCTTACGAAGAGCGTATCAAGAACATGCCAAAGATCGAATATAAGGCACGTCACATTCTGGTAAAAACCGAAGATGAAGGTAAGGCCATCATTAAGGAGCTGGAAGGTGGTAAAGACTTTGCCGAGCTGGCAAAAGAAAAGTCCACCGGCCCGTCCGGCCCGTCCGGTGGTGATCTTGGCTGGTTCAAGCCACAGCGTATGGTCAAACCGTTCGCGGAAGCGGTGGTGAAAATGGAACCGGGTAAAATCAGCGCCGCACCGGTGGAAACCCAGTTCGGCTGGCACGTTATCAAGCTGGAAGAACAACGTGATGTCAAACTGCCGGAAATCGACAATATGAAGCCGCAGTTAAAGCGCCAGCTGGAACAGACTAAAATGATGGAATATATGGAAAAACTGCGTGCTGAAGCCGATGTTAAGGTGCTGATGAAAGAGAAAGAGCCTGAAGCACCCAAGGCTGAGGAAGAAGAAAAGCAGGCCGAAGACGGCAAATCTTAAGTTTGCGGACCTGAAAGTGTGAAGTACTCCCCGGTTCCTTCAGTGAGCCGGGGAATCAGCTGAATGGATATTCCGGAATATTGACTAATTCCGGTTTATTCTTTTATATTTTAGGTCAATAAGTGGCTTTCTCTTTTTTCTCCATTCGTGTTTTATATCCTCTCCTATTGTTTGAATTAGCGACAGAAAACGAGACACATTCAACGTGTCTCTTTGATTGACATCTCAAAAATCCACAGGGTATTTTTTCGACAATGCCTCATCAATCTCAGACGCCTTTAACGCAGCCGGGCGGTTAATATGCTGTTGCACATATTGCTCAAAAACCGGACGTTTAGGTATCAGATCAAACTGCATATACCAGTTAAGGTAAGCAGTCATATACAAATCGGCTGTGCTGAAGCGGTCACCGCACAAATAGGTGATTCCTGCCAGTGATTGTTCCAGTGTTTTGACCACATCCTCCAGACAGCCATAACCCGCCTGGCCACGTTCCTTTTCCGAAAGTTGCTCGGGTAGTTGTTTTAATGACTTGGCGGTGGCGACGGCTTCCAGTGGGCCTGCCACAAATAATAACCAGCGGTAATAGGTTCCGCGAGCCTTGCTGCCAACTGGTGGTGCCAATTGTTTATCGGTGAACACATCCGCCAGGTACATACAAATGGCGGCATTTTCGGTGAATACCGTATCACCGTGTTTTAATGCCGGTACCTTTCCCATCGGATTAATCGCCAAATAAGTATCGGCTTTCATACTGCTGTCGTATTCCAATACTTCGGTTTGATAGTTGGCCTGGCATTCTTCCAGCATCCAACGGGTAACGCGTCCGCGCGACCAGGGGTGGGTGTAAAAAATGATTTTATCTTGCATCATAAATTCCTCGTTAATGTTAAATCAAAGGCTTGTTCACCCATTTTTTTATGAACAAAATAAATAATACATCGGCCATGTGTCAGTTTCTGTCAGTAGTGTTGGCGAGATAGTTTAACGATCATCCGGGCAATAATTATATCGCCTTTGCCATTCCCGAAATAATTGCTCCCGGCCGGGTGAGTAGCGTTGATTAAGCATTTCAATACGACTGATTCTATCAACGCGAAAATGGCGAAAGTCCTGGCGCAACTTGCACCACGCTCCAATCACTTGCACGCTGTCAAAAAAAGCCAGCGAAAAGGGATAAATCGTGCGTTGGCTCTTGTTTTCCTCGCCATCCTGATAGTCAATTTGTAACGGCTTTTCATCACGAATGGCTTGCCGCACCTGAGCGGCGTTGAACGCCATTTGTTCGCTGTCAACAGGCTGTGACATTAACGGGGTAAACAAGGTGTTTTGTTGAATGCGGTTTTGCTGTTGTTTGGGAATGACCGCCTGAATTTTTGCCATCGCCTGATTGGCCGCCTCGCGCAACATGCTGTCACCGTGACTGGTCACCCAACGGCTGCCTAAAATCAGCGCTTCAATTTCTTCGATACTAAACATCAGCGGCGGCAACAAAAAGCCCTCGCGCAAGACATAACCGATACCCGCCTCGCCGGTGATATCCGCGCCTTGCAGACGCAACGTGTTAATATCGCGATAGATGGTACGTTGGTTGACAGAGAGTTTCTCAGCCAGGATTTGTGCTTTAACAGGTCGACGATATTGGTGCAGCAGCTGCAACAGGGCCAGCAGGCGTTCCGATTTGGTCATGATCAACCCGATAAATAAGTGGCCTGAATATTGTTCAATTCGGTTTTCCGCACTTCAGAAGGTTCATCGGAGCGTTTATCAAGCGTGCGTGCTTTAATCCACATCAACATAACCTTCTTCACTGGCATCTAGTGCCAACAATAAATCCTGCAATTTCCCGGCATACCCCTGATCATTCTGCCAAAGCCCGCGCTGACTGGCCTCCAGCAGGCGTTCGGTCATTTCTTCCAGGGCATTGGGGTTATGCTCGCGCATAAACTGCTGATTGCTTTCATTAAAAATCAGCGCATCAGCCACTTGCCGGTACTGGTAATCATCAATCAGGTTGGTGGTTGCATCATAGGCAAACAAATAATCGACACTGGCCGCCATTTCAAAAGCCCCCTTGTAACCATGTTCCTGCATCGCCTTGATCCATTTCGGGTTCAGCAGGCGAGAACGAATGACACGGTTGAGTTCTTCCTTGAGGGTGCGGATTTTGGGCATTTCAGGATTGGCATGGTCACTGTGATAAATCACCGGTTCCTGTCCGCTGTAGGTGGCTATGGCATTCGCCATTCCACCCTGAAACTGGTAATAATCATCGGAATCCAGCAGATCATGTTCGCGGTTATCCTGGTTCTGCACCACGGCTTCCAACTGTGACAAGCGTTGTGTAAAGGCCTGTTTCGCCTCCACACCATCACCTGTGCGATTGCCATAGGCATAGCCCCCCCAATTGACATACGCCTCCGCCAGATCATCACGCTGCTCCCAGCAACGCTCGTCAATTAAGCCCTGTAGCCCCGCTCCATAAGCCCCCGGCTTGCTGCCAAATACCCGGTAAGCGGCCTGTTCCCGTGCTCTAGTGGCCTCCATGCCCTGTTGCTCCAATTCATTCGCCTGTTGGCGGACATGCTGGCGTACCGTATTCACCTCAAGGGGTTCCAGCTCATTATCCGCCAACGCCTGCACTGCCGCATCATACAGTTTCATGACATTGGGGAAAGCGTCGCGGAAAAAACCGGAAACGCGCAGAGTGACATCCACCCGGGGACGTTGTAAAAGCATCCAGGAGATAATCTCAAAATCCACCACCCGCTGTGAACCCGCCGCCCAGACCGGTTTAATCCCCATCAATGCAAACGCCTGGGCAATGTCGTCTCCGCCGGTGCGCATGGTTGAAGTACCCCAGACCGACAAGCCGATCTGGCGGGGGTAATCGCCATGCTCCTGTAGATGCCTTTCAATCAGTGCCTGAGCAGATTTCTGCCCCAATGCCCAGGCCGCCGGGGAGGGAATGGAGCGACTGTCCACAGAAAAGAAATTGCGCCCGGTGGGTAATACATCCAGACGGCCACGGCTGGGTGCACCGCTGGGGCCTGCTGCTACAAATCGTCCATTGAGACCTTTCAGCAGGTAATGGATTTCCTGTTCGGCACTCTGGTGAAGCGCGGGTAACAGGTGTTTGCGGGTATCGTTCAGGACTGCGAATACCGCAGGGAAATCATCCTCCAATTTTTTCTGTGCAAGAGAGGGTAGGGGGGAATCTTCCTGAATAACCTTCAAAACCATTTCCCGTGCCAACAACTCCAGTCGTTCCCGCGTATCCGCATTTGTCCGCCAGAGTTGATCACTCACCTGCTGTAGTGCATCCGGCTTTGCTCCATCCCATGCCGTCACTTCGGCCTGAAACGGATCAAACGCCAGCCCCAGATCCGCACATAGAGCATGCAAAAGCCCCTGCGCATGAGGGGCTTTCCCTCTGGGCAGACGCAGTAGTGTCACCACCGTATCCGCCAGCTTTTCCGGCTCTGGTAGCTGTCCAAGGCGATGCAGACCGTGACGAATCTGCGCCTCTTTAATGTCACACAGATAAGTGTCCAGTGCATCCAGCACTTCACACTCATCGTCACTTTGGCAAGGGAGTTCTTCTAATACCTGTGTGGTTTCCAGTTGTTCCAGTATTTTTTGTCGTAGCCAGTCCTCGCGGCGCTGATCCAGACCCAACGCCTGATAATATTCATCCACCAGCGTTTCCAGTTCCGCCAGTTCGCCATAAGTTTCGGCGCGAGTCAGTGGCGGCATCAGATGGTCAATAATGGTGGCCTGAGCGCGGCGTTTGGCCTGTGCGCCTTCGCCGGGGTCATTGACAATAAAGGGGTAGAAATGCGGCATTGGTCCCAGGGCAATATCCGGCCAGCAGCCTTCAGACAGGGCAATCCCCTTACCCGGCAGCCATTCCAGATTACCATGTTTGCCGACATGAATGATCGCATCCACCTGATACTCATGGCGCAACCAGAAATAATAGGCCAAATAACTGTGCGGCGGCACCAGGTCAGGATCATGGTAATTGGCACTGAGGTCGATATTAAAACCGCGAGCGGGTTGAATACCCACGAAGGTTTCCCCCAGCCGAATTCCCGCCAGCATCAGGCGTCCTTGGCGGAATTTCGGGTCTTGCTCCGGGCTGCCCCAGCGCTCCCAGACCTGTTGCTGGTTCTCTTCAGGTAACTGGCTGAAATAATACAAATAACGCTCGATATCCAGACTTTGCCAGCAGGGCAGAAAATGCAGGGTCGCCGGATTATTGGTGACGGCTTGTAACAGCTCGCGGATTAAGGCATCGCCATCCGCCGGAATTGTCTCAACCGGATAAGCGGCCTGCTGCAAAGCCTGTAAAATCGTCAGGGTGGAAGCCGGTGTGTCCAGACCGACGCCATTACCGATACGGCCATCCTTGGTGGGATAGTTGGCGAGAATGAGCGCGATCCGCTTATCCCGATTAGCTTTATTGGCTAATTGACAGTAGCGCCAAGCAAGTTCCGCGACGAACCGGGCACGTTCGGTGTGAATACGGTATTGAATCACATTGATCTGGCAACGTTCACTGTAATGGCTTTCTGCTTTAAAGCTGACGGCACGGGTGATAATCCGGCCATCCATTTCCGGCAACACCACCTGCATGGCAATATCACGGCTGCGCAGCCCCTGAGAAAATTGCTGCCAGTCTTCTTCCGTACTGCTGGACAAGATCAGTTGCAAAACGGGAATATCACGCTCAAAAGGTGATTGAAAATTTGTCGGCTCAGCACTCAGATCGGGCGCTGTAACCCGCGTGCTGGCAAAGCCGGTAGTGTTAATAATCAGCCTGGCCTGACTCGTTTCCATCAGCGCATTTACCAGCATCAGTGACTCGGGGTCTTTTAAAGAGGCAATGGCAATCGGTAAGGGCTGTAAACCCTGCGCTTCCAGTAGCGTGATCAGCTCATCGAACATGCGGGTATTAGCACCCTGCAAATGGCTGCGGTAGAACAACACCACACACACATTATCAGTGCTATTGCCCTGCTGCTGCCAGCGTTGTTGCCAATCTGCGTAGCTGGCCTGCGCATAGGGGGCATTGGGCATATACAACAGGCATTGCGGTAAGACTTGCGGTTCCTGCCATGACGTTTCCCGCCCCAGACAGGCTTGAGCGACAAAGCGGAATAGTTGTTGGGCATTAGTGACACCCCCGGCACGCAGATATTGCCAGACGCGCTGCACCGACTCACTGTTGTCCACCGAACTGATTACGCTGAGTTCCGTGTCAGGGCTGTTATCACCAGATACCATGATCAGGTGGCGTGGGTGATTCGGGCGTGAACCTTTTAGCCAGTCCTCCAGCTGCTCAACACCATATTGCCAATAGCTGCTGCCACCGAGCAGGGAGACCACCACGACCTGCGCATGATCCAGCACCTTGTGGCGATACAGGTCAAAGGCTGCCGGTTTCAGGAGTTGTAACCAGTTGGCGAGCCGGATGGAGGGGAAATCCGTGGGCAGGGTTTCGGCAGCATGGACTAATGCGCCGAGCGAACTGTCTGCGGCGGATAATAAAACAATGTCGGCGGGTGTCTGGTCGAGGTCGCACCTGTTTGTATTTACTGCTTGTATTTTATTGAGGGTGCGTTAGCGATATCACCATCCGTCACCAGTGTTTGCAGCTTGTTTTCAGCCACTGTCGTACTTGTTACACTAGCCGTTTACAACAACAATCATTCAGGACGAATACGATGCAATACACATTTCAGGCCGCTGTCAATGCTGCTGCCGTCGATACCGACTGCGTGGTGGTCGGGATTTATCAGGACGGTCAGCTGTCAGCAGCCGCACAACAACTGGACGATAGCAGCCAGGGGCAGTTAAAGACCTTTCTGGCACTGGGTGATTTCAAGGGTGATCACAATACCACCCAGCTGCAATACGCCATGACCGGCGTCAAGGCACCACGGGTATTACTGGTTGGTCTGGGCGAGCAGGCGAAGATGACACCGGAGCGACTCGCACAGGCAACGCTGGGTGCGGCACAGCGACTGAAAACCAAAAAGATTGCTTCAGTGACCTCTTTCCTGACTGACGAGTGTACCGGAGACCGTTCCGATGTCGTCCGGCAGGCTGTACAGGCTGTGGCCGAGGCCATGTATGATTTCTCGGCGTACAAAAGTAAAAAGGACGATACGCCTGCTACGCTGGCAAGCTGGACGATTGCACACACTGAAGCCGGTGATTTCAGTACCGAAGTACAGCGTGGCATGGCCGTCGGGGCCGGTGTTGCGCTGTGTCGCGATCTCGGTAACACTCCGGGCAATGTTTGTACACCAACCTATCTGGCAGCAATGGCACAGCAGCTGGCGGACAGTTCAGACAAAACCACCCTGGACGTGCTGGATGAAAGTGAGATGGAAGCCATGGGCATGGGGGCTTTCGTTTCGGTAAGCAAAGGCAGTACAGAGCCGGGAAAAATGCTGATTCTGCAATACAACGGCGGCAAGCAGGGTGATGCACCGATCGCACTGGTGGGCAAGGGTATTACCTTTGACAGCGGTGGTATTTCCCTGAAACCCGGTGCGAAAATGGATGAAATGAAGTACGACATGTGCGGAGCCGCCAGTGTACTGGGCAGCCTGAAAGCGGCTATTGCCATGGAATTGCCGCTGAATCTGGTGGTGGTGGTGGCCGCAGCAGAAAATATGCCCGCCGGTAATGCCAGTAAGCCGGGGGATATTGTCACCACCCTGTCTGGCCAGACTGTGGAAATCCTCAATACCGATGCCGAGGGCCGTCTGGTGTTGTGTGATGCACTGACTTATGTGGAAAAATTCAAACCTGCGGCAGTGATTGATGTGGCCACCCTGACCGGGGCGGCGATTGTGGCACTGGGTCATCATACTTCCGGCCTGTTGAGTAATGATGATCAGCTGGCACAGGAGATACTGACTGCCGGCACTGCTGCCAATGATGAAGCCTGGCGCTTACCGATGGGGGAAAAATACCAGAAACAGCTGAAAAGTAATTTTGCGGATATGGCCAATATTGGTGGACCGGCAGCGGGTACAATTACAGCAGCCTGTTTTCTGGCACGGTTTACAGAAAATATGACCTGGGCGCATCTGGATATTGCCGGAACGGCTTGGCAAGATGGCGCAAAAAAAGGGGCAACCGGTCGCCCGGTACCACTGCTGACGCAGTTTTTATTAAATCGTGCTTATCCGGTCTGATCTGAAGCAATGACCCGCATTTCCTTTTATGTCGGTAAAAGTAATGCGTTGCAGGCCCGCTTCCGGCTGGCCTGCAAGGTGCTGGAGAAAGCGCAGATGCAGGCGCTGAATACCTATATCCATCTGGATTCAGCCGCCAGTTGTCAGCAACTGGACACACTGATCTGGACATATCATGACCTGAGTTTTATTCCGCACACGCTGGCTCCACACCGGGAAGATGGTGTGCGGGTGCAGCTGGGCTATGACCATGAACCGATGGCAGACTGTGATCTTCTGATTAATCTGTCTAATGAGATACCGGAGTTTTTTGCACGATTTGTCCGCATGGCGGAAATTATTGATCAGGAAGCTGATATTTTGCACGCTGGTCGCAAACGTTACCAGTTTTACCGCGACAGGGGCTATAATCTGGACTACTATCAACTGTGACGACAATTTGACATCAATCCGGATAGTCATTCTGTCATTTTCTATACTTCGGAAAACCGGCACCACGGATAAATATTACTGATAAATCAATATGAACAAGCAGCAGGATTTTGATACCACCATCCGGATTCCCGTGGTGACCGATCTGGTCAGCCCCGGCGATCCTGATATTATCAGCCGTGCCAAGTCCGGTGAAACCACCGAAAACCAGCAGAATTTCGAGAAGCGCCTGAAAGAGCGGATTGCCGAACTGCAAACAGCCGCCGGACAGGACGAATACACCGGACTGGCGCGGGCGCATGCCATCCGTTCCGAACAGCCGGAACCGGAATCTGCCGAAACCGGATTGCCGGACACGTCTGGCACCACAGTCACCCTGCGCAAGGATTATGAACAACAGATTGATGAGCGCCGTAATGAGCTGATTCGCGAACTGTCCGGCATGCTGAAGTAAGCCTGTTCCTGAAATTCCTCAGTCATCAGCAATAATTCGCGTTATAATCCGCTGTTCTTTCACGGATTCAATAACGCGGACTCATGGATAAAACCTACCAACCACAAGATATCGAACAACGCTGGTACCCGTTCTGGGAAGAGCAGCAGTTGTTTACGCCCAAAGGTGAAGGCCAGCCCTACAGTATTATGCTGCCCCCCCCCAATGTCACCGGCACCTTGCACGTCGGCCATGCTTTCCAGCACACCCTGATGGACATTCTCACCCGCTATCACAGTATGAAAGGTGACAATACCCTGTGGCAGCCGGGTACTGATCACGCCGGCATTGCTACACAGATGGTGGTGGAGCGGCAGCTGAATGCCGAGGGTAAAAATCGTCTGGAGCTGGGCCGGGAACCGTTTCTGAAACGGATCTGGGACTGGAAGGCTCAATCCGGTGACACCATCACCCGCCAGATGCGTCGTCTCGGTACAGCCTGTGACTGGTCACGGGAACGTTTCACGATGGATGACGGTTTATCCAAAGCCGTGCTGGATGTGTTCATCAAGCTGTATGACGAGGGCCTGATCTACCGTGGTAAGCGGTTGGTGAACTGGGACCCGGTATTCCATACCGCGTTGTCTGACCTGGAAGTACTGTCCGAAGAAGAAAATGGCCACATGTGGCACCTGAAATATCCGGTGGCCGATAGTCATGGTAATGCCACCGAGGAATACCTGATTGTCGCCACCACCCGCCCGGAAACCATGCTCGGGGATACCGGGGTGGCGGTGCATCCTGAGGATGAGCGCTACCGTCATTTGGTTGGCCGTCATGTCCTGTTGCCACTGGTCAATCGGCTGATTCCGATTGTGGCGGATGAACACGCCGACCCGGAAAAAGGTACCGGTTGCGTAAAAATCACTCCGGCCCATGACTTTAACGATTATCAGGTTGGCCAGCGTCATCATCTGGAGATGATCAATATCTTCACGATTGATGCCAGCCTGAACGATGAAGCACCGGAAAAATACCGGGGCATGGATCGTTATGATGCGCGGAAACAGATTGTTGCGGATCTGGATATGCTCGGCCTGCTGGATGAAGTGAAGGATCATAAATTGATGGTGCCGCGTGGTGACCGTTCCGGGGCGGTGATTGAACCGTATCTGACGGATCAATGGTATGTGGATCTGACCCGTGATGTCCAGTCCGACGGTCGACCAGGTGGCAAAGCCAGAATCACCCGCCCGTCGATAGAGGCTGTGGAATCCGGAGCCATTAAATTTGTTCCGGCCAACTGGGACAAAACCTATTATCAGTGGATGTATAATCTTGAAGACTGGTGTATCTCGCGCCAGCTGTGGTGGGGACACCGCATTCCAGCATGGTATGACGATGAGGGGCATGTTTATGTCGGATACAATGAAGCGGCGGTGCGCGAGAAATATTCATTAGCGTCCGATCTGGTATTGTGGCAGGATGATGATGTGCTGGATACTTGGTTTTCTTCCGCGCTATGGCCGTTCTCTACACTGGGCTGGCCGGAACAGACCGAGGCGCTACAAACCTGGTATCCGACCAGTGTATTGGTGACCGGCTTTGACATTATCTTCTTCTGGGTGGCCCGGATGATTATGTTCGGCACCCGATTCGGCGGCGATATTCCATTCCGTGAGGTATATATCACCGGGCTGGTGCGTGATGCCGATGGCCAAAAAATGTCCAAGTCCAAGGGAAATACGCTGGATCCGCTGGATATTATCGATGGTATTGATCTGGAGTCACTGGTAAAAAAACGTACCGGCGGCATGATGCAGCCACACTTGGCAGAAAAAATTGAAAAGGCCACCCGCAAGCAGTTTCCGGACGGTATTCCGGCTTATGGTACGGATGCCGTACGTTTTACCTTCGCGGCACTGGCTTCCACCGGGCGGGATGTACGGCTGGATCTGCACCGCGTCGAAGGTTACCGCAATTTCTGCAACAAGCTGTGGAATGCAGCACGTTATGTGCAGATGCAGTGTGACGGGCAGGGTACCGGTGCGGATGAATTTGCTGAAATAAAACTGTCCGTAGCAGATCGCTGGATTCGTTCGGCATTACAGAGCGTTAAGACCGAAGTTGCCGGGCACCTTGACCATTACCGCTTCGATCTGGCGGCAAAAGCCCTGTATGAATTTATCTGGCATGAGTATTGCGACTGGTATCTGGAACTGTCCAAGCCGGTGCTGAGCAAGCATAACGATGATGATCCCGCCAAACGCGGTACCCGTCGCACACTGGTACAGGTGTTGGAAACCGCCTTGCGCCTGATGCATCCGTTTATGCCGTATATCACCGAGGAAATCTGGCAGAACATCAAGGGATTGGCGGGTAAAAATGGCCGCTCCATTATGCTGGAAGCCTGGCCATTGTCGGATGATGAGAAAGTGGATGCGGAAGCGGAGACCGAGATTGGCTGGGTGAAGGAGTTCATTATGGGTATCCGCCGTATCCGTTCCGAGATGGATATTAAACCGTCACAGGAGCTGTCGATCCTGCTGCAAAACTGGACTGTGGCAGATCAAACGCTTTATACCCGTACCGAAGCCTTCACACGTACCCTGGCCAGGGTGGAAAATGTCGAATGGCTGGAAGCGGATATTGAAGCGCCGGAATCGGCAACGGCCCTGGTTGGCGAGATGAAAATCCTGATTCCACTGGCCGGATTGATTGACAAGGATGCTGAAATCAGCCGTCTGGAGAAAGAGATTGGCAAACTGGAAAAAAGTCTGGCAGGGCTGGAAAGTCGCCTGAATAATCCGGCTTTTACTGAACGGGCCAAGCCGGAAGTGGTGGCGAAAGCACGGGAACAGGCTGAGGAGCAACGCTCGGCGATGGAGCAGTTCCAGGGGCAGCTGAAAAAAATTCGGGCATTGTGAGGTGTTTACTTTCCCATATCCGGGGTCATCCGGATGTGGGGAGCCGTAGGGATATTCTGATGTTCTTGTATTTTCTTTAGCCATAACGCCAGATTCCGACGATCAGTACTAGTCGATAGCTGCCACCGTGTCATAATAGGCCGATAAATAAAACAAATAATGAGGAACAGTCCATGACCCCGAACCTGACTCATTGGGTAGTTGCCCTGCTGCTTTGCCTGTCCTTTAGCGCCCAGGCTGAAATTTACAAATGGACCGATAGTGATGGCAACACACACTATTCCCAGACTCCACCACAAGATAATAAGAGCAAAGCCGAAGATATTGGTGAGGAAATCGACATGGCTGCCGGTACGGCCAGCGATACGAATAATAAAGCGGTGAAACAGGAAAAAACAGCCGATAATGAAATGGAGGCTGCCAGAAAGCAGGGTAAAGAAAATACGCTGAAGCACCGTACTTTTTGTGAGCAACAAAAGGCAGCCCTGAAAAAACTGTTATCCAACCCGGTTATCCGCTGGAAATCCAAAGACGAAGAGAAAATTCTCAGTGCGGATGAACGCAAGAACAAGATTGCAGAATTCGAAAAGAACATCAAGGAGCTGTGTAACCCGGACGTGCTGTCAAAGCAGCAGGAAATCAGTGCAGAGTAAGCCCGGAAAATGGATTCAGCCACAACATTTCAGGTTTACAAGCCACGGTGACTGCGTTAGGATTGCCACCCTCTGGAGAGCTGTCCGAGTGGTTGAAGGAGCACGCCTGGAAAGTGTGTATAGGTTAATAGCTTATCAAGAGTTCGAATCTCTTGCTCTCCGCCAATTTAAAGATCGACGATTAACGAAGATCACCGAAAGCCCGCTACACAGCGGGCTTTTT
>PDRT01000041.1 GCA_002746895.1 Thiothrix nivea
AATGCCCACCATATTGCTGAGACCGTATTTAAAGCCTTTGGCCGTGCCCTGCGCATGGCGATCACCCCCGATCCACGCATGAGCGGTATGATGCCCTCCACCAAAGGGAGTCTGTAATGCAGAACATCGCGATTGTTGATTACAATATGGGTAATCTGCACTCGGTACAGCGGGCGGTACAGCATTGTGCTCCGCCGGATGCCAGGGTACAGATTACAACCGATGCCGGAATCATCCGTGCTGCTGACCGGGTGATTTTTCCGGGACAGGGCGCGGCACGGGATTGTATGCGTGAATTACAGAGGCTGGAACTGGATGAGGTAGTGCGTGAAGTCATCACCAGCAAGCCTTTTCTTGGCATTTGTATGGGCATGCAAGTGCTGATGCAGCACTCCGAGGAAAACGGTGGTATTCAGTGCATGGGCCATTATCCCGGTGAAGTGCGCTATTTTGCTAACATTGTGCATGGCACTGAAACCCGGATTAAAATCCCGCAAATGGGCTGGAACCAGATCTGGCACACCCATAACCATCCCTTGTGGCAGGGGATTAAGGACGGATCACGCTTCTATTTTGTACACAGTTACTACGTTGATCCGCAAGACAAAAGCATGATCAGCGGCGAGACCGAATATGGTATCCGCTATGCTTCTGCCATTGCCAAAGACAATGTATTTGCTATTCAGGCGCACCCGGAGAAATCAGCGAATGACGGCCTGCAGTTACTCAGCAATTTTATGAGCTGGAACCCGTAAGCAGCACAGTCCGGGCTTTGCGGGTTTAGAAGGCACCACGCTCATAATCCCACATTACATCTTCATCCGTGTTGATCGCAGCACGCATCAATTCGATCAGCGGATAAGCCCGGCGGCTGGCAGGGATCGGTGGTTCATCCTCGTCATGGGAAATTTCCTGCACCGGAGCCTTATCTGCCAGCGTCGTTTCCAGCGTTGCCAGCCGGTCAGCGACATCTTTAGCCCGGATCGCGCCGGGGATAGTGCCACTGTGTCCCATCAGTTTCAGCATGAGCGCGGCATCTTTCTCAAACATTGAAACACTGGCTGCTGATTTACTGGTAAACCTGACTAACATAGCCCAATCCTCCACCAAAATATGAAATGATTATTTGTATTTATAGCAATGTAAAAACCGCAAACTGTTATGCTTGCAGGATGAATTTTCTACGCGTGTATTACACAATATAGCACTTTTCCACCGTCTAGAAACAAGGGAAATACGACATGGCCCAACCTGATATCGAACGTGTAAAAAGTTACCTGCTGGCGCTACAGGATGATATTTGTACACAACTGGCCGCCGAAGATGGTCGTGGCCATTTTATTGAAGATGAGTGGCAACGCGAAGCCGGAGGGGGTGGCCGGACACGGGTTTTAACCGATGGCGCAGTCATTGAACAGGGAGGTGTTAATTTTTCCCATGTGCATGGTGAACAGATGCCACCTTCAGCCACAGCAGCGCGACCAGAGCTGGCCGGACGCAGCTTTCAGGCGATGGGAGTGTCACTGGTCATTCATCCGCATAACCCGTTTGTTCCCACCTCTCATGCCAATGTGCGGTTTTTTATCGCAGAAAAAGCTGGTGAAAAGCCGGTCTGGTGGTTTGGTGGTGGTTTTGACCTCACCCCTTTTTATCCGTTTACAGAGGATTGTGTTGCCTGGCACCAGACTGCAAAAAATGCCTGTGATCCGTTCGGCAGTGATGTTTATCCACGCTACAAAAAATGGTGTGATGAATATTTTTATCTGCAACACCGCAACGAAACCCGCGGCATTGGTGGGCTGTTCTTTGATGACCTGAATGAACCGGGCTTTGAAGATTCCTTCGCCTTGATGCGCAGTATCGGTGATCATTATATACGAGCCTACCGCCCTATTATGACACGGCGCAAAAACACGGAATTCACCGAGCAGCACCGGGACTTCCAGCTTTATCGTCGCGGACGTTATGTGGAATTTAATCTGGTGTTTGACCGTGGCACCTTATTCGGCCTGCAAACCGGTGGCCGTACCGAATCGATTCTGATGTCACTGCCGCCGCTGGTAAAATGGCGTTATCACTGGTCACCGGAGCCGGGTAGTGCGGAAGCCCGTTTATATGAAGATTTTCTGCACCCCAGGGACTGGCTGGAATAAGACAGCCACCACCAAGCTAAGATGCTCAAATAGTGGTCTCAAAATCATCAATCAAATCAGCGTAACAGGTTATTCAACTGCAAGGCACGCTCAACATTGACCAGCCCATAGCCGAAGTCATTATCACGCCCGCTGTTGCCTAGGTCGATAGCCGTTTTTTCCAGCATCGTCGGCCTGAAATGCTGCCGGTTCAGCGACATTAGCAGGGCAATGACACCACTGACATGCGCGGTAGCTAATGAAGTGCCACTGGAGCGGTGAAAAGAACCCCGTGGTGCTGTGGTCAAAATATCGACTCCGGGTGCGGCCAGATCAATGTAGGAGCCGCGATTTGCCATACTAAAAACGTTCTCGGCCTGATCCACTGCCGTCACCGCAATGACCTCAGGAATCGCTGCGGGATAGGCCGGGCTGGCTGTCGGGCCATTATTTCCTGCTGAGGCCACCACAATAATACCGTTAGCAATGGCTTTTCTGATCATTTTATTAACTAACGGGTCTTGACCACCGGCGAAACTCAAATTCAGAATATCTGCCTGCTCCCGGATGCAAATATCCAGTGCCCTGGCCACCAGAATGGCATTACTGGTACGTTGTCCGGTCGTCTCATCATCACTAAACGCACTCACAGCAATCAGTGCCGCTTCCGGAGCTACCCCGATACGTGGATTCTGACTGATAATAACACCGGCAACTTCAGTGCCATGTTGCTGACTGCTCCGGGTATTGCTTTCAACCAGCTGACTGACTTCCACTTTGGCATTATTCAGCGAACGGTGATTAATATCAACTGCGGTGTCCACCATACAGATTTTGACACCCTGTCCCTTGGTATACTGATGGGCAATTTCAATTCCGGTCAATGCCATAGGATAGTTTTTGTGCCACCCGCTTTTCTTGACGCTTTTCTTGATCGCCGTGGTAAAAAACAGATTATTGGTATCAGCACTAATCTCTTTTTGCTGCTGGCGGATTTCTTTCACCAACTCCAGTGGATTCTGACCACAGGTTGCCGCAGTAATCACCGTTTTTTGCACGGACAGCAGTTTGCTATTGGCCTTTTCCTGCAGGTTAAACTGGCGCATCACCGGCTCCGCAAAACCTTCTGGCCGATTGATATCATATGTCAGCAACAATTCGCCTTTGACAAAATCGGTCCGCGGTGGCCGATTAACGGGTGGTACACACCAGAGTTCAGAAGCCTGACAAGCGGGATGAACCGCATCAGCGATTACCGGAAGCGGGAGTAGCAAACCCCCTCCGAATAACATGGCCAGGGCTAAACGCTGGAGTATGGAAATCTTCAACATGCCCAGGATTTCCTCTGTCAGTTCTGAAATTCCAGACCAATAAAGGCCACCGGTACATTCGCCTGTGCTGCCTGCTGTCTGATTGTTTCAACCAGCTTATTGGCATTTGCCGGTGTATCTGTACTCATCTCAACAGAAAACACGTTCATGCTGTCCGGGCCATCGACAATGCGGGCACCCCTCTCATTCAGAAAATCACAAATCGCCCCGTAACGGGTATCTTTCTCAAACTCTATAAATAACAGCGTTTTCTGTTTCTGTTGTTCTGTTGCAGTATTTATCGACTGGACCGATGCTGATGTATACTGAACCTGTGATTCAGGTTTGGATATATGCATATAGCCCAGTACGCCAACCTGAAACATCAACAAGGTGGCCAATACTGCATTTGCCGGTGATAACCCGTTAAAATTCAGTAAAGGTGTGCTGAACAGCTTATCCAGCCAGCGGGCTGATGACTTTCTGCCGGTCTGGTGATTTTTTTCAGGCAGATTGTGATCGCCGGCCACTGTCGGGTGCATTGCTTCCTGATCAATGCGAGCCAGTGTATTAGCCAGACGCTGTTCAGTGGTGTCCAGTGCATTCAGCTCAAGCAAGCTGCTGTTTTCCTTGACCAGGCGCATCATTTTCTTTTCATTCAGAAGCTCCTGGCGCAACTCGGTAAACTGCTCCAGCGCCTTGTTCACCAGTTCCTGTTCCTCAGCAGATAATTGACCGGTCAGATACCAGGGCATCAGCAACCGGGCTTCATTCATCAGATTATCCGGTTTATCAGAGTTCATCATTCAGCTAACCATTTAAAATTCAAAATGCATGATTCCGGCCTTTTCCAGCATTTGTCCCAAACGCTTACGGGCATAAAACATGCGTGTCTTGACGGTATTTTCCGACACTTCCAGAATCACCGAAACCTCCCGCACCGACTTGTCTTCAAAGTAAGTCAGTCGTAGAACATCGCGGTGTTCATCCGTCAAATGATTCATCAACCGGATCAGCTGTTGCTGCATATCTTCCTGTTCACGGGTTTCTTCCGGGGTCGCCGCCGTATCCATCATCGACAATATACTGCGCTCATCATCCAGCGTGATCTCACGGGTCTTGCGTAACCAGGAAACCATTTTGTTACGCGCAATGGAGTAAATCCATGTCGAGGCTCTGGATTTTCCGGCAAATCTACCGGCGGAACGCCAGACATCAAATAAAGCATCATCCACGATGTCTGCTGCCTGCGCCATATCATCCCTTAGCAATCTCGCACAATAACTTACCAGTTTTGGCTGATATTTAAGGTACAACTGACTAAAGGCTTCACGATCCCCATTAGCAATCCTGGCTAACAACCCGACATCATCAATCTGATCGGCGGTGACCTCTTCTGTCCCGTGCGGGGTTGATTCATTCATAGTCTCTGTCGATATGAAATAGCAAATGGTTTAATGTTTTGAACGAACACTAAGATAAACCTTCAAAAAAATCTTCCTGAAAAAATTCAATTTACATTGAACCGGTCAGAAACTTGTTGCGACTGAAGGCCAAGTTAGTGATTACTGTAGAGTTTAAAGCCTTACCTGCAGTATGGCTACAGGAACAGCCGTCACTACCGTTTACACACTGTACTACACACTCGATAGTCATAACAAAACTTATAATACTCCCTCGCAAGTCTGGCGGATCTTCGGGTCCGCCTTTTTTTATGCCTTGAGGTATATCTTGCCGGCAACACGAACTGGTACTATTTACGCCTGATCCCTCTGGTCAAGATTAGTCAATATTTAGCCAACTAATCAGCACCGGACAGCCTGATTTTTAATATTTCGAGGTATAGACAGATGTATCAGATTGGCATCACACTGACACAGCACATTATAAATGAGCAACAGCATCACAACACCATCAGTGACGAACTGATCGGCCTGTTGCATGACATTGCCATCGCCTGCAAGAAAATTGCATCACTCACCAACAAGGGTGCATTGGTGGGTGTACTCGGTGCAGCCGGATCAGAAAATGTTCAGGGCGAAGTACAGAAAAAAATGGATATTATTGCCAATGATGTCTTTATTGAAGCATTGGAAACAACCGGACATGTCGCAGCACTGGCTTCAGAAGAAATGGAAACCGTTTATCACCTGCCTGCTGACAGGAAGCGCGGTCGCTATCTGGTTACCTTCGATCCGCTGGATGGCTCCTCTAATATCGATGTCAATGTGACCGTCGGCACCATCTTCTCCATTATGGAGGCCCCGAAAGGTATTGAAAATCCTGCCGCAGAGGATTTTATGCAGCCCGGTAGCACACAGATTGCGGCAGGCTATTGTTTGTATGGCCCTTCCACCATGCTGGTGCTCAGCACCGGTAACGGTGTCAATATGTTCACTCTGGATCAGAGCTGCGGTGAATTTATCCTGACCCGCAGCAATGTCCAGATTCCTGCGGATACACAGGAATTTGCCATTAACGCGTCAAACCAGCGTTATTGGGAAGCACCGGTGCAACGTTATATCGGCGAATGCCTGCAGGGTACGGAAGGGCCGTGCGGTAAAAACTTTAATATGCGCTGGGTGGCCTCAATGGTGGCTGAAGTCCATCGTATCCTGACCCGTGGTGGTATTTTCATGTACCCCATTGACGAGAAAATCCGTGCCGGTGGCAAGGAAGGTAAACTGCGCCTGTTGTACGAAGCGAACCCGATGAGTATGCTGATTGAACAGGCGGGCGGCGTATCCACAACCGGACGTGAGCGGATTATGGCTGTTCAACCCACCCATCTGCATCAGCGGGTTCCGGTTATCCTCGGCTCAAAAAATGAAGTTGAACGGGCAACGGCCTACCATAACGCATAAACCATCCCGTTTTTACCACTGTTAAATACACCCAAATACGCTCATTCCGGCATTCATAAATGCGATCCCGGCACCGGAATGAGTACTTTTCTGCCTGAGTGACGGTGTTCGACATGATTTTTTCATGCGAATTGCCGTATTATTTACTTTCTCTTTTGGAAAAACCGGTTTTTCCATTTTATCTTTTTAGACATAAAAACAGGAATCACTATGGCTGACGAATTAACCCAGGCGGCGCTGGATTATCACCGCTATCCCTTTCCCGGCAAACTGGAAATCAACCCAACCACCAATATGGTCAACCAGCGTGATCTGGCATTGGCCTACTCACCCGGTGTGGCAGCAGCCAGTAATGCGATTGCTGAAAATCCGGAAGCCGCCAGTGATTATACTGCTCGCGGTAATCTGGTCGCTGTCATCTCTAACGGTACCGCAGTGCTCGGGCTGGGTGCTATCGGCCCGCTGGCCTCCAAGCCGGTGATGGAGGGTAAGGCCGTACTGTTTAAGAAGTTCGCTGGCGTGAATGCCTTTGATATTGAGGTGGATACCACCGATGTTGATCGTTTTGTTGATGCGGTCAGCCTGTTGGAACCGACATTTGGTGGCATTAATCTGGAGGACATCAAGGCCCCGGAATGCTTTGAAATTGAACGCCGTCTGAAAGCCATTATGAATATTCCGGTATTTCATGATGACCAGCACGGTACAGCCATTTGTGTCGCAGCAGCTATCCGTAACGGCTTGCGGGTAGCCGGAAAAAAGATTGAAGAGGTACGGCTGGTTTGTTCCGGGGCCGGAGCAGCGGCAATTGCCTGCCTGAACCTGTTGCAGGAAATGGGGCTGAAAAAAGAGAATATTATGGTTAATGACCGCTTCGGCATTATCTATAAGGGTCGGGTTGAGGAAATGAATCCCTACAATTCCGCTTACGCAGTCGATACTGATGCCCGGACACTGGATGATGTGATGGAGGGGGCAGATATCTTCCTCGGCCTGTCTGCACCCCGCGTTCTGAGTCAGGACAATGTCAAGAAAATGGCGGAAAATCCGCTCATTCTGGCACTGGCCAACCCGGAACCGGAAATCCGTCCGGATGCCGTGCTGGAAGTGCGTCCCGATGCCATTATGGCCACCGGGCGCAGTGACTTCCCGAATCAGGTGAATAATGTGCTGTGTTTCCCGTTTTTGTTCCGGGGCGCACTGGATGTCGGTGCCACCGAGATTAACGAGGCAATGAAAATTGCCGCAGTGGAAGCAATTGCTGATCTGGCAATCCGTGAAGCTTCTGATCAGGTGGTTTCGGCTTACGACGGCAAGGCGTTCAATTTCGGTCGGGAATACCTGATTCCAAAGCCGTTTGATCCCCGGCTGATGACCATTGTGCCTTCCCGGGTTGCCAAAGCAGCAATGGATTCCGGGGTTGCGACTCGCCCGATCAAGGATTTTGAGGCCTATCAGCACCAACTGGAAAGCTATGTTGTTCGTTCCGGCATGGCCATGAAGCCGCTGTATGATCGTGCCCGCGGTACACCACAGCGAATCGTCTTTGCGGAAGGTGAATCGCGGCGGGTCATTAATGCGGTACAGATTCTGGTGGATGATGGCATTTGTCAGCCAGTGTTACTGGGTCGTCCGGCCAAAGTTCAACAGATCATTGACCAGTATGGTTTGCGCCTCACCCCCGGTGAAAATATTCAGGTTGTCGATCCGCTGGATCATGAAGATTACCATGCCTGTGTGGATGAATATTACGCACTGACCTGCCGCAAGGGGGTCACTCCCGTTTACGCCAAACGCATGATCAATTCGGTTCCCACCGCACTGGCCGCAATGCTGGTCAGGCTGGGTAAGGCCGATGCCATGCTGGCCGGGGTAGAGGGAAATTATGTCACCCACTTGCGTGACGTGCGTTCACTGATCGGGGTAGAGGAGCACTTAAAGGATCTGGTCGCTGTTACCATGCTGATCCTGAAAAAAGGCACTTACTTCCTCACCGATACCCATACCGGTGCCAACCCGGATGCGCAACAGATTGCCGATAATACCGTGCTGATTTCACAGTGGATGAAAAGTATCGGGATTGAGCCCAAGGCCGCCCTGCTATCGGATTCCAACTTCGGCAGCCGCATTAATGCCGAATCACAAAAAATGCAGCAGGCACTGGCTATTCTGCATAAAAACCATCCGGATATTGTGGTCGACGGTGAAATGCATGCGGATGCTGCCTTGTCACAGGAAATTCGTGATCGTCTGTTCCCGAACTCTGCGTTTACTGGTTCAGCAAACCTGCTGGTCTGCCCATCACTGGAATCCGGTAACATTGCTTACAATATGGTGAAAATGCTGGGTGATGGTATTCCGGTTGGACCAATTCTGGCTGGTACTAAATACCCCGCGCATATTCTGACTGAAAGTACCACCGTACGTGGTATTGTGAATCTGGCGACAATAGCGGCGGTAGATGCACTGGAACGCAAAACCAAAGCGGCTACAGGCTAAATCCCACAATTCATTGGTGCGCCCGCTGCCTTGTTGTAGCGGGTACAACAATAGTTTGGTACATTCCCTTGCACAGCTATACATTATTTACTGGATGGCGCTGCTGTACTACCTGCCAATATACCTCCATCAATGTTAAGCTCAATGCCAGTTACATACTTCGACTCTTCAGAGGCTAGGTATAGAGCCGCATACGCTACGTCCTCCGGTGTTCCCATTACACCGAGAGGTATTTCAGAAGATATTGCTTTAACAGCATCTTCTCTTTGCACTCCCTCTCCAAGCATTACATCCCAAAGAGGTGTATAGATTGCTCCTGGATGAATGGAGTTACACCTAATGGGATATTGTTTTTCAGCACAGTATAAAGCCACTGATTTTGTATGGTTGCGTACGGCTGCTTTACTTGAAGCATATGCGGTAGCAGAAGGTATTCCAACGATGCCAGACCTGGATGAAATATTTACAATGCTTGCCTGCCTGGAGCCTTTCATTAACTGGATTCCATATTTACAACCCAGCGCAACACCATCTAAGTTGGTTTCATGAACCTTATGCCAACTTTCCATGTCAAGATTTTCCGGATTATGTGGACCTTGTGTTTCAAGAAAACCTGTAATGCCCGCATTATTTACAACAATGTCCAGTCTGCCATATTTTCTTTTGATATACTCTGATGCGGTGATCCAGTTTTTCTCATTCCCGACATCAAGATGGAGATACGTGGTTTCCTGGCTAATTCCTCTCGCAACTTTATTTCCCAGTTCGTCATTAATATCCGAAACAATGATTATTGCACCTTCTTTGGCAAACAGCTCGGCTACTGCTTGACCAATTCCTCTGGCAGCACCTGTAATTAATGCGATTTTATCTTTAAGTCTTGGCATTTTGCTTTTTTTCCATGCATAATTTTTATTTAAAAGAATTTTGAGAAGTGCCCTGTTCACGGAGCGTATTCACTAACTGCTCGACTACTCTGGACAAAGTTTTCTGGGCTGTATCAATAACAATATGCTCAGATTCCCAGGGATGATATTCACGGTTTTGAATTTGCTCCCATGTTGGTAGTTTCAGGTTGAGGACTGCAGTACTTCTTGTTTCGACCCGATGCCTGTGTTCTGATTTATCAGAACATATAATCTCAATATTGACGAAGTTCGCACCAGTATTTATTGCTACCTCGTTCCATTCTTTGCGAGTCAGCTCAATGGGATTACAAGAGTCAGCTATAACGCTATTGCCTAGTTTAAGATTATCTGAGGCCACTCTATATGAAAGTCTGTAACCTTCTCCCTCAACCTTGAAATCACATAAATCTCTTATCGCTTGCTCAACAGTATCAATTCGTAAATAGGTGGCTCTTGTTATTTTTGCAAGTTCTTTCGCCACAGCTGATTTTCCAGTTCCCGGAAGCCCAGAAAATATGAAAAGTGTTGGTTTCATCACGGACATTGAACTCAGAGCTCACCAGTGAGTGAAACGACTTAATCTGACAGACAGCATCAGACAGGCGTTGTCAGATTGTATTCACTATCAATATTTCTGGCCGTGGAATCATCTTTTCCACAGCCAGATATTTTGCCGGAACATCTGCATCAGTATTTTTCATATCCAGCCAGTGTCTGATCCACCTACCGTGTCACAATCTCTGGCCCCATCATCAGCGTCGGCAACCAGGTCGAAATGGCCGGAATATAGGTCACGATAATCAGGAACAGGAACATAATGCCCAGCCACGGTGCCGCAGCCTTGACCACGTTGATCATGGACATCTGTGCCACCCCGGAGGTCACAAACAGGTTCAGTCCCACGGGTGGTGTAATCATGCCGATTTCCATATTCACCACCATCATGATTCCCAGATGAATCGGATCAATGCCCAGTTCCATAGCAATCGGAAAGACCAGTGGTGCGACAATAATCAACAGACCGGACGGCTCCATGAACTGACCACCGATCAGCAGTAACACATTCACCATGATCAGGAAGGCAATCGGGCCGAGACCGACACCAATCAGGGCCTCAGTAATCATTTGCGGGATTCTTTCTTCGGTCAGTACGTGCTTCAGAATCAGTGCATTGGCGATGATAAACAACAGCAGAATGGTTAGCTTACCGGCTTCGAACAAGGTTTCCCTGTTTCCCTTGTGAAAAAAGGCCGGGACAAACCAAATAATGGTCTGTGCCAGCCACTTGAAGAATGCAGTGACATATACACCAGCCGAGCGGGGCTGGCTGTCATCCAGCAGGGTTTTACCCTGTAATGGCCCCATGTCCTTATAAATAAAATTGGCAATAAAAAATGCGTAAACCGCAGCGACAGCCGCAGCTTCAGTCGGGGTAAAAATACCGCCGTAAATACCGCCGAGGATGATCACAATCAGCATCAGCCCCCAGAATGCCTCCAACGCTGAATCCAGCACTTCTCCAAAACCGGGGAAGGGCTGTGCAGGCAAGCCCTTCCAGCGGGCAGCAATATAAATACCCACCATCAGCATTCCACCGGCCAGCAATCCGGGAATGACACCACCCAGAAACATGCGGCCAACAGAGACATCTGTCGCTGCGGCGTACACCACCATGACAATAGATGGCGGAATCAGGATGCCCAGTGTTCCGGCATTACAGATGACCCCTGCCGCAAATTCTTTGGTGTAACCCGAACTCACCATACCGGCGATAACGATTGAGCCAATGGCCACCACAGTGGCCGGAGAGGAACCGGACAGTGCCGCAAACATCATACAGGCAAAGACTGAGGCCATCGCCAGGCCGCCCGGAAACGAACCGACACAGGCAATCGCAAAACGGATAATCCGCTTCGCCACACCACCGGTGGACATAAAGCTGGAGGCAAGAATAAAGAACGGAATCGCCAGCAGCGTATAGTGGCCGGAAAATGCCGAGAACAGGGTCTGTGCCACTGAAGACAACGAGGCATCGGAATGTATCATCAGAAAAATAATACTGGATAAGCCCAGCGAGACGGCAATTGGCACACCAATCAGCATGAAGGCAATCACCATCAGAAATAACAGAATAATTGACATGCTTATTTAACCTCCTGCTGTACGACTTCTTCCAGTGCTTCTTCCGCCTCATGGCTGGCAATCAGCGTATCTATCTTACCCTGCCAGATCCCCCACGCCAGCTGGGCAAAACGGAAAGTCAGCAGTGCCATCCCCAATGGCAAGGCAAAATAAGGGATAAAACGCGGAATTTTTTCGTATTTCTCACCATCATTCACCCAGTCGGCCAGAAACTGCAAAAACTCCGGCATCGGAATATCCTGGGTTTCATAGAAAGCACGCTTGGTGGCAAAGGCATACCAGTAATCCCACGAACCGATCAGCAGCAGGATGGCAAACAACAGGCAGAAGCTGACAGCAATCAGTGCCAGAATACGCCGGACAGGAGGATCGAATAAATTAATGACAACATCGACCCCGATATGAAAGTGCTTTTTAACACCGTAGGAACAGCCCATCAGCACCAGCCAGGCAAACAGGTAAACTGTCAGTTCCAGTGCCCAGAGAATATTGGAATTAAAGAGATAGCGGGCAATGACATTAGCAAAGGTAATCAGCGTCATTAATCCCAGACAAGCAGCAATACTGGTTTCTTCGATGGTGTCGAAGAATGATTTTGTTTCCGGATGGGTCGCAACACTCATCAGAAAGCCCCTCCTGTTGTTAGCGGAAAAAGTAGCTACCCCAAAAAACAGACTGCCCTGTGGTGGTGGTACCACAGGACAGGTTTCCGGGTACTACAGCAACACGGTCTTAACCCTCATGATTAGACTGTTGTGCTGCTTTCAGCAGATCCTCACCGATATCATCCTTGAACTTTTCCCAAACCGGCTGCATGACCTCAACCCAGGCCGCACGCTGCTCATCCGTCAGCTGACGTACTTCACCACCGGCCTTTTTCACCAGTTCACGGTTTTCGTTATTCACCTTGGTGGATTCCGCATTACGCGTCTCGGCCACTTCCTTCAGAATGGTCAGGAACTGGTCACGTACTTCCGCATCCAGGCTATCCAGCCATTCTGTCGAAGTCACAACCAGATAGTCGAGGATACCGTGATTGGTTTCAGTCGTACCGTCCTGTACCTCAAAGAACTTCTTGCCGTAGATATTCGACCAGGTGTTTTCCTGCCCATCAATAACCTTGGTTTGCAGACCGCCATAAACCTCGGAGAACGCCATCTTCTGCGGGTTGGCATCCAGTGCTTCAAACTGGGCAACCAGTACATCAGATGCCTGTACACGGAATTTCAGGCCCTTGGCATCTTCCGGCTTGATCAGTGGCTTATTGGCCGACATCTGCTTCATGCCGTTGTGCCAGAAGGCCAGCCCCTGTAAACCGCGCTTACGCATGGAGCCCAGTAATTTCTGACCGGCTTCCGAGTTCTGAAAACGGTCGACAGCCTCAACATCCTTAAACAGGAACGGCAGGTCAAACAGACGGAATTTCTTGGTGAACTTCTCAAATTTGGACAATGACGGTGCTGCCAGCTGTACATCACCGCTCAGCATGGCTTCCAGCACCTTATCATCATTGTATAACGTGGAATTCGGGAACACCTCCATACAGGCCTTGCCATCCATCTCCTCATTGACACGCTTTTCCAGCAACGATGCGGCAATACCTTTCGGGTGTTTATCCGTGTTGGTAACGTGGCTGAACTTAATCACCACTTCGCCCTCATCACAGTTCGCCATTGCATTCGTTGGGCCGATTAACAAGGCCGCGGAAACAGCCAGACCAATTAATGTATTACGCATTAACCTATTCTCCTCATAATGTGTTTTTCCAATCCGGAACCGAACCGGCTCCGAACATGTACCGATTGTACAGCAATCCAGAGGATACCATTGAAACCCGGATTGTTAAAAACTCTCTCTGGAAGCGCTCATGAATAACCTTGGCAAACCCTATGGTGTTAAATTACAATGAGTGACGTTGTAACTCGATTTTCAAATCAGGAGTATCGTCATGGCGGCTACAGAGATGATTCATGTTCGTGTGGACCCCCATTTAAAGGCAAATGCTGCCCAGGCTTTAGAGTCTATGGGCTTGTCGGTGTCTGATGCTGTGCGAGTATTTTTAACTCGTGTAGTGTCTGATCAGGGGATGCCGTTTGCCCTAAAGGTTCCCAATGCCGAAACCCGCCTGGCCATGCAGGAAGCCCGTGAGTTGACCAAAGCCCGTTTTAAAAATTCAGAAGCATTATTTAATGCCCTCGACAACGAATGACAAGCGGGCAAACCTGCCTCGTACCTCTGACTATACAAAATCCTTTCGCAAGGATTGGTTAAGGCTCACCCGTTCAGGTCGCTATGATATGAAGCGACTGAAAGAGGTCATGATATTGCTGATAGCGAATAATGAACCACTGGGTGATGAATGGTTAGACCACCCCTTAACGGGTGATTGGCAAGACCACAGGGAGTGTCACATCAGGGGCGACTTTTTGCTGATTTATCGACTGGACAAGCGCGGGAAAGAAGAAATGATTATCTTTGTTCGTGCGGGTACTCATGCCGAATTGTTCGAATAACCCCACTCCATCACTGTCACTCAATTCAGGTATCAGCCAATCTGTTTGTCTTCTTTGAACCGCTCACTGGTTGGCACAGAATGTGCGGTGACGAATACACGAACTCCAGATCAATTTTCCAGAACAAGTAAGGTTAACAGCTTTTTTTATTCCCCCTGCTTATCCAGATCACGCAATTCCCGGCGCAATATCTTGCCGACATTGCTTTTCGGCAGTTCATCCACAAAGACATATTGTTTGGGGCGTTTATAGCCGGTTAGTTCTTCACGACACCAGGCTTTCAGCGCCTCTTCATCCAGACTGTCATCTTTCTTGACCACATAAGCCTTGACTGCCTCACCGGAAGCATTATCCGGCACACCAATCACCCCGGCTTCCAGCACTTTATCATTCGCCGCCAGCACATCCTCCACTTCATTCGGATAGACATTAAACCCGGACACCAGCACAGTATCCTTAATGCGGTCAACCAGCCTGACGTAGCCCTGTTCATTGATCACCGCCACATCGCCGGTATGGAACCAGCCGTCATCATCCAGCACTTTTGCGGTTTCATCCGGGCGCTGCCAATAGCCCTGCATCACCTGTGGCCCGCGAACGCACAACTCACCGGCCTCACCGATACCCAGCTCATTACCATCCATATCACGCACGCACACTTCGGTGGACGGAATCGGCAGCCCGATCATACCGTTGTAACCCTCCAGATTCACCGGATTAATCGTAACCGCCGGTGAGGTTTCGGTCAGGCCGTAGGCTTCCAGCAACGTCACACCGGTTAATGCCTGCCATTTTTCCGCCACGGCCTTCTGCACTGACATCCCCCCTCCCAGAGTCACTTTCAGCCGTGAGTAGTCGATATTCTCAACCCCCGGAGTATTCAGCATCGCATTAAACAATGTATTAACGCCGGAGATAAACGAAAACGGCTCCTTGCCCAGCTCTTTAATAAAAGCCGGTAAATCACGTGGATTGGTGATCAGAATATTTTTCGCCCCCATTTTCACCGAAAATAACGCATTCGCAGTCAGGGCAAACACATGATAAAGCGGCAATGCGGTAATAAAGACCTCCTTGCCCAGTTCCAGATCCCGTGATGTCCAGGCTTCAGCCTGCAGCAAATTCGCCAGCATATTACGGTGTAATAAGGCGGCTCCTTTCGTCACGCCCGTCGTACCACCAGTGTATTGCAGAAACGCAATATCATCATGACCAAGCTCGACATCTGTAAACCCGGCACTGTGCGCTTTGCCTTTTGCCAGTACCTTTTTGAAAGACACCGCCCCCGGCAGCGAGAAAGACGGCACCATTTTCTTGATGTATTGCACAACAAAATTAACCAGCATGCCTTTCAAGCCACCAACCAAATCCGCCAGTTTGGTGGTAATCACGATTTCGATATCGGTCTGGTCAATCACATCCGCCAGGGTATGGGCAAAATTCTCCAGAATCACAATGGCTTTGGCCCCGGAGTCTTGCAGCTGGTGACGCAATTCGCGGTCGGTATACAACGGGTTGGTATTCACCACGATCAGACCCACCCGGAAAGCAGCAAACATCACTACCGGATATTGCAGTAGATTCGGCATCATAATTGCAATACGATCACCCGGCTGCAACCCGGCTTCATGCTTCAGGTAAGCCGCAAACTCACGGGTCAGCTGCTCCAGTTCAGCGAAACTGAGCGTCTTCCCCAGATTGGAAAAGGCAGGCAAATCGTGAAATTGTTTTGCTGAGCGCAGAAAGAAATCCTGCAGGGATTGATAGGCATTCATGTCAATGGTTGCAGGAACACCTGCAGGGTACTGCTTTAACCAGATCTTCTCCATTTTCTCCTCCTGCGCTGAAATTTGTGATTGTTATTCCAGCTTGTATCATACCATTGTAATTTTTATAACGCCCAAGAGCAATTTACCCTGCTTCTCTTAATCTCACTCTCACCGACAAATCATGCCCCGAAAAGAGGTATAGTGGCACACCTGCAAAAGGCTTCGGAAATTTAACCATGCGTATCCATCAATCTATTCTGCTCATCACCCTGATAACTTACCCGTTCCACCTGATCGCAGATGAAGTTCAGGTCGCGGTGGCCTCCAACTTTAGCAAGCCGATGCAAAAGGTCGTTGAATTGTTTTCCGCCGCCACCGGTCATGAAGCCAGGTTAGCCTTTGGTGCTTCCGGCAAGTTTGTTGCCCAGATCAGCAATGATGCACCATTTGAGGTGTTCCTGTCCGCTGACAGCAGCAAACCGGCCCACTTGCTGGAGCAGGGCTTTGCCGTTGAAGGCAGTGCTTTCACCTATGCGCTGGGTCGGCTGGCACTGTGGTCAGTGACCACTGATTACGTTGATTCTGAAGGTCAGGTACTGACTTCAGCTGATTTCCGGCATCTGGCACTGGCCGAACCGAAGCTGGCCCCTTACGGAGAGGCAGCGTTGCAGGTGCTGGATAAACTGGGGCTAACCGCACAACTGCGCAAACGCTTTGTGCTGGGCGAGAACATTTCCCAAACCTGGCAATTCATCAAAACCGGCAATGCTGAACTGGGCTTTGTTGCCCTGTCACAAATCATGCATAACGGTGACATCACCGAAGGTTCTGCCTGGATTGTTCCCGCAGACCTTTACCCGCCAATCCGACAGGATGCCGTATTACTGCAGGCGGGTAAGGACAATGCTGCCGCCCATGCGCTGCTGGATTTTCTGCGTGGTGATACTGCACAACAGGTGATCCGTTCCTATGGCTATCATTTGCCGCAAGAGGCAGTGGCTGATGCTCAGTGAAGGAGATCTGGCGGCGATCGGGCTGACCCTTAAACTGGCGGCAGTCACCACATTACTGTTACTGATTATCGGTACACCACTGGCCTGGTGGCTGGCACGAACGACCTCACGCTGGAAAGCAGTGGTCGGGGCGATGGTCGCCATGCCGCTGGTGTTGCCGCCTGCGGTGCTGGGGTTTTATCTATTGATCCTGATGGGGCCACAAGGCGTGATTGGCCAGCTCACCCTCGCACTGGGGCTGGGTACGCTGGTTTTCAGTTTTTCCGGTCTGGTAGTGGCTTCGGTACTGTATTCACTACCATTTGTGGTGCAACCCTTACAAAATGCCTTTGAAGCGATTGGTGATCGACCACTGGAAGTGGCGGCCACACTACGCGCCAGTCCGCTGGATACATTTTTTACCGTAGTGATACCGCTGGCCAGGCCGGGTTTTCTCACCGCCGCCATTCTCGGTTTTGCACACACGGTGGGCGAATTTGGTGTGGTGCTGATGGTGGGCGGCAATATTCCGGATAAAACCCGCGTGATCTCAATGCAGATCTATAACCATGTCGAAGCACTGGAATACGCACAGGCTCATTGGCTGGCCGGTGGCATGCTGGCGTTTTCGTTTCTGGTACTGCTGGTGTTATACACACTCAACCCGAATCCGTGGAATAAACGCTGATGGCAGCAAATAATACTGCCGATCACATTGAGGCCCGCTTTCACCTGCAACGCGGTACATTTCAGCTACAGGCGGATTTACAGCTGCCAGGACGTGGGGTCAGTGTGCTGTACGGTCATTCCGGTGCCGGTAAAACCAGTCTATTGCGTTGTATCGCCGGACTGGAACAGGCCGATCAGCGTTTTCTGCGTGTACGCGGACAGCTCTGGGATGACAGTCGGCAGATGTTTTCCCTGCCGACCTGGAAACGGCCACTGGGTTATGTGTTTCAGGAAGCCAGCCTGTTTCCACACCTGAGTGTGCGCCGGAATCTTGACTATGGTCGCAGACGGACAAATTTTTTCAGAAAGCCGCAGAAACTGGATCAGCTGATTGAGCTGCTGGGCCTTGGTCATTTGCTGGAACGGATGCCTGAACATTTGTCCGGCGGTGAACGCCAGCGGGTAGCGATTGCCCGGGCACTGGCAGTGTGCCCGCAAGTACTGTTGATGGATGAACCACTGGCCGCCCTTGACCTGCAGCGTAAACAGGAGATTCTGCCGTTTCTGACCCGCCTGACAGCTGAGCTGGAGGTTCCGATTCTGTACGTCACTCATTCGCCACAGGAAGTCACCCGGCTGGCGGATTATCTGGTGGTACTGGAAAAAGGCCGAGTATTGCAAGCCGGAGAACTGAGCAGCGTTCTGACTGATCTGAACTCACCCATGACACAGGATCAACAGGCGGCCACCATCATCGAAGGTACGGTGACCGGCTATGAAACCGCATACTATCTGGCGCAGGTCAGCTTTCCAGGAGGGAAGCTCAGCCTGCCGAGCCGCGAAATACTTCAGCCCGGAACCCCTGTCCGCCTGCAAATTTATGCTCGCGATGTCACGATCACCCTGAAGCCAATACCAGACTCCAGTGTGATAAACACCCTGCCTGCGATGATTGCCGACCTGACCAGTGACCAGCAGGGACAAACAATGGTGAAATTAAATATCGGAGGTACGATACTGCTGGCCAGTATTGCGCAGAACAATCATTCTGCAAAGCTCAACGGCTCATGTGACTCACGCTCAGGAAGTTGTAGCTCGACACCATTTTCCTCACCGAATAGCTGTTGCGCCAGATTACCAAGACGCACATGAGGCGTTACTGCCTGACGCAGAACTCGCCGGGCCTCTTCTTCCATTGAGACATTATGTTTAGCTGCCTGAACCCGCAGATGATGAATCGTTTCATCATCCAGCTTCCTGATACTTAAACTGCCCATGCGATCTACTCCATCAAACCATATGCCAGCATTGAGATTTAATGATAGCAATGTGGCTATACACAAGCTCAATTTTCACACAGCCGCCAGACCATGACCGGATAGAACAATCTCACCATCCGGATAAAAACTCAGGCGGGAAAAACGTGCATAATCGACTTCGAAACGCAGCGTTTTCTGGTACAACAGATCCAGTGCCTTGCCGAGAATCACCCGAATAACACCGGTGTGGGTCAGAATCAGTACCCGCTGTCCGGCACAGGAAATCAGCAGTTCTTCCCAGCCCTGATGCACACGCATCATAAACAGTTCCATGGACTCCCCCCCCGGTGCATGAAAGCGGCGCGGCTGGAAATAGTATTGTTGCAACAACTCAGGATCACGGGCAATGATTTCCTGCTGGCTCAGGCCAATCCAGTCACCAAAGTCCATTTCACAAAACCGTTCATCAACACGGAACTCACAACTCAGTCGCTGCGCCAGTAAACGGGCAAAATCATGACAACGGCGGGTCGGTGGCGCAATAATGACATCCCAGTGTGTATTCTGTGTCGCCAGCGTCAGCTGCTTCCAGCCTGCCATACCCAACGGTTCCCCGGAGGGCGCAGAAAACATTGATGGGGTTGCCACCTGACCATGACGCAGCAGGTCAACGGACAGAGGCAAGGTCGTTTTGGGTTGCGCAGGCGGTTCGGAAGGGGAAGGTGGTACAGACAGTGCAGCTTTATCCTCTGACTCAATCACCGAATCTGTGGCAACCTCCGCCACAGCTTCCACTTTGCTGCCAGTTGGCGGATTTTCTTCAGTGAATGCAGGATCAGTTACAAGAGGTCTGTCTGCCACAATGCGCTCCCTTAACAATCGGCGGGGTAAAGTCCATTCTTCCCCACAGTGCAGGGAATACTAATCTAATTCCAATCAAAATCAACCGTACTTCGCTCAATTAGCAACCTTTAAACTGTGGTTTGCGTTTTTCCACAAAGGCGGCCATCCCTTCTTTTTGATCTTCGGTAGCAAAACACAAGCCAAACATCTGCTCCTCCAGCACACAGGCGGTTTCCAGCTCCTGACCTTCACCACGGTACACCGCCTGTTTACACCATTCCACTGCCAAAGGCGCCTGACGGGTAATTTTTTGCGCCATTCTTAAAGCCGCATCCATCAGTTCGTCTGCCGGATAAACCCGGTTCACCAGTCCCCAGTCACACGCCGTCTGTGCATCAATACGCGCTCCGGTGGTCAACAGCTCCAAGGCCCGGTTGCGCCCGATCAGGCGAGGTAAACGCTGTGTGCCACCAAAACCCGGCGTGACACCCAGTGCGACTTCCGGCTGACCGAACTGTGCATTATCCGCAGCCAGTATCCAGTCACAGCTCATCGCCAGCTCACAGCCCCCTCCCAGTGCATAGCCATTCACCACCGCAATCACCGGAAAAGGCAGGGTCTCCAGTCGCCGGAACGCCCGCTGCCCCTTGCGCCCAAACAACAGGCCCTCGTGCATACCGCTATCCACCATCCCGGCAATATCCGCTCCGGCTGCAAAGGCCTTTTCCCCGGCTCCGGTAACCAGCAATACCCGTGCATCAGCTGTGGACTCAAGCCTGGCTGCAACCGCAGCGATTTCATCCAGCATGGTTTCGTTTAAGGCATTCAGCTGTTGCGGACGATTGAGTATCAGGCGATAAATCCCTTTTTCACCGACATCAACAGCTTCGAAAATAACGGTTTTATAACCGGCTCCCATATAATTTCTCCTGACAGAATTTACCCGCCTCAATAGCACACCCCTGTAAACTTAACACAGCTGGCGGGCTGATTCATTTATCGTTAGTGGCTTGCACCGGATGGATCAGCTGCGTTATAAGTAGCGTTGGGCAGAGGCGTGAATAAACGCATCGAACGGGCATGAAAATATTTCAACCCCCAATGGAAGTTTGTGGCTTCGGCAGTAGGAATCAAAAAGGATTTTGTAACGATGTCGGTTTCTGACAGTGGTCACAGTGAGCAACCACGTAAAAAAATTAAACTGACGCTGATACTGGTTATATTGCTATCAGTGATTTCATTTGTCACCAGCTACAAGGGCCTGGTGATTCTTAATGTCGAAAACGACAACGACCTGACACAATGGCAGACGCTATTTATCGCCTTTATGGTCTTTACCATTCAGGCAACGCTGGTGGTCACGCTGCTGTTTATGATCCACGGCTTTCGGCCTATCACCCGCTTTCTCGCCTTTGCGGTCTATGTCGTCGCCATGCTGTTCAGTGTATTCTTCAGTTATGGCTGGTGGTATGACGTTTTCCGTGCCGACAGCTATGCCCAGGAAGTATACAAAGACGGTGTGGAAAGCATCCGTGCCCATGCCAAAACCTATGAGCAATCCTTCGCTAATGTGCGTGAGCTGGCGGATGAACTTTCCAGGTATTCGGCAAAACGTGCCCGTGATGAAAATCTGTACGGTGGTACCTGTGATGAAAAAAGCCTGCCTGGTAAAGGTGCGCTGAATTATCTGCGTAATGATGAGGCACAACGCTTCGGGGCGATTGCTGAAGATATCGGCGGTCTGGAAAAAAAGGTCGGTGAACATATCAGCGAACTGAACCGACTGCTGGATGATCTGGATCTGAGTGCAGAAGGTATCGTCACCCAGCGCGAACGGGAGCTGAATGATATTGTTGCCCTGATCGGCAGCTATCGCACCGGTTCTGAGACCACCCGCATCCGCAAACAACTGGAAGCCCGGCGTGGCGATAAACGTAAATTTCTCGAATCCCGCAACCCGAAAGAAGACAGGCGCACCGTGGTATCGTGCATGGACAGCGAGATTACCCGCAAGATTGACGCCCTGCTGGCAGCACTGGATGCCCTGCCGGAACCCCGCAAAGTCACCCTGTTTGACCAGAGTAATAACCGCACCGTACTGCAACGCTCATGGCAGGTATTCGCTTCACTGATGGATCTGGACACGGTAACCAATACACAGAAAAAGCTGGCTGAACTCAAGCTGACCAGCACCGATTATGTGCCGCTGATTGCCGGGTTGCTGATTGATCTGTTTATCCTGACTATCGGCCTGATTGATGGGCTGGAATATGGCCGTGCCTACACGGGTCGCCGCTACAGCATTGATGAAGCCCGCGAACTGGAAAGCTTCCACCTCAGTCATACCCCGGATAATGACCAGCTCAGCCTGTTACAGGCATATCTGTATCAGGGCTGGTTCAGCAATTATCTGATCGTACCGACAGCACAGGCAGTGAGTGTCGAACATGAACAACAGATCCGGCGCCTCATTGCCTGGCTGGAAGCCAGTGATAAGATTAGCCGTTTTGCACAGGGTGTTGATCTGGAAAAACTGCCAAAAATAATGCAGGAATTTTTCACCACGGATAACGAGTACAACCGCTATCGGCAACTATGGCGCTTTGATATTTACAAGCTCAAAAAAGAAATCTGGCGCGAACTGGTGATTGCCCATGCCATGAAACACCAGGAAGACAAACAGGCACTGCATGACATGATCAGCGGAGATCGGCTGTGAGGCTCCTGCTTGGTGCCTGGAGCAGCCGCTGGCAGCATTTACTCTGGCGGCTGGAATTAATGCTGCCCATGCTGCTCACCCAGTACAGCGATGAGGCAGAGATTTATGAAGAGCGTGAACTCAGCACCTGGAAACTGGTGTTGTTGTCGGTGATTGTGCTGGGATTATCGGGATGGTCGTTTTTTTGGTAGCTGAACCTATGAAATAGGTACAATATCCGGTTTGAAAGACAGTGGTTCAGATATACGAAAATTCACAAACGATCCCACTCCGGCAAGGGTTGTCCACCCGGCACTTTATCCAGAATGCGGCTCACTTTCTTTTTCAGTCCTTCAATGTCACTTTTCAGTAGACGCTTTTCTATAACAGATAATGTTTCCAGCTGACTTACCTGTGTTGTCAGCAAATAATTTGCCAGATTATTAACGGAAACACCCTGCAGCTTTGCCTGTTGGTCAAGCCGGGACTTTAACTCCAAAGGTATCCGTAAAGTGACCACCTTTGTTTTATTAGCAGATAACTCACTCATCACGCAACCTCCATTGTTGACAGAACTCGGCAGGAGTTAAGACATCAAACCCTGCTCCCTGCCATTCAGCGCATTTAAAATCTTTAGTGTTGGATGTAACCAAATAATCGCTATTACTGGTAAAAGCACATTCAAAAACCAGATTGTCGCCTTCATCAGCAAGGTTTGGACGCAACCGGAAATAAACAGCATGTTTCCCGGCCAACAAAAACAACAAATCCAGTACATCATTGACTTCGGCATCACTAAAACCATGTAAGTGACGTATTTCCTGACGCTTTAAAACATCATCGTATTCCAGTAACAACTGAGTCGTCAGGGCAAGCTTAAGCCGTTCATTCAAAATCAGACGGAAAATATAATGAGAAGCACCCTTACGACTCATCAGAGCCGCCAGCAAAACATTCGTATCCAGCGTGACTACCATACAAAAATGATAGTGTATACGAATACAAAAAACAATGCCTGTTTATCAAACCCTGCTCTGCATCAATAAGGCCTCTTGACCAGTTCATGCTACCCATCCGGTACAGCAGATTTATGAAGAGCATGAGCTCAGCACCTGGAAACTGGCGTTGTTGTCGGTGATTGTGCTGGGATTATCGGAGTGGTCGTTTTTTTTGGTAGCTGAACCAGAATCACACGGGCACTCAGAAATAATGGTAGAATCAGCCAAAATACCTTGTGGATAATATCTGATAATGCCGGTACATGATTTTTTTCACCAAGCTGTCAAAAATGCCCTGATCAAGGATGGTTGGACAATTACCCATGATCCACTAACTGTCTTGTTTGGCAACATCAATCTGCACATTGACTTAGGAGCAGAACGCCTGTTGGCGGCAGAAAAAGGCAGTCAGCGCATTGCTGTCGAAATCAAAAATTTCCTTTCCCCTTCAATGGTCTCTGAATTCCATACCGCACTTGGACAGTTTTTAAATTATCAGATCGTATTGGAAGAAAATGATCCGGAGCGCCGTTTATATCTGGCTATTCCCGAGGATGCATACAAAGAATTCTTCTCAATGGAAATCACCCGCAAAATTATTCAACGCCATCAGGTCAAACTGATTGTTTTCAGACCTGAGCAGGAGGTTATCGCCCAATGGACAAAGTAGAACAATACCGTAAACTTATTATCGAACGTCTGGAGTACTACGCCCGTTTCAAGCCCGCTTATGGTGATATTGAGATGGAACTGATCTTTGATAGAGAGCACGACCATTATCATCTAATGACTGTCGGCTGGAAAAACTATGAGCGTTTCCACGGCTCGGTGTTACATATTGACATCCGTGATGGGCAAATCTGGATACAACATGATGGAACCGAGAACGGTCTGGCTAATGAACTGGTTGAACGCGGTGTGCCGAAAGAGGATATTGTGCTAGCATATCATGCACCTTATAAACGCAAATTCACCGGTTTTTCCACAGGAGAAAAAGCCGCTTAATAAGGCCGCTGTCCAATCCAGTTCCCCGGCGGATTATAACTACACACCCAGATCTGCCCCAGATCCGGGCACAAACTCATCGCACAGCCTACCTGCGTGGTATCGCGCCAGACCATCTGCGTGTAGTGTCCGCACTGCGCACCAGAACGACAGCTGTTAGTTGCATAACGATAATCCTGCATTTCAGATGCCCAGTCCCTTGCCACCGTCGCTGCCGTCATTTGTTGCGGTTCGACCCGACCATCGGACCAGCGTAATGGACTGGCCCAGAACAGATTTTCACCGAAATTGCGGTGATTCTTCCCGGCATCCGCCCGATGACGCATGCGGCAACGGTGACTGCCAGCCAGATAATTTGCCCATTCCTGAGAGTACGCGGTTAGTTCTTCCGACCAACTCAGCCCCGGTAAACCCAGTCGTCCCCGCACCTGATTATGAACCGCCAGCATACCCTGCATACCACTGAAGCCGGACACCACCGGCCCGGATACAGTGCTGCAGGCGGAAACAATCCATAAAACCGTGATAATGGCTAAAA
>PDRT01000042.1 GCA_002746895.1 Thiothrix nivea
GAGGGTGCGCAGGCAACCCTGACACTGGAGGCACAATCATGAAGGCATGGTTTAGCGCATTATCTGAGCGTGAGCGCACACTGGTACTGGCAGGTGGCTTTGTATTGATGGCGCTGCTGGCCTATTTTTACGGCTGGAGGCCACTGGTGAGCTATCAGGCGGGGCTGGAGCGGGATATTAAACTGACCATCGAAGATCGTGAGTTCATCAAACAGGCACAGCAACAGGTGCAGTTTCTGGAACAGGCAAAGCAGAATGAAAAGGTCGTGGATACTTCAACCAGTGTGCAATTGCTGGCCAACCCGCTGCTAAGGCGCTTCAAGCTGGATAATCAGAGTAATGTTGGCTTGCGTTCGGAAGCCAAAAGCAAGGATATCGTCAGCCTGCGCATGGACAAGGCACCGTTCGATGCGCTGATTAATTTTATCGGAGCGATGGAGCATCAACATAATATCAAGGTCAGTAATATGGCACTGGTTCCGAGTAAAACCGTCGGACTCACCAATGTACAGGTGACACTGGAGCGATGAAAAAACAATTATTCTGGACATTTGCAGGACTGAGCAGTTTTGCGGTTTCGCTGATAACCCTGACCCCGTTGCCGATGGTGGCACAACAGCTGGCGAAACGGAATCCGGGGCTGGAATTTGCCGGAGTCAGCGGCAGTTTGTGGCAGGGCCAGGTACAACGCCTGACCACACCCAAAATGGTCGTGAATGATCTGAGCTGGACATTTGCACCGAAGAAACTGCTGACCGGTTATCTGGCCGCAGATATGGAGGCCAAAGTCAGAACAGTGCAACTACGGGGGCAGTGCGGCATCTCGGTAATGCAGAATCTGCATTGCTCACCGTTGCATGCTGAACTGGATGCTGCCAATATGGGCCAGTTGACACCGCAGGGTACCCAACTGCCTGTTACGCTGGAAGGTACCATGATCGCCAATCTGGATGATATTACCTGGGATCGGCAACAGATTCCGGTCGCAAATGGGCGTTTGCTGTGGGATGATGGTAAGATTGCTAAACCCGTGCAAATGGATCTTGGCGGGCGTTATGAAGCGAAAATCAGAGGTGATCAGGATAATCATGCACTGGCGATTGAATTATTGTCAAAGGAAACCGCAGTAGTGCTGGATGGCTTTATTAACGTCGAGCCTGCCGGTGATTATGAGCTGGAAGTCAAGGTGAAAGCCGCTGGTAATGCTGACCCGCTGGTGGGAGCGGCGCTGGAAACGTCGTTGGGAGAGTTAGGTGCAGTACAGAATGATGGCAGTGTACGCATTGTGCAAAAGGGCACCTTACCATTGCCGCAGCAGTCAGAAGATTAGTGCCTGAACCAAGTTTGGGCAGGTGGTTTTCGGTCAAGTCAAATCGGAATCTGGCAATACCGGGCAAGAGGGACATGCCCGGTTAATAGCTCGCTTAGCTACTCAGAGTATCTGCGTGAAATGTCAGGTCTGAGTTTCTGCACATGAATTGCCGATGAGTTTTCGAGCCTGACTGACCTGATATCGCACCTGCTCCGGAGCGGTACCACCAAGGTGATTACGGGCAGCCACCGAGCCTTCCGGTGTCAGCACCTCAAACACATCAGCATCAATAATATCGGAAAACTGCTGTAATTCTGCCAGTGTCATTTCACTCAGGTCACGTCCGGTTTCCACACCCAGCGCCACCGCACTGCCAACCACCTCATGAGCATCGCGGAAGGGCAGGCCTTTAACCACCAGATAATCCGCCAGATCAGTTGCGGTCGAGAAGCCCTGCATCGCCGCCTGCCGCATTTTCTCTGCGCCTGGCTGGATATGTGGCATCATGTCGGCAAAAGCCCGCAGACTGCCAAACAGCGTGTCCACAGTGTCGAATAACGGCTCCTTGTCTTCCTGGTTATCCTTGTTGTACGCCAGTGGTTGGCTCTTCATCAGGGTTAGTAGCGAGATCAGGTGGCCGTACACCCGTCCGCTTTTGCCGCGTACCAGTTCCGGTACATCCGGGTTTTTCTTCTGCGGCATAATGGAGGAGCCGGTACAGAAGCGATCCGGCAGGCGGATGAAATCAAACTGTGCCGATGTCCAGACCACCAGCTCCTCTGAGAAACGTGACAGATGCATCATGATCAACGCGGCAGCGGCATTAAATTCAATGGCAAAGTCACGGTCACTGACAGCATCCAATGAGTTACGGGCCGGATATGCAAACCCCAGTAATTCTGCAGAATAATCACGTTCAATCGGGTAGGTGGTTCCCGCCAGCGCTGCCGCACCCAGTGGCATGACATTAACCCGCTTACGGCAATCCTGCAGGCGCTCATAATCACGCTGCAACATTTCAAACCAGGCCAGCATATGATGACCAAAAGTAATGGGCTGGGCGACTTGCAGGTGCGTGAAGCCCGGCAGAATGGTATCGGCCTCACGCTCCGCCAGATCGACCAATGCCGTTTGCAGGCGGCGAATCTCGTGACTGATACCATCAATCTGTTCCCGCAGCCACAGGCGAATATCGGTGGCAATCTGATCGTTCCGTGAACGTCCGGTATGCAGCTTTTTCCCGGCAATACCGATGCGGTCGGTCAGTCGGGCCTCAATATTCATGTGAATGTCTTCGAGTGAGACATTCCAGTCAATATTGCCGGCTGCAATATCTGCTTCGATTTCATTGAGGCCGGTGAGGATAGCATCAACATCTTCCGGTGGCAGAATACCGGCCTTGCCGAGCATACGGGCATGGGCCCGTGAGCCTTGCAGGTCATGTTTATACAGGCGTTGGTCAAAATTGATGGAGGCCGTAAATTCTTCGACGAAAGCATCGGTTGATTCGGCAAAACGGCCACCCCAGAGTTTATCTGCGGGACTGGTTTCCATCGGAGAGTTGGATTTTTCTTCGGACATTATTGCTGAATTATCATTAGGTTAGCAAAAAAAGTTGCGGAACATTATCTTCCTGTGGAAGAATCCTTTGACTCTTAAGCGGAAAGTAAGCCGCATAGCGTAGACTTAATGAAAACATAAATGGTCGATATATTCGACTCAAATATAAAAATAATAATACTAACAAATAAGTGATCACTGCTGTCATGGCCCATTGTGACAGTAAGTGGGACTGATAAAAAGAGCCAATAAATGCCGTCATCTGTCACTAAAACACTGGGTTATTTGCCGAACCTGTGCCTGCCGGAAGCGTTGGTACGCATGCTGCTGGTTGCTGTTTCGCTGGCGTTTGTGCTGGCGTTGATTGTGGCACCGGACTTTTCCGGGTTGATGATAGCGTTTGGTTTATATGCACTGTTTACCTTGTGGGTGGTGCTGGCCTCGGTATTGTCTATCTGTATGATTAACCGTGTTTATCTGCCGCCGAATGCCTATCTGGCCGCCTTTATTGTTACCGGAGTGGTTTTGCTGTTTACCCTGACAGCATCGTGGATGGGGATTATGCTGCTGCGTCCGGGCGAGGGTTTTGATCTGTTATTTGTGCTGCGTAACCTGTTGATCAGTCTGATTATTACACTGGTTATGCTGCGCTATTTTTATATTCAGGATCAGTGGGAAGCCTCTGTTGAAGCGGATTCCAGTGCCAAATATGAGGCCCTGCAATCCCGTATGCGCCCGCACTTTCTGTTTAACAGTCTGAATACCATCGCATTTCTGGTGCATAAAGACCCGGACACAGCAGAGAATGCCATTCTTGATCTGGCCGATATTATGCGCACTACACTGGACAGACGCTCACGGATTTCCCTGCAGGAAGAGCTGGATGTCACCATGCGTTATCTGCGCATGGAAGCCTTACGCCTGGGTAAGCGTCGCTTGACCGTGGTCTGGGACATGGATCGCAATACCTTGCCATTCGACATGGAAATACTGCCATTGATCCTGCAGCCCTTAGCCGAAAATGCCATTTATCATGGTATACAACCCAGAAAAGATGGCGGAACTCTGACTATCAGTTTATATGATGCAGGAGATCACCTGGCAATTTCAGTGACCAACCCTTTACCGCCGGAGGGTGTCTCCACGCATCAGAAAGGGAATCATATTGCCCAGGAAAATATGAAAAATCGACTTCAATTAGCCTATGGAGGTCGCGCGAATCTGCAAATACAAAAATTACCCCAGCAGTATCGTGTGTCCTTCTCCATCCCCAAGGAGAAATAATAAATGTCTATAAAGATTCTGATTGTCGATGACGAGGAATTTGCCCGCGAGCGCATCAAGGGACTCATTGAGCGTTGTGCCGACTACGAAGTTTGTGCCGAAGCCGAAAACGGGGTCGAGGCCATTAAAAAGGTGGAGCGTTTCCAGCCTGATATTGTTCTGATGGATATTTCCATGCCCGGTATGGACGGGCTGGAGTCCGCAAGAAATTTATCAGAGATGGAAAACCCGCCAGCCGTCATCTTCACCACAGCGTATGGTGAATATGCATTAGAAGCGTTTTCAACAAAAGCAACAGGGTATCTCATGAAACCAATAAGACAAGAACAACTATTACAAAGTCTGGAACAGGCCCGCTCTTTAAATCGTGTACAGCGTCTGGAGATGCTGGAACGGCATGAAGGTCAGCGCTCCTCCCGTAAACATATCTGTGCCCGCATGCGCGGTAACCTGGAATTGATCCCGATTGAGGATGTGGTGTATTTCCAGGCGGATCAGAAATATGTCACGGTACGCCACAATGGCGGGGAAGTTATCATTGAGGAATCATTAAAATCACTGGAAAGTGATCTGGCGGATCGTTTTATCCGTATCCACCGCAATGCACTGGTGGCGAAAAGCCGTATTACCGGGCTGACCAAGTCCGAAATTGGCCGTACCCAGATCACGCTGGACAAGGTGCAGGATCAACTGGAAGTCAGCCGCCGACACCTAGCGGAAGTGCGTCGTTTCGTGCGCGGACGTTGATTTACCTTACTATCGGTAATATTTCCGGCTTTCCTATAAGGAAAGCCGGAATTTCAGTAGTTTTTATACAGATTAACCCTGTTCTTTCTTGCGCTCCAGCGTCTCTTTAATGACTTCTTCAGCCACATTCTTCGGACACGCAGCGTAGTGGTTAAACTCCATTGAGAACTGACCACGACCGGAAGTCATGGTACGCAGATCCCCAATGTAACCAAACATCTCGGACAGTGGTGCATCCGCCTTGATACGAACACCCGTCGGCCCGGCTTCCTGGGACTTGATCATCGCACGACGACGGTTCAAATCACCGATAACATCACCGACGTGATCTTCCGGGGTGAACACATCCACCTTCATGATCGGCTCCAGCATCTGCGGGCCAGCCTTGGGCATGGTCTGGCGATAACCTCCTTTTGCCGCGATCTCGAAGGCAATCGCCGAGGAGTCAACCGCGTGGAAACCACCGTCAACCAGCGTTACCTTGACATCGACTACCGGGAACCCGGCCAGTACACCGGTCTCCATGCTGGTCTTGAAACCTTTCTCAACAGCTGGCCAGAATTCACGTGGCACGTTACCACCCGTCACTACAGACTCGAACTCGAAACCGGCACCCGGCTCATTCGGTTCAATAACGTAATCAATCTTACCAAACTGACCGGAACCACCGGACTGCTTCTTGTGCGTGTAGCTGTCTTCAGTGCGCTGCGTGATCGACTCACGGTAAGCAACCTGCGGTTTACCCACCTCAACATCAATACCGTGGGTACGGCGCAGAATATCCACCTTGATATCCAGGTGCAACTCACCCATACCCTTGATGATAGTCTCGCCGGAGTCTTCGTCTGTTTCCACACGGAAAGACGGATCTTCCTGCATCATCTTGTTCAGCGCGATACCCAGCTTCTCCGCCGCACCCTTGTTCTTCGGTGCGATAGCAATCGAGATAACCGGATCAGGGAATACCATTGGTTCCAGTGTTGCCGGATTGTTTACATCAGCCAGGGTGTGACCGGTCTGTACGTTCTTCAGACCAACCAGTGCGATAATGTCACCCGCCTGTGCAGAATCAATCTCGTTACGCTCATCGGCGTGCATCTCAACCATACGGCCAATACGCTCATTCTTGCCGGTGAAGGTATTCAGCAGCGTGTCACCTTTCTTCAGGCGACCGGAATAAATACGGGTAAAGGTCAGTGCACCAAAACGGTCATCCATAATCTTGAACGCTAATGCACGCAGTGGGCCATCCGGATCAACAATGGCGAAATTACCGGTTTCATTGCCTTCCAGATCAACTTCAGGCTGTGGGTCAACTTCCGTCGGGTCAGGCAGATAATCAACCACGGCATCCAGCACCAGCTGAACCCCTTTATTTTTGAACGCCGAACCGCAATAAGTCGGGAAGAAGTCCAGCTTGATCGTTCCCTTACGGATACAGCGCTTAATCTCATCCAGAGAAGGCTCAGTACCATCTTCCAGATAGGCTTCCATCAGCTCATCGTCCTGTTCCAGCGCGGTTTCAATCAGCTGCTCACGGTACTCTTCGACCTTGTCAACCATATCCGCAGGCACATCTTCAAGATGGTAATTCATTGGATCACCAGAGTCGTCCCAGATCCATGCCTTGCGGGTCAGCAGGTCAACCACACCAGTGAACTCTTCCTCAATACCGATCGGCAATACCATGACCAGCGGGTTGGCAGCCAGTACGTTTCTGACCTGATCAACGACACGGTAGAAGTCAGCACCCATCCGGTCCAGCTTGTTGACGAAGATAATACGGGCCACTTCGGATTCGTTTGCATAGCGCCAGTTGGTTTCTGATTGCGGCTCCACACCACCGGAACCACAAAATACACCCACGCCCCCGTCCAGTACTTTCAGGGAACGGTAAACCTCGATGGTGAAGTCAACGTGTCCGGGAGTATCGATGATGTTTAAACGGTGATCCTTCCAGAAGGCCGTCGTTGCAGCGGACTGAATGGTGATCCCACGCTCTGCTTCCTGTTCCATAAAGTCAGTGGTGGCCGCACCATCATGGACTTCACCGATTTTATGAATCTTGCCGGTTAATTTGAGGATACGTTCAGTTGTGGTGGTTTTTCCCGCATCAACGTGCGCGAAGATACCGATATTCCGGTATTTACTTAAGTCCGTCATTGTCTAGTTTCTCATTTAAATACAATCGCCTGCTGGTCATCAGCCCCGATCCGTTGTGGCAGATAAACCGGTTATCCGGAAGCCTTGCCTGCCGGACGGGTCTGCCGTGATTTGCACCCCAAAAGGAAAAAACCCGGCAAAGGCGGCAATACTAATCGTCTGCCACTTGATTTGGAAGTCCTTTTGTGCAAATTAAAGTGGCGTAAATTGTAATTCATATCACCGATTGTAGTAAGGGCTGACCCTAAATAAAATATACTGTGCGACACAGGGTCTTGAAAAATGCATTAAACCCCCTATTAAAAGGGTTCTATACAGTAACGCGCATACGCTTAAATAAAGATTTCACTCACAAGCTGGACGTTTCCAGCTTCCACAATGATCAATAATGATCGGGAGTCCGGTTTTGGAACAATACAGAGGCACTACCATTCTGAGCGTCCGTCGGCATGGCAAGGTGGTCGTCGGTGGTGACGGCCAGGTCACCCTGGGCAATACCGTTATGAAAGGCAATGCCCGCAAGGTACGCCGTCTTTACAATGATAAGGTACTGGCCGGTTTCGCCGGGGGCACGGCAGATGCCTTCACCTTATTTGAACGCTTCGAAGCAAAATTGCAGCAGCACAATGGTAATCTCACCCGTGCTGCGGTCGAGCTGGCCAAAGACTGGCGCACCGACCGCATGTTACGCCGCCTTGAAGCATTGTTGATTGTGGCGGATGAAAATGCCTCATTGCTGATTACCGGCAACGGTGATGTGGTGGAACAGGAGCATGACCTGATTGCTATTGGTTCCGGTGGTGCCTTTGCCCAGTCTGCGGCACGTGCCCTGCTGGAAAATACCGAGTTATCCGCCCGTGAGATTGTTGAAAAGGGGCTGAATATTGCGGCTGATATTTGTATCTACAGTAATAATAGCCTGACCATTGAGGAGCTGTAACCATGTCGACTATGACACCCCGTGAAATCGTCCAGGAGCTGGACAAGCATGTAATTGGTCAGGATAAAGCCAAGCGTTCTGTGGCGATTGCGTTGCGTAACCGCTGGCGGCGACAGCAGCTGGATGAGACGCTGCGTCCGGAAGTGACACCGAAAAATATTCTGATGATTGGCCCGACCGGGGTGGGTAAAACCGAAATTGCCCGCCGCCTGGCCAGACTGGCTAATGCGCCGTTTATCAAGGTCGAAGCCACTAAATTTACCGAGGTCGGTTATGTAGGGAAGGAAGTCGATTCCATTATCCGTGATCTGGCGGATGTTGCGGTGAAGATGCTGCGTGAACAGGCCGTGGAAAAGGTTAAATTCCGTGCGGAGGAAGCAGCGGAAGAACGTATTCTTGATACCCTGTTGCCCGGCCCGAAAAAGGAAACTTCCGTCAATGAATGGCTGGCGGCGGATGAGGAAGAACCGGGTACTGAAACAGCGCAGAACCCGACCCGGCAGAAATTCCGCAAGAAACTGCGTGAAGGCAAGCTGGATGATAAGAAAATCGAGATTGAAATCGCCGCAGTAAGCATGGGCGTGGAAATCATGACACCGCCGGGCATGGAAGAAATGGCCAGCCAGCTACAGGGTATGTTTAAAAACATGGGTGGCCAGAAAACCCGTAAACGCAAAATGAAAATCAGGGACGCACTGAAAGTGCTGACTGAAGAAGAAGCGCACAAGATGGTTAATGAGGAGGAACTCAAACAAAAGGCACTGGATGCGGTTGAGAACAACGGCATCGTCTTCCTGGACGAGATTGACAAGGTGGTGCGTAGTGGCCAGAGCAGTGGTGCAGATGTATCCCGTGAGGGTGTGCAGCGTGATCTTCTGCCTCTGATTGAAGGTTCTACGGTGAATACCAAGTATGGCATGGTGAAGACCGATCACATTCTGTTTATTGCCTCCGGTGCTTTCCACCTGTCGAAGCCTGCAGACCTGATACCGGAATTACAGGGGCGGCTGCCGATTCGTGTCGAAATGGAGGCACTGACCGCAGATGATTTTGAGCGTATCCTGACCGAGCCGGATGCCTCGTTGACCGAACAATATGTTGGCCTGCTAAGCACAGAGGGCGTGAAGCTGGAATTTTTGCCGGAAGGGGTACGACGGATTGCCGAGATTGCCTTTGATGTCAACGAGCGGACTGAAAATATCGGTGCGCGACGTTTGCACACAGTGGTTGAGCGTCTGCTGGAAACGGTCCTGTTCGAAGCACCGGATTGTGACGATAGCAAAGTCATTGATGCAGCCTATGTGGATTCCACTCTTGGTGAACTGATCAAGGATGAAGATTTGAGCCGTTATATTTTATAAAAGAACCAACGATAAGAGAGTCAATAATGACAACGCCTACTAATTTAACCCTGAAACAGCAATCACGCGAGCTGGAGATCAGCTGGCCGGATGGCAAAACCCATGTGATGAGCTGTGAATATCTGCGGGTTTACTCCCCCTCAGCGGAGGTACGCGGTCACGGGCCGGGACAGGAAACACTGCAAGTCGGCAAGGAAAATGTCAATATTACTGCCATTGAGCCGATCGGCCATTATGCGGTGAAACTGGTGTTCGATGATAATCATGACAGCGGTTTGTACGACTGGAACCTGTTGTACGATCTGGGTGAGAACCAGGAGAAATACTGGGCGGAGTATCTGGAAAAGCTGGCCAAACGTGGTTACGAGCGTAAAACAGAAGACCAGGTGATCTGAGAATGACGGAAGTTAAACGGCAGGCACTGTCTGAAGTGCTGGACAAGCTTAAATACAACGAAGCGGGTCTGGTGCCTGCTGTTGCCCAGCAGTTTGATACCGGTGAAGTATTGATGGTGGCCTGGATGAACCGGGCGGCTATCGAAGAAACCCTGGAAACCCGTCGCGTCTGTTACTGGTCACGTTCGCGGCAAGGCTTCTGGCGCAAGGGTGAAACATCCGGACAGGTTCAGATGCTGAAAGATCTGCGTTTCGATTGTGACCTGGACACAGTTTTACTGCTGGTCGACCAGCAGGGAGCAGCCTGCCACACGGGGCGGCGGCATTGCTTCTTTTATCATGCCAATGCGGATGAGGTAGTCATTGACAGCGAGCCGCTGGTTGATCCGGCGAAGTTGTATGCGCCTCCTCAAAGGAAAAAGTAACCGAAAGGTTTTGACATGGCAGCCAAAGCTGACATTTTATCTGTAAGAATCGGTGACTGTCAGATTAGGTCTGGTGTTTTACAATTTATCATAAGGACAAGTGAGTTTGGAGGCAGCTCAATTCAATTTTCAATTGCTGGACACTCACCATTCATGTTATCAATAGTACCTAACTGATACTCAACTACCGTGGATTGCCTATGACCGTCGCCGTAATCAGTCACCAGAAATGTGCCCTGCATGATAATGGCACTCTCCATCACCCCGAAGCACCGGATCGTCTGGATGCAATAAATAACCAGCTGATTATGTCCGGTGTGGACTGGATTTGTCGTCACTATGATGCGACACCAGCCAGCCGTGATCATCTGGAGCGGGTACATGATCACGATTATGTGCAACGGGTCTTTGATACCGCTCCGGCTGCCGGTGAACAGACGATACTGGACGGTGATACCGGGATGAATGAACACTCGTTGGATGCAGCGTTGTATTCTGCCGGGGCAGCAGTAATGGCAACGGATCTGGTCATGAGTGATGCGCATAAACACGCCGCCTGTCTGGGTCGTCCACCGGGACACCATGCCGGGCGGGCGATGGCTGCCGGGTTCTGTATTTTTAATAATGCCGCAGTTGCCGCGGCGCATGCAATGGCTGAATACGGGCTGGAGCGTATCGCAATTATTGATTTTGATGTGCATCATGGCGATGGTACCGAAGAAATTTTTATCGGTGAGCCACGGGTATTGTTCTGTTCCTCGTTTCAGCATCCGTTTTATCCCTATAAAGGGGCAGACAGCGATTATCCCAATATCATCAACTTACCGATGAAAGCAGGCACCCGCTCAGCGGAATGGCAGGATCAGGTCAGTGAAAAATGGCTGCCGCGACTGGAAGCCTTCAAACCACAACTGATTATTATTTCTGCCGGTTTTGACTCGCATATGGAAGATGACATGGGGGGCTTTAACCTGGTCGAAACGGATTATGTCTGGATCACCCGTGAACTGTGCCGGATTGCACGAGATCATGGCGAAAGCCGGGTGGTATCCTGTCTGGAAGGAGGCTATGACCTGTCGTCACTGGGGCGCAGTGCCACGGCACATATTAAGGAGCTGGCGGAGTTTCATTAGCCTGAATCCGGCTCTAGCTAGTACATTTGGTTTGCAAGAGGAAATGTCAGATCAGATTGGGGTTTTTACAGCTTTCTGGGCCTGTTGCGAAAAATCCAGCAGATGAACCACTTCGGTAATCACTGCAATATTGGTATGGAGCCGTCCCTGAATATTTTGGATAAATTGAACAGCCTGCTGGTGATAACGATCATGGCCGTCAAATAAAGCAATAAACGGCCCGCTATCTACCACGATATTTTGCACGCAGCTTCTCCTTCAAAATGGCCTTGCGCCGAGTGCTGAGATCGCTTTAATAAGGCTGACCCCTGTTTGCAAGCTGCCTTTACGCGGATGTAAACCTTACACCACTGACCAGCGAATCGAAAATACCTCTTCGGTTTCAATGCGTTGACGCATCCGTCGCTCCAGTTGTTCAATCAGAGTATCACGCTTGCCTTCAATTGTTCTTTCGGATGACTGGAGAAATGCAGGCGACTTTGGAAGAATGTCGAACGTAAACTCAACACCCGTTTGAGCTTTGTTCGTCTGGCATTTTTAGTGTTATTGCTGAAAAGATCTTAGACAGGCTCTCACACAAAAAAACAGGTCTGTTATGAACAAACATTACCATCGGATGACTCTGGGACGTAGGTACTGAATTCATGCCCTGGCAAAGTTGTCTTTACAAACTTGATTTCCTGACGAATTACCCCATATATCTAATTAATTCAAAAATATACATAGGGTAATTCCAATATGAGAATGGATAAATTAACCAGCAAGTTTCAGCTGGCACTCCAGGATGCCCAGTCCCTTGCACTGGGGCGTGATCATCAATTTATTGAACCGGTACACCTGATGGTGGCCTTACTGGATCAGGAGGGCGGTTCGTCCCGTGGCCTGTTGACCAAGGCGGGCACTAATGTCAATCAGCTGCGTTCCAAGCTGGGTGAGGTGCTGGATCACATGCCAAGTGTATCCGGGGGTGATGCCGGGGATGTGCATGTCTCCGGTGAGCTGAACAAAATGCTGAATGCCACCGATAAGCTGGCGCAAAAGCATAATGATCAGTACATTTCATCTGAACTGTTTGTACTGGCGGCGCTGGATAGCAAGGGGCAGTTAGGCAATATTCTGCGCGAATGCGGTGCGACTAAACCGGCTGTTGAGCAGGTTGTTGAATCCATGCGCGGTGGACAGCAGGTCAATGATCCGAACGCGGAAGATCAGCGTCAGGCACTGGAAAAGTACACCATTGATATCACTGAGCGGGCTGAGCAGGGCAAAATTGACCCGATCATTGGTCGTGATGAAGAAGTGCGCCGCATGGTGCAGATTTTACAGCGGCGTTCGAAAAACAATCCGATTGTGATCGGTGAGCCGGGTGTAGGTAAAACTGCACTGGTAGAAGGTCTGGCACAGCGGATTGTGGACGGTGAGGTGCCGGAAGGCGTGAAGGGAAAACGGCTACTGTCGCTGGATCTGGGCGCATTACTGGCCGGGGCAAAGTTCCGCGGTGATTTCGAAGAGCGGCTGAAGGCCGTGCTGAGTGACATTGCCAAGTCAGACGGCAATATCATTCTGTTTATTGACGAGATTCACATGATGGTCGGCGCGGGTAAGGCCGAAGGTTCAATGGATGCCGGGAATATGCTCAAACCTGCACTGGCGCGGGGTGAGCTGCACTGTGTCGGTGCCACCACGCTGGATGAGTACCGTGAGTATCTGGAGAAAGATGCCGCACTGGAGCGCCGTTTCCAGAAGATTATTGTCGATGAGCCATCGGTGGAAGACACCGTGGCAATTCTGCGTGGTTTGCAGGAAAAGTATGAAGTGCATCACGGGGTGGAGATTACAGATCCGGCATTGATTGCAGCGGCGACTTTGTCTCATCGTTATATTACTGACCGGAACCTGCCGGATAAGGCGATTGACCTGATTGATGAGGCGGCATCACGGATTCGGATTGAAATTGATTCCAAGCCGGAAGCCCTGGACATTCTTGACCGGCGGCTGATTCAGCTCAAGATGGAGCGTGAGGCACTGAAAAAAGAAAAGGATGATGCCTCTAAAAAGCGTCTGGATACCTTGCAGGAAGAGGTGGACAAGCTGGAACGGGAATATGCAGATCTGGAGGAAATCTGGAAAGCAGAGAAAGCCGCCATGCAAGGCACCACGCATATCAAGGAAGCACTGGATCAGGCGCGGATTGAGTTTGAAACGGCCAGACGGGCCGGTGATCTGGCACGGATGTCAGAGTTGCAGTACGGCACCATTCCGGGCCTGGAAGAGCAGTTGCAGAAGGCCGATGAGGCCAGTGATGAAGGCAGGAAAAATGTCCTGCTGAAGAATCGGGTGACCGAGGAAGAAATCGCTGACATTGTCGCGCGTTGGACTGGTATTCCGGTCAGTAAGATGATGGAGTCTGAGAAGGAAAAGTTGCTGGAAATGGAAAATCAGCTGCGGCAGCGGGTGATTGGACAGAGCGAGGCAGTGGTTGCCGTGTCGAATGCCATTCGTCGTGCGCGGGCAGGTCTGTCCGATCCGAAGCGGCCCAGTGGTTCTTTCCTGTTTCTTGGCCCGACCGGGGTGGGCAAGACAGAACTGACTAAAGCATTGGCACAGTTTCTGTTTGATACTGATGACTCAATGGTGCGGATTGATATGTCCGAATTTATGGAGAAGCATTCGGTGGCACGGCTGATCGGTGCACCTCCGGGATATGTCGGCTATGAGGAAGGTGGTTATCTGACTGAGGCGGTGCGGCGGCGGCCTTATTCGGTAATTCTGATGGATGAAATCGAAAAGGCACATCCCGATGTGTTTAATGTGCTGTTACAGGTGCTGGATGACGGGCGGCTGACCGATGGTCAGGGGCGCACAGTGGATTTCCGTAATACGGTGATCGTGATGACCTCGAATCTGGGGTCGAATGTGATTCAGGATATGGCCGGTGAGGAAAACTATGAACAGATGAAGGAAGCGGTAATGGAAATTGTCAGTACGCATTTCCGTCCTGAATTCATCAACCGGATTGATGAAACCGTGGTTTTCCATCCGCTGAACCGTGCTGAAATCCGGCAGATTGCAGATATTCAACTCAATAGCCTGCGTAAACGTTTGGCAACGCGTGAGTTGCATATGACCTTCTCTGATGCGGCGATGGATTTGATTGCCGAAGCCGGTTTTGATCCGGTCTACGGTGCGCGGCCTTTGAAACGGGCGATCCAGAACAGGGTGGAAAACCCGTTGTCACAGGAAATCCTCGCAGGGCGGTTTGCGCCGGGTGAGACGATTGCCGTTGATGTCAGTGATGATAAGCTGACATTTACAGAAATTGTTGAGGCTGAGGTGGTGGAGTAATTCCCGCCACCTTGACAACCGATGACTCAGGAGATGATCTCGGCTACACTGATGCTCCGTGAGTTCTGCGGTACACCGCAATCAAATGATTGTAACTGGCCGAACATGTTATCTTGAGGCTGGGCAAACCTATTTGCCGCGCTTACTGAATGCCTCCACGCAGGTGATTGAAACGGACATTCCGGCGTTGTATCCACTTGATTATGACAGAGTGAATGCGCTGAAGAAGTTGATGGTGATGCTGTGCCAGAGTGAACCGATTGTATCTGAATAATACCAACCTGTTTGCTGTATTCTGTGAACAACCGAAGACCGGCACCTTGCGGGAGACATTTTTTGCTTCCATGCTGTCGTATCAACACACCCTGAATTATCCCAAGGGCGGTGATTTTATTGTGGATGAGCAGTATGTATTTGAAGTCGGCGGACGTTCTAAAACACTACAACAACTAAAAGATGTTGAGCAAGGCTGGGTGGTTGCTGATAACCTGGAAGTGGGTTCCGAACGTAAGATACCACTCTGGCTATTCGGTTTTTTGTATTGATTTTGTCATGAACACACCCCCTTACTACATCGGTGCTCCCCTCTGGGCATTGAAGGAATGGAAAGGTAATTTTTTCACCGCAGATGCCAAACCGGCTGAGTTTCTGGCACAGTACGCACAGTTTTTCAATGCGGTGGAAGGCAACACTACGTTCTATTCAGTACCCTCAGAAAAAATGGTCAGCCGCTGGCTGGAATCAACACCGCCGCATTTCCGGTTCAGTTTCAAGTTTCCGCGCGCCATTACGCATTATCAGAAATTGCAGCACTGTGAGGCTGAGGTGAAAGCGTTTCTACAACGTATGGAACCATTGGGTGAACGCCTGAACAGCTTTATGATTCAGCTGCCGGGGTCGTTTGGCCCAACGTTGTTGCCGATATTGGAGGCTTTTCTGCGCTCATTACCACGGGATCACACTTATGCGGTTGAGGTTCGCCATGCCGACTTTTTCATCCAGGCTGATCTGCGGCGTGAATACAATAACCGCCTGCGTGAACTGGGCGTGGATCGAGTGATTTTTGAGAGCAGGCCCGTACACAGTGCCCCGGCACTGGATCAGGCAACACAGGAGGCCCATGAGCGCAAGCCGCGTCTGCCGGTTCAACTGGATACCACGGCACAGACTCCTGTATTGCGTTATATCGGCCATCCGGTGGTGGCGGAAAATAAACGCTGGCTGGAGCCGAGGGCTGCACAAACTGTGCGCTGGATTGAAGCCGGATTAAAACCACGTGTTTTTCTGCATACGCCGGATAATCAGCAGGTACCGCAACTGGCGCGGGAGTTTCATGGTTATGTACAGGCTCAGCTGGCAAATGTGGCAGATTTACCGCGTTGGCCAGCGGAACAGGGGCAGAACCGTCTGATATAGGGTGTTTACACACAGCCGTAGCAGCGGGTGTTGGAAATTATTCAGGTGTGGCCAGCGAAGTGCAAGAATTCGTGTTTTTATGGTTGCCTGCTGACAGGTGATTTGCTAACCTTACGCGCCTTTAGTATTTTGAATCGCAGTTTTGGAGAGTTCCGATGGCTCGTGTATGCCAGGTAACAGGTAAGCGTCCGGTCACAGGCAATAACGTATCGCACGCACATAACAAGACAAAACGTCGTTTTCTGCCTAACTTACATTCTCACCGGTTTTGGGTTGCGAGTGAAGAGCGTTTCGTAAAACTGCGTGTTTCTGCGAAAGGTATGCGTATTATCGACAAGAAAGGTATTGATACCGTTCTTGCTGACATACGGGCGCGTGGCGAAAAAGTTTAAACCGGAGTAGTAGATAATGGCTAAGAAAGGCGGACGTGAAAAGATTAAAATGGTTTCCACGGCGGAAACCGGTTTTTACTACACCACTACCAAGAACAAGCGTACCACTCCTGATAAGCTGGAGTTTAAAAAATACGACCCGGTAGTGCGTAAGCATGTGATCTTCAAGGAAGCAAAGATCAAGTAAGCATCAGTTAAGAACTGCTTTGGCAGGCAGATATTTCTGCCTGCCCTGAGAAAGCCCGTACCTTGTTGCGGGCTTTTTGCTGTTCTAACCTGAAGTATTTATTTACTGCAGGCGTATACGGTGTATGGTAGCGTATCGGGCGGTCCTGCAAGTCAGGCAGCCGTTAGTTGTTGGCACTCTCTCGGGAATGATTATGGAAAGTATATTGTCGTGGGTTCTTGTTGTCGCCGGTGTTTTACTGGTATTGATTCCTTTTCTGTTCGGTATGCTGATCCCTGTGCATCAGCAGGCGACACGGGTTGAGCTGATCCGGGCACCGGTTGATACGGTTTGGGAAGCGATTAGCGAATTATCCCGCCAGACTGAATGGCGAACCGATCTGAAAAGTGTGCAACTCAAGGACGATGATGATGGCATGCGCTGGATCGTGACACCGCTCAAGGGGGGCAGAGTTACCTTGCGCAAGGTGAAAACGGTGGAGAAAAAGGAATTACTGATCCGGATCGATAAAGGTTCTTCTCCACAGGGTACGCGGCAGGTTATATTGACCGCAGTCCCCGGTGGCACCCGCATTAATTTTACTGAGACCTCCGAGTTAAAAAACCCGATCAGGCGCCTGATTGCACAGTTAAGCGGCAGGCTGGACAAACAGCTGAATCACTATATTGATCAGCTAAAGCAGGCTTTCAACCAGTAAGCCTGTCGTTATAGAGTCCGCAACTGTTGCATACGGGAACAGAGATTCACCTCAGTGGGTACACATTAGGCTCGGGCTGGTAAAAACCCGGCATCAGCAAGTGCGGCCAGAGTGCTGGAGTGGCAATAAAAGCGACTGAACCCCGCGAAGATGTCGTGCGACTTAATCCAGACAAGGCAGAAGTATCTGGAGCAAAGAAATTAGAGAGTGCTGCCTAGTGAAAACGAGCAGCTATCTTGACAAATACCGATCAGTGGCTTGTAATAATTTCGGGCTGTCGGTAACGACGACGGACATTGAGATACAAGTTCCAGGGTAGTAAGGGGTGCTTATAAATATAATCCTGTCAATTTGTTCTTAATTGTTCCCATTAATTAAATTCAGAGTGATTTATGTCTAAAAATAATAATTTTTTTTCTATAAAAACAGCGGTAGCCGTTATCTTGGCATGTTTGGTCACTGTGCCTGTTTATGCTGATGTTTCGGGTACAGTCTATCGGGAATTGCCTGTTAATGGTTCAAATCCGAATAGCTACGGTATCCGGGACACTAATGAACCGGGTGTTGCCGGTATTGCTGTCACTGTAACCGGCGATAATGGTATAACGGAAACCGTACAAACTGACGATAACGGTAGCTGGACAACAACAAAAGGTGTCGGGGCATTTGGTGGTCAGGTTCGGGTGATATTCAGTAACATTCCGGGTTACTTGTACCCCAGTGTTATCAATACAAACTCCAAGACCACAGTGCAATTTGTAGCGGAAGAGAGTACTGATGTCGATTTGGGTCTGCATAACCCGGCAGATTATTCCTCAATACCAAATCCGATGATGGGTGCGCCAAGGTATCTGGCAGGTGATCCACTGCTGGGTGGTGCATCAGGAGCGCGTACTGGATTTGTTGGCTTTCGTCACTCATTTTTGGGGGATGGCCGGATTGGTCAGTCTGGAGATGATTTCATTCCTTTTGCGACAACTGCCCAAATCGGTTCTGCCTGGGGCGTAGCTTACCAGCGTTCTTCAGAAACGATTTTTGTAGCTGCCTCTTATCGCCGTCATGTTGGCCTTGGGCCATTGAATACCGGTGGAATATAT
>PDRT01000109.1 GCA_002746895.1 Thiothrix nivea
TGTTCTTTGATCCAGTTGACGCAATACCCGCGAGGTATCACCGCTCAGCGTCGGCAGGGTTTCTGTTTCAATCTTTTTCAGCAAGCGACTGACATCAACCATTGCCTTACGCGCCGCAATGACCGTGGTTTCTGTCTCGTTCAGTACCCGGTTCATGCCATCCACTGTTTTATCCAGCTGGCGGCTTTCCATAAAACGACGAATACTGGCCAGTGTGGTTTTCACATCTTCTGCCATACCCATCGCCAGTCTGGATAACTCCTCGACCGGTGTCGGGCTGGTAGGGAATACAGCATAAAACTGACCGCGCCTGATCTTGTCCGGCGGTGCCTTGTCATCAAAAGCCAGCGCGATGTATTTCTGCCCGGTCAGCAGATTACCACTCTGCAAGGTTGCCCTCATGCCTTTGGCCACCAGAGTATCCATAAATTCGCTGGCAGCATCCCCGGTCAGCTCTTCTGAAAAACGCTGTGGCTCAATAGACATTAACACCGGAATCCGAATCCGGATACAACTCAAACACGCTACCCTCGGCACTGGCCGGCAAATGATCGCCATGATCACGCGGTGTATCAAAGGCGATACCGCCGATCACCAGTGAGGTCAGTGACTCCATGCGAAATTCCGCCCCGGCAGAATCCATTTTGAACTCGGCACCACTGGCATTCCAGAAACGGGTATTCTGGTTAATAAAGCGATAATAGGGTTGATCAATGAAGATGCCGATTTCAATTTTATCCGAGCCGGGGGGCAGATCGTACTCGATGACCTCACCTACCTCCAGTTGTTTATAGAACAATGGTGAGCCAACATCCAGTGACCCCATACTATCAGTCAACAGCTTAAATTCCCGCCCCGGTCGCTCCGGTTTGATCACCGGCGCACCATCCAGTCCTTCATAACAAAACGCCGGACTGTTCTCAGTCAGCTCCCCCTCGCCCCGCCGTGGAATCATGCCAATGTAGGTGCCGGAAAACAGTGTACTAATCCCGGAAATTTCCGCACCACGCACCCG
>PDRT01000009.1 GCA_002746895.1 Thiothrix nivea
CGAATTAGCCCCCAGGCAACGGAGCAGCAGTATATCGCCATCTTTTACCGAAACTCGGCTGAAGTAGGCCGCTCAGAAGTATTTACCATTGCCGGTACTTGAAATTATTTATCCAGGATAAAAAATGAAACAATAAATGACAGGACTATTTATGATTTTACGTAATCCATTTTTTTTCACAGCAGGTCTTGGCTTTCTGGCTCTGGCAAAAATAAAGAGTCTATTACGTGGTTATTCGTCTCCCAAGCCTTTTGGTTTTTCAGAGATGCAGCGCTGTATTGACTACGATATCAGCGTTGTCAATGGATGGCTAGATTACCTTAAGGCTTATAGTAAAGATACATCTTTATCTGGTAAAAATGTCCTGGAGCTGGGGCCGGGTTCTGATCTTGGAACAGGTCTCTATCTGCTTTACAAAGGCTGTGCCCGATACAATGCGTGTGACGTCAATGACCTGGTAAAATCCTCACCAAATCGTTTTTACGAAGAACTGTTTAAAAAACTGGAGTCATTACAGGGTGCATTAGCAATCGAGGAGTTGGAGAAGCAGCTTGAACTTTCCAAGGCAGGAGAACCATCAAGGCTTAATTATTTGATTCGTGATGACTTTGACCTTGTCTCTGCATTTGGTGAAGAGACTATTGATCTGGTTTTCAGTCAGGCAGCATTTGAGCATTTTGATGATGTGGAAAAGACCATTGCTGATTTGAGCAAACTGTGTAAGTCAGGTGCCATTCTGACCGTACAAGTTGATCTGAAAGCTCACTCTCGCTGGATCAGGGAGAAAGATCCAAATAATATTTACCGGTTTCCTGAGTGGCTTTATCGCCTGTTTTATTTCCGCGGCATTCCTAACAGGGTACGCCCATATCAGTATAAAAAAGCCCTTGAGCAGTTCGGATGGAAAAATGTCACCGTATCACCCTTGAAGGCTATAAAAAATCCTCACGATGCCTATTCAGGTATGAATAATGCTTTTTCTGGCGATAAAAATCAAATGGATTACCTCTCCATTATGATTTGCGCAAAAAAATCATAATCTGTAAAAACCCCGATCTGATCTGACAGCTACCGATTTTCAGAAAATGTCTGTCAGATCGGATTGAGGTTTATACATCACCACCGCCCTTTTTCATGCGCTTGCCTGCGGCGGCACGTTGTTTACGCACTTCTTTCGGATCAGCAATCAATGGCCGGTAGATCTCAATCCGGTCTTTGGCCCGTAATACCGTTTTCATCGGGGCCATTTTGCCGAAAATACCCACTTTCAGCTTGTCCGGATCAAGCTCTGGATAATGTTCCAGCACCCCGCTGGCTTCAATGCCATCACGGATAGTTGCGCCCTCTGCGACACGGGTCTTAAACAAAACCTGTTCATTCGGCAGCGGGTAAATCACTTCAATCTCAACCATCTGTATCAACCCTGTCCTTTGCCGTATACCGTCTGAGCCCGCTCCACAAAAGAGTCAACCAGCGTATTGGCAACCTGATTAAACACCGGCCCGATGGCCATTCCGACCAGTTTACTGGAAAACTCAAAATTCAAATCCAGTGACACCTTACAGGAACCGGGAGCCAGCTCATCAAACCGCCAGAAACCATGCAGCTGTTTAAACGGCCCATCAACCAGACTCATCTCAATCATCCTGCCGGGTTGCATCCGGTTCAAGGTGGTAAAGGTTTTATTTACCACTCCTTTGGCAATTTCCACACTGGCCCTGACCTGATCCGCATCACGACTAAATGCTTTGGCACTGCGGCACCAGGGTAAAAAGTCGGGGTAATTCTCAATACCGTCGACCAGGGCATACATTTGTTCCGGCGTGTAGGGAACCAATGCACTGCGGCTAATTTTTGCCATGCAATCCTTCCTTTCTTCAGCGGTTTGGTTATTAAAACAAAAACAACGCGACCTTTCATTCACAGCGGGAAAGTAACGCGCTATCATCCTGTGGTTTCGCTAACAGTGTAATGCAAATGGCCAAACAAAAGAAAAAATCCTCTCATGGCGGAAAAACTATCGCGCTGAACAAACTGGCCCGCCATGAATATTTTATTGATGATACCCTGGAAGCAGGTGTCGTGCTTCAGGGCTGGGAAGTCAAAAGTATCCGCGAAGGCCGTGTACAGCTGCGCGACAGTTTTGTGATGTTCAAAAACGGTGAAGCCTGGTTGTTTAATGCCGTGATTACGCCGTTGCTGTCCGCCTCCACCCATGTCGTCGCTGAGGCCACCCGCAGCCGTAAACTCCTGTTACATGCACATCAGCTGGTACGTCTACAGGCTTCCATTGATCGCAAGGGTTATACCATTGTCCCCACCGCAATGTACTGGAAAAACAACCGGGTCAAGCTCGAAATCGGTCTGGGCAAGGGTAAACAGAAGCACGATAAACGTTCTACCGAAAAAGAACGCGACTGGAACCGGGAAAAATCACGAATGATGAAAAAATAAGCCAGCCGATGACGACTGTTCCTGAAAACCTGCTGGATAATCTGTGCATTGTCATGATCCAGACCTCACACCCCGGTAATATTGGCTCGGCAGCACGGGCAATGAAAACCATGGGCATCAGTGATTTGCGACTGGTGCAACCAAACAGATTTCACTCACCGGAAACCCGGGCACTGGCTTCCGGGGCTGATGACATTCTGGATCATGCGCAACATTTTGACACACTGACGGCGGCACTGGCGGACTGTCAGACCGTGATTGGCACCAGTGCCCGTTCTGAACGCACCCTGAGCTGGCCGCAGCTGGACGCACGGGAGTGTGGCATGTTGGTTGCCGAACACCTGTCGCAGCAAAAAATTGCGCTGGTATTCGGACGTGAACGCAGCGGCCTGACAAATGAAGAGCTGGAATATTGTCAGTATCTGGCGCATATTCCAATGGCTTTCGACTTTTTCTCACTGAATATTGCCGCCGCCATTCAACTGTTTTGCTATGAGTGCAGGGTGGCGACCTGTACTCCAACAGCAAAACAGGACAGGATAACTGCTGACCCTGAAGAAATGCCCGCCACAACCGAGGCTTTGGAAGGTTTTTATCAGCATCTGGAAACCACACTGGTAGAATCGCGCTATCTTGATCCGAAGAATCCACGCCTGTTGATGCGGCGCATGCGACGACTGTTCGGGCGGGCAGCTCCCACAAAAAATGAAGTCAGTATGCTGAGGGGAATGCTTTCCGCCTTTCAGGGCAGAAAATTTCAACGTCGATCATCATAAACGCTTGCAAACTGAAAAAACCGCGCTAAAATACGCCTCTCTTCGCCGCAATAGCTCAGCTGGTAGAGCAACTGACTTGTAATCAGTAGG
>PDRT01000105.1 GCA_002746895.1 Thiothrix nivea
ACTATTTTTTGTTCATTCATGCTCCAGATATAGGCAAATCGTTCCTTGTCATGCGTCAGTAATTTGCGGGAGGCAATGAAGTCAAAAACCTCTTTACTGCCAGCATTGATCGTGAATATGCCGTTATTGTACTGAAGGAATCCCAGCAGGTTGTAAAATGTGTTTTCAATCTCGGTGGCAACCGCGTCTGTCTTGCGTTGATGCAGGTTGAAACTGAGCAATAGGCCGAGGATCAGTATGCCGACAACGATAATGGTAAAACCACTAACCAGTTGACGGCTGCGCAGTGAACCCATCATTATTGATTATTAGGTCGGTGGCAGTCCAGTGTGAAACGGTAGCCGCGTCCACGCAGGGTCTCGATAGGCTTGAGTGTATCATCCTTATCCAGTTTCTGACGCAGGCGACGAATAAAGACTTCAATCACATTACTGTCGCGGTCGGTGTCTTCTTCATACAGACTATCGGTCAGATGAGTTTTGGAAATCACCTGGCCGGCGTGCATCATCAGATGTTCCAGCACCCGATATTCATAAGCGGTCAGGGTAATTTCATTGTCATGGACATAAACCTCCGGCTTCCAGTACTTCCACCTTGGTTTCCCAGCGATCCCGCACAGTCAAAGTGACGATAGGATATTCCAGTCCCTTGGCCCTGACATTTTTAATGATTTCCAGCCCGGTTACATGCGGCAACCCTAAATCAATGACTGCAATATCTATCGGATATTCCGTGGCGATGTACAGTCCCTGTGCCCCGTCTGCTGCGACATCAACCGTAAAACCGTTTTTCTTCAGATCACTGGCCAGTTGTTCCCTGATAGGTGCTTTATCTTCAACAATAAGTACGCGCATAATTTTATATTCTTCGCCTGGTCGGTTGTTAAGGTAAAAATGAACGACAGGTTAAAACGCTGCCCAACCCTGACAGCGCCACCATGATCGTATCATAAAGACAAGCCTGATCAATAAAAAACCATATTGTACCGGTTATCCAGAAAAATAATGGCTTCCCGTTCCGGTGGCTTCCCTTCCGGCTTCAA
>PDRT01000043.1 GCA_002746895.1 Thiothrix nivea
GGACTGCCCTACTCCGATGAGTTGACTTTGTGGAATTTACTCTGGCAGGCTTCGGGGTTCGGGGCTGAGAAACTGGCGCGGCGCTATCAGAAAACGAATGATCTGAAGAATTATGAAAATTACTTAAAACAGCGCCGCACGCGAATTCTGACGCGGTATTATCAGGCTTATATTGAGCGGGATCAGGAAGGTATGCAGGCGGCGATTGCGGCGGCCAGAGCGTGGAATGCGGCTAATCCGCTGGCTCCGCCGATTGATGACGAGGCGTTATCACGCGGTCTGAAAACGTGGCGGCGGCATCGCGGGGAGTCGGTGAATGGGGCGAGTGTGCAAAAGAGGTTTCGGTATTTGTTGCGGGATTTGAGGATGTAGCTGTCGGGAAGATCTTGTTGGTTGACAAATTTATATAATATTCGTATTTAGTTGCATCGAACTGCAAGCAACCGAAATGATAAAGTTTGTCTATGCTTTTATTAGGTGTTTTTGTGTAGCGCCCTCTCCTTCCGGGTTTGGTATGTTTATGTTCTTACCTGTAGAATAACTCAGAATTTCCAGTACAAATTAATGTACATAATTTTTGAGAATTATTCTAAATGCAAGATAACCAACTGAAAATAAACAATCTTCGTAATATTGCTATTATCGCTCATGTTGACCACGGTAAGACCACGTTGGTGGATAAGCTGCTGCAGCAGTCTGGTACTTTTGATGCGCGTGCCGAAGTGGACGAGCGGGTGATGGATTCAAATGCGTTAGAGAAGGAACGCGGGATTACCATTCTGGCGAAGAATACAGCTATCAACTGGTTGAATCCGGCAGATGGTATCACGTACCGGATTAATATCGTTGACACCCCCGGACACGCCGATTTCGGTGGTGAGGTTGAGCGGGTGTTGTCGATGGTGGATTCGGTGCTGCTGTTGGTCGATGCAGTAGATGGCCCGATGCCTCAGACCCGTTTTGTGACCAAAAAGGCTTTTGCCCACGGGCTGCGGCCGATTGTGGTGATCAATAAAATTGACCGTCCCGGTGCTGATCCGGAACGGGTGATGGATCAGGTGTTTGAGTTATTTGACCAGCTCGGTGCCACTGATGAACAGCTGGATTTTCCGGTGGTTTATGCTTCGGCACTGAACGGCTTTGCCGGACTGGAGGAGGATGTCTCTGCAGGGGATATGACACCGCTGTTCCAGACTATTCTGGAGCATGTTGCAGCTCCGGATGTTGATCCAGATGCACCGTTTCAATTACAGGTCAGCCAGCTGGATTATAACCCGTATCTGGGGGTTATCGGTATTGGCCGTATCAAGCAGGGTCGCATCAAGGCAAATACACCGATCAAGGCGATTGGTACTGACGGTAAGGTGCGCAATGGCCGCATGCTGAAGCTGCTCGGCTTTCATGGTCTGGAACGGATTGAGGTCAAGGAAGTACAGGCTGGTGACATTATTGCGTTTTCCGGCATGGATGAGCTGTATATTTCCGATACATTATGTGATCCGGATAATGTGGTGGCATTGCCTGCGCTGTCGGTGGATGAGCCGACTGTGACCATGACCTTTATGGTGAACACCTCGCCGTTTGCCGGCAAGGAAGTCAAAACCGGTACTTCATCCCGTCGCCTGCAGGAGCGATTGCAGCAGGAATTATTGCATAACGTGGCACTGCGCGTGGAGCCGACCGATGATCCGGAGAAGTTCCGCGTTTCCGGGCGGGGTGAATTGCATCTGGGTATCCTGATTGAAAACATGCGCCGTGAAGGCTATGAACTGGCGGTATCACGCCCTGAGGTTATTATCCGTGAAGTGGATGGTGAGCGTCAGGAACCGTATGAAAATGTCAGTCTGGATGTGGAAGAGCAGCATCAGGGCAGTGTGATGGAGGCATTAGGCCTGCGCCGTGGTGACCTGCAGAATATGGCACCGGACGGCAAGGGGCGGGTGCGGCTGGAGTACATGATTCCGTCGCGGGGTCTGATTGGCTTCCAGACGGATTTTTTGACCATGACTTCCGGCACCGGCCTGTTGTACCACACCTTCGCTCATTATGGCCCTTACAAGCCAGGGCGTATCGGACAGCGCAATAAGGGGGTGCTGATTTCCAATGCGACCGGTAAGGCGCTGGCCTATGCGCTGTTTAATTTACAGGAACGCGGCAAGCTGTTTATCGGCCATGCTGAGGAAGTGTACGAAGGCATGGTGATCGGTATTCACAGCCGTGATAATGATCTGGTGGTAAACCCGCTGAAGGCGAAACAGCTGACCAATATCCGTGCTGCCGGTACGGATGAAAACCTGATTCTGACACCGCCGATTCGCTACACGCTGGAACAGGCGCTGGAGTTTATTGATGATGATGAGCTGGTGGAAGTAACGCCGCAGAGTATTCGCATTCGTAAGCGGTTCCTGCTGGAGCATGAGCGGAAGCGTGCTTCACGGGCGACGGCCTGATGAAATAAATGGGGTGAATAAGATGGGCTAACCGGGGTAGTGTTCAGAATTCTGTGTTGTTAAACTAACCTATAGACTCCCAGAGAGATCAATGATGACACAAGCAAAAACCCCTATTAATTTTGATAGGGACGCAGCGATTCAGGCGCTGCGTTCCGGTCAGAACCTGAATGACAAGGACGGTATCTTCACGCCCTTAATTAAACAGCTGACTGAAGCTGTGCTTAAAGCGGAACTGGAAGCCCATCCAGTCCGATGAACATGTAAAACTCCAAACCTGTCATGGTTTGTCCAAGTCTACGCAATTAAATTAACCTCGCCTGCCTCATCAGGAAAAAAGCGACTATAATCAGCCGCTTTCGAATTTTGCCATGAATAATAAAAATTACTCAATAACCGTTACTTTATCCATAGTCACCGGTTCCACCGGAACATTCTGATGACCACCGTGGTTGCCGGTTTTAACCGCAACAATCGCATCCACCACATCCATGCCATCAGTGACCTTGCCAAATACGGCGTAACCCCAGCCCTGCATCGATTCGTTTTTGAAATTCAGAAAATCATTATCAGCTACATTAATAAAGAACTGTGAGCTGGCGGAGTGTGGGTCAGGGGTACGGGCCATAGCCAGGGTGCCGCGATCATTCGTCAGGCCGTTATTGGCTTCGTTCTGAATCGGGCCTTTATTCGACTTTTCGCTCATGTCCGGGTTCATGCCGCCACCCTGTACCATAAAGCCGGGGATAACGCGGTGGAAAATGGTGCCGTCGTAAAAACCGTCCTTGACATAGCTGATGAAGTTGGCGGTAGTGTTCGGTGCTTTTTCAGCATTCAGCTCAACCGTAATATTGCCTTTGCTGGTTTCGATTAAAACTTTCGGGTTTGACATGGTATCTCCTGTCGTTTTCTGTTCAGTCGTTTGTGTATTCGCCGGTGGTGGTGTTGTGCCTTGCTGGTTGTTGCTGGCCGTTTCCGTGGTTGTTCTGGCGGTGGTTGTGTTGGTTTCTGTGCTGCCACAACCGCCAAGCCCTAACGTCAGTAAGAAACCTATTATTAAAATCTGTTTCATGACCGTGTTGTTCCTCTATGTATTTTTAATAGCCGCGAATCATAACGTATTTGTAATGCAGCGTGCCAGAAATCTGATCTTGCAAAAGTGATAATGGCGGATGATAAGGGCAGGGTTTACAGGTTTGCCTGGCCGTTCCGTTTAATTTATGCGGCAGATTCCGCTGTCAGGCCGTATACTTTCCGTTTCTGTGCCGGATATACAAACTAAACGCAGGTAAATAAACCATGAGTCAATACTGGAGCGAAATAGTTCACACACTGGAACCCTATGTGCCGGGTGAACAGCCCCGTGATCAGCGTTATATCAAACTGAACACCAATGAATGCCCCTATCCGCCGTCACCTGCAGCCTTAAAGGCGATTGCCCAGGCTGGTGGCGAGTCCCTGCGTCTGTACTCTGACCCCGGTGCAACAGAGCTGAAACAGGCAGTGGCTGAATATTATGAGATTGATACCGCCAATGTTTTTGTCGGTAACGGCTCCGACGAGGTTCTGGCGCATATTTTTCGTGGCCTCTTGCAACATGATAAACCCTTGCTGTATCCGGATCTGTCTTACGGTTTTTATCCGGTGTATCGGCAGTTTTTTGCCATTAATGCTGTTGAAGTACCGTTACGGGATGATTTCAGTATTCACCCGGACGATTATAACCAGGAAAATGGCGGTATTATTCTGGCGAACCCGAATGCACCTACCGGGCTGGCACTGACATTGCAACAGATTGAGCAGCTATTGCAGCAAAGTCCGGACTCGGTGGTGGTCATTGATGAGGCTTATGTGGATTTTGGAGCGGAGTCAGCGATTGCACTGATAGATCAATACCCGAATTTACTGGTTGTACAAACCTTTTCCAAGTCACGGTCTCTGGCCGGTTTGCGGGTGGGAATTGCCGTCGGGGATCGTGCATTGATTGAGGGGCTGGAGCGGATAAAAAACTCCTTCCATCCCTACACACTGGGCAGGATGGATATTGCGGGTGCCGCAGCAGCAATGCGTGACCGGGCGCATCTGCAACAAAATTGTACCAAGGTAAAGGCGACCCGTGAACGCTGTGCCGCACAGCTGCGGGCGCTGGGTTTTACCGTGCTGCCTTCCAGCACCAATTTTCTGTTTGTGCGCCCGCCGGAAGGGGAGGCCGAGAAGCTGTACCAGCAGCTTAAAGCGCAGGGAATCCTGGTGCGTTACTTTAACAAGCCACGGATTAAGGAATATCTGCGGATAACCATCGGCACGGATGAGGAAATGAACATTCTGATTGCGAAGCTCAGGGAGTTGCCGGGAGGGCAGGGTCATGGTTGATTTGGACGAGCTGGAAAAATACACCAACCAGCTGCTGGATATTCAGCGTTTTAAGGATTATGCGCCGAATGGCCTGCAGGTTGAGGGTGAAGCAACGGTTAAAACCCTGGTTACCGGTGTGACAGCGAGTCAGCGCTTGCTGGATGCTGCCGTGGCGGTTGGGGCGGATGCAGTATTTGTGCATCATGGTTATTTCTGGCGTAATGAAAATCCGGTAATCCGTGGCATGAAAAAACAACGTATCATGACATTGCTCAAGCATGGCATCAGTTTGTTTGGGTATCATCTGCCGTTGGACGCTCATCCGGAGCTGGGTAATAACGCCAGATTGGGGCAATTACTCGGCATCGGTACAGTAGAGATCATGGATCAGTACGAGTTGCAGGGTGTCGGTAACATTGGTCTGCTGGAGCAGCCGATGACCCTGGCCGGGTTGGGTCAGCGGGTTGCTGACGTATTGCAGCGTGAACCGTTGCTGATTGAGGGTGGTGAACACCTGATCCGGCGCATTGCCTGGTGTACCGGTGGTGCGCAGGGTTATATTGACAAGGCGCATGAGCTGGGGGCGGATGCCTATCTCAGTGGTGAGGTTTCGGAAAACACCACGCACAGTGCCCGTGAGAATGGCCTGCACTATATTGCAGCGGGGCATCATGCCACCGAACGCTACGGCATTCAGGCACTGGGTGAGCATCTGGCGCAACGGTTTGAAATACAGCACCAGTATATTGATGTGGATAACCCGGTATAGTCGTTGTGATTTATGTTATGATCGCCGCCGACTCAACAGATCCGGGGCGGAATTGATGTAAGCCGATGCCGGTAACTAACTGATTTTGATGTATAAGTTTCGATTATTTTGGGAGTGAGCTAACGATGGCAAATTCTGGAGTAAATAAAAACCGTCGCCGGTTCCTGATCGCGGCCACCTCGGTAGTGGGTGCAGGCGGTGTGGCGGCGATTGCAACTCCTTTTCTTTCATCGATGTCTCCCAGTGCACGCGCTCTTGCAGCAGGTGCACCGGTAGAGTTCAATGTAAGCAAGGTGCAGCCGGGACAGCAATTACGTGTGATGTGGCGTGGCAAGCCGGTCTGGGTGGTCAACCGTACCGAGCAGATGCTGGCGGATTTGCCGGGTCTGGACAGTCGGTTGAAAGACCCGAATTCCGATATTCTTTCCCAGCAGCCGGAGTATGCAAAAAATGGATATCGTTCGCGGAAGCCGCAATATCTGGTGCTGGTTGGTATTTGTACTCATCTGGGTTGTTCCCCGACCTATCGTCCGGAAGTGGCTCCGGCTGATCTGGGAGCCGACTGGAAAGGTGGCTGGTACTGTGCCTGTCACGGGTCACGCTTCGACCTGGCAGGGCGGGTGTTTAAAAATGTACCGGCGGGTTCCAATCTGGAAGTACCACCTTACTATTTTAAGGATGATCAGACCATTCTGATCGGTGAAAGTGGGGAGACTGCATAATGGCTGAACGTCCTGTACACAATTACACCGGTTTCCTGGGTTGGGTTGAAGACCGCTTCCCGTTGATGGAAACCTGGAACTATCATCTGGCTCAGTATTATGCGCCAAAGAATTTTAACTTCTGGTACTTCTTCGGCTCACTGGCGATGCTGGTGCTGGCGATCCAGATTTTCTCCGGCCTGTTTCTGGCTTTTCACTATAAGCCGGATGCGGGGCTGGCGTTTGCTTCTGTTGAATACATCATGCGTGATGTGCCGGGTGGCTGGTTTATCCGTTATATGCACTCAACCGGGGCCTCGGCGTTCTTTATTGTGGTTTACCTGCATATGTACCGGGCGCTGATGTACGGCTCCTATAAAGGTAAGCGCGAACTGCTGTGGCTGATCGGTATGGTGATTTATGTGGCACTGATGGCTACCGCCTTTATGGGCTATCTGCTGCCATGGGGCCAGATGTCCTACTGGGGGGCGCAGGTTATTATTAATCTGTTTAACACCATTCCGGTGATTGGTAATGACCTGTCGGTCTGGATCCGGGGTGATTTTGTACTGGGTGATGCGACCCTGAACCGCTTTTTTGCCCTGCATTTCTTTATTCCGGCATTAGTCTTGCCGGCACTGGTTTTTGTCCACATTGTTGCGCTGCATGCAGTAGGTTCGAATAACCCGGACGGCATTGAAATCAAGGAAGGCCCAAAAGGTAATCGCTGGAGCGATACGGCACCGAAAGATGGTATTCCTTTCCACCCTTACTACTCGGTAAAAGACATTCTGGGGGTCGTGGTATTCCTGATGGGTTTCTTCGCCATTGTCTTTTTTGCACCGGAAGTGGGCGGTTATTTCCTGGAAAAACCGAACTTTGAACCGGCCAATGCGCTGAAAACGCCGGAACATATTGCTCCGGTCTGGTATTTCACTCCATTCTATACGGTATTGCGTGCTATCCCTGATCCGTGGTGGGGTACGGTGGCGATGTTTGCGGCGATTGTGATGCTGTTTTTCCTGCCATGGCTGGATCGCAACCCGATTAAATCCTGGCGGTATCGCAACACGGCGCACAAGCTGAACCTGATTCTGTTTGCTGTGGTATTCATGGTTCTGGGCTGGATGGGCGTTGAAGCGGTTACACCGGTTTATAAAGAGCTGGGTACCCGCATGACACAAATTTACTTCCTGTTCTTTGCCGTACTCTGGGTTCACAGTTATCCACAGAGGGTCAGTTACCTGAAATGGTTCGTCATTCTGCTGGGTGTTGTCATACTGTATGACTATGTGTTCCGCTATAATCCGGAAGCGGCGGAAGAGGCGGCACAGTTAATGAAGCAGTTCCCGCTGATTGTGATTTATCTCGGTCTGACATTGTTACTGCCAGCCTTCAAGGCCAGCTGTAATGAAGAAAAAGCAGTTCCTGAACGGGTTACGGAATGAGGTTTGACAACATGAAAAAATTTATTGCAAGTGTAATGTTCGCACTGAGTGCGGCCATGTTGCCAGTCTCAGGTGTGATGGCATCGGCTAATGTTGCCTTGGAAGATGCGGATATTGATATTCACAACAAGTCCAGCCTGCAACGCGGGGCAAAGTACTTCGTCAACTATTGCATGGGATGTCACTCGCTGGATTTCAGTCGTTATAACCGGGTCGCCAAGGATCTGGAGTTAACCGACAAGCAGGTTATGGATAACCTGATCTTCACCCGCACCAAGGGCGATCCGACCAAAGTGGGTGAGCTAATGAAAAACGGTATGACGGCTGAATACGGTGAAGCTGCCTTTGGCTCAGCGCCACCGGATCTGTCGCTGGTAGGTCGTTCCCGGGGTGGCGACTGGATTTACAGCTTCCTGAAAGCGTTTTATCTGGACCCTTCCCGACCACTGGGAGTCAATAATGCCGTGTTTGAAAATGCCGGTATGCCGCATGTATTGTGGGAACTACAGGGCTGGCAGGAAGCGGAAACGCACGATGATGGTCACGGTCATGTCACCAAGGAGCTGAAACTGGTGGAGAAAGGCAGTGTGTCTCCGGCAGAATATAATCAGGTGGTGCGTGATCTGACCAACTTTCTGGTTTATGTCAGTGAACCGGCACAACTGCACCGTAAAATGCTCGGTGTCTGGGTGCTTCTGTTCCTGGTGGTCTTTGCAGTGGTTGCCTACTTCCTGAAGAAAGAATACTGGAGGGATGTTCATTAACCGCTTTTTAGTATAACCTCCCGAGGCTGCTCCGGTGTAAAATGCCGGAGTGGCTTTTTTATTATGTGTAGCGAGAGTTCTAGTTTAGTTATGGCATCCATTTCCAGTCGACGTTCTGTTATGACCCTGTTTTCTTCCCCGGATTGTGCCGATAGCCATCGGGTGCGAATTGTATTGGCGGAAAAAGACATCACGGTAGATATTCTGAATGTAAACCCTGATGACAAGCCGGACGACCTGGTTGAACTGAACCCTTATAATACAACTCCCACTCTGATTGACCGCGACCTTGTACTGTATGATGCCCGTATTATTATGGAGTACCTGGATGAACGTTTCCCGCATCCACCGTTGATGCCGGTTGATCCGGTGACCCGTGCGCACTCACGTCTGGCACTGTACCGTATTGAGCGTGACTGGTTCTCGCTGGTCACGGATATTGAAAGCGGTGAGGAGAAAGCGGCGAATACCGCACGGGAAATTCTGCGGCAAAGTGTCCTGGGTGCGGCGGAGGTGTTTGCCGTCAAGCCTTATTTCCTCAGCGATGATTACACACTGGTGGATTGTACCATCGCGCCGGTTTTATGGCGTTTGCCGAAATACGGTATTGATGTTCCGGCCGGTACCGGCAAGCCGATCCTGCAATATATGGATCGCATTTTTTCCCGTGATGGCTTCCAGGCTTCATTAAGCAAGGCAGAAAAGGCAATCCGGCCATGAGTCTGACACCCAAACGTCCTTATCTGCTGCGTGCATTTTACGACTGGATTGTCGATAATCACCTGACACCGCATATTCTGGTTAATGCGGAAGCCGAGGCGGTGAATGTGCCGCGTCAACATATTAAAGACGGTAAAATTGTCCTGAATATCAGCCCGATGGCGGTTCAGGATTTTATGATGGACGATGAGGCACTGAGCTTTAGTGCCCGTTTTGGCGGTGTATCGTTTTACATCTATTGCCCGATGTATGCCATTGAAGCCCTGTATGCCCGTGAAGCACCGGTGGAAGGGGTGAGTTTTTCTGACAGTGAGTATCAGCAGCAGGATGAGGCGCGTGATGGCGAGGTAAAACCCGGTGGTGCTGAAAAGCCTAAACTGGCTGCTGTTAGTGCTATTGATGAGCGTACTGATGCTGCTGTTGATGTTACTGATGAATCAGCAGCAGAGGACGATGACAATCCGCCACCGCGTAAACGCCCCTCGTTACGGGTGATCAAGTAAGGTGCTGGTGTAATGATTTCCATGATCGCGGCCATGACACCGGAACGGGTGATTGGTCGCGATGGTGATATGCCTTGGCATTTACCGGCGGATCTGGCCTGGTTCAAGCGCCATACCTTGCAGAAACCGGTGGTTATGGGTCGCAAAACCTGGCAGTCCATGGGTAGTAAACCGTTGCCGGAGCGCCATAATATTATTATCAGCCGGGATCAGGGCTTTGTTGCACCGGGAGCTGCATTGGCTGCCTCACCTGCACAGGCACTGACGTTGGCAGGTGATGCCGAAGAAGTAATGATTATCGGTGGTGCACAGGTTTATCAGTATTTTCTTCCGCAAGCCGACCGTTTATATATTACGCTTATCCATATGAGTGTTGTGGGTGACAGCTGCTTCCCTCACTATGATCATCTGCATTGGCAGTCGTCTTTTCTTGAGGAAAGACCCGCTGATGCTGAAAATCCATTTGACTGCTCTTTCATGATTCTGGATCGTCTGCACTAAAAACGGCTGCAAAGGAGGGATTGTGGAACGTTTATTAATTGTTAATGCACGGATTGTGAATGAAGGCCATATCACCGAGGGTGATGTGCTGATTGAGGGCGGGCGGATTGCTGCGATTGGTGGTGCCTTTGCGGCGGATATCCGGCAGGAACAGGTGCTGGATGCAAAAGGGCAGTTCCTGCTGCCGGGCATGATTGATCATTATGTGCATTTTCGGGAGCCGGGTGAAACCCTGATTGCGGATATGGCGGCAGAAAGCGCTGCGGCGGTGGCAGGTGGTGTCACCAGCTTTCTGGATTCGCCGGATTTGGTCAGTGGCACACGTACACTGGCGGCACTGGAAGAAAAGGTACAGCTGGCAACCGGTCGTGCCCGGGCCAACTTTGGTTTTTATCTCGGAGCCGGTCGGGATAATCTGGAGCTGATCCAGTCACTTGATCCCTGTTCCGCCTGCGGCATAAATATCTACCTGGGTTGTGATACAGAAAATGATGAACGCCTGCTGGATGACCGGGAAAGCATTGAAGCCGTGTTCCGGGATGCGCCACTGATTGTTTGTGCCCACTGTGAGGATATGCCAACCATTATTGAAAATGAAGAAGGCTATCGCAATATTTATGCAGAGCAGGTGCCGCTTGAATTTCACCCTGTGATCCGCAGTGAAAGCGCATGCATGATTGCAACCAGGCTGGCACTGGAACTGGCCGGACAATACGACACCCGTCTACACATTATGCATGTCTCCACGGCTGCCCAGCTGGAGCTGCTGTCTGAAGCCGAGCTGGCGGAGAAAAAGATAACCGCAGCGGTTTGCCCGCAACATCTGCATTTTAGCGATGAAGACTACGCGACCTGTGGTGCGCTGATTAAGTATAATCCGGCGATTAAAACGGCGGAAGATCGCGCCGCTCTGATCCAGGGCTTGCTGGATGGACGGCTGGATGTGGTCGGCAGTGGACATGCCCCCCAGTTACTGGAACAAAAACAGAATCAGGGTTATTTCGATACTCCATCCGGTATCCCGATGGTGCAATACAGCCTGCTGACGTTGCTGGAGAATTACCATGACGGCATTTTCTCCATGCCGCTAATTGCGCAAAAGACCAGCCATGCCCCGGCGGAGATATTCAATATTCACAAGCGGGGTTATATCCGTGAGGGCTACTGGGCCGATCTGGTGCTGGTCGATGTGGAAAGGGGTGGGGTGGCAACGCATAGCAACAGTCTGTCACGCTGTGGCTGGACGCCGTTTGATGGTTATAAGTTCCGCTCAACGATTGCCTCTACCCTTGTCAACGGGCAGCTGGTCTGGCACGATGGCCGCATTCAGGATATCAGGCCGGGTGGTCTGGCACTGGAATATGACCGCGCAGGCCTGACCTGAAAATGATTTAATCCTGCCAGTCGAGTTCGCGTACGACACGAAAACCCAGGTTGGTATCCATTTCATCCAGATAACGCTTTTTCCGCGCTGCACTACGCGCCATTATTGCACCATCAAACCATGAGCCGCCTTTGGTGACATACCAGTGAGGGTCAGCACTGGCTGTTGGGCTGCCGTCACGATTGGCATTCAGATGCGAATGGGTCCAGTGGCTGCTGGTAAACTCCCAGACATTGCCATGCATGTCATACAATCCCCAGTTGTTCGGTTCATACAGACCGGCCTCACTGACCTTGACACTGGGAAAGCAGCGCGGCAGGTACCAGCGGCGTTTTTCTTTTGCTTCCTGATAGGGGAAGTTAGGGTTGAAATGTACATTTTTACAACTGACACTTTCACCCAGATTGAATGGGGTCGTAGTTCCGGCGCGGGCGGCATATTCCCACTCTGCTTCGGTGGGTAAACGGTAGGTTTGTCCACTTTGTTTACTGAGCCATTCCAGATACAGCTGTACATCCTGCATGCGCAGATTAATCGCCGGAAAGCGTCCGCTGTGCCAGATCAGATCCCTGCGTAATTGCCATTCTGTCGCTGCCCGGAATTGTTCAAATTCTTCAGTGAGTACCGGATAAACACCGATGGCAAACGGCTGACGCAGGCTGACCAGATGTTGTGGGTATTCATGCCTTGAGTGACCGTATTCCCGGGCATCAGAACCCATTTCGTAGCGTCCGTAAGGGATTACGGCCAGCCTGGGGCCTTCACCACCGGATTGCAGGGAGTCACGGAATATGACGGCTGAGTTCAGCTGTTGCGCACAGCTTTGTTGCAACTGTTTGATCTGCTTAGTGTTTAGTTCGTCGACAAAAGGAATTTCGGATTCGGACAGCAACATCATGGTGCTAGGTTAGTAAGTAATAATATTTGAATGTAGTATTTTACATGACTTGAGCTGCGACAACAGTACTTTAGTGGATACATAAAAAAATGTTTGTTTTTATAGCAATTTACCGTTAGTAGGAAAAAAAAATCCCTTGGTCGGGAGCTATCAGTCAAATTTATCCGTTAAACTAAATATTAGTTATACTAGGTCACAGTACTTAATTAAATTATAAAAAAACATGACTAATCACGCACTCAAACATCAATCAGGTCTCAATCTTGTCGAAATTCTTGTTGCGGCTCTGATACTTTCTGTCGGGCTGTTAAGTCTGGCCGGATTACAGGTTTCCAGTCTGAAGTCGGCACAAAATTCTACACAAAAACAACAGGCTGCATTTATGATCCATGAATTGTTTGAACGAATGCGAGCCAACCGGGCTGCGGTGATCAGCGGTGATTATAATATTACTGAGGCAGAAAGTGTCACATTATGTTCTGCGGGGCTGGGCAAGGATTGTGCTGGCTCTGGTGTTTGTACTGCGGCGGAAACGGCTGCTTACGATTTGTTCACCATTCAGTGTGGTAATAATGCTTCCGGTGCAGTCAATTCCGGGGCCGGAAGTTTGCTGATTGCGGGGCAGTTTAAAGTAAATTGTACCGGAACCCATTGTAGTGTTGGTTTTTCCTGGAAAGATCAGGTGACTGAAAAAGGATTGGTCACTGAAGATGATGATGGAAGCACCGTTGAATTAACAGCGGAAAATCAGTCCCTGTCAAACATTTCCATTGATGCAGTCATCTGACCGTTGACAGTTATGAAACCGCACTTTTGCCCTGAGTCTTAACAGTGTGTACTTTCACAGTGAGGTAGGTATGAATAAGAAAAATTTACAACTCAAGACTAACCGGCCATTTTTCTCCCGCTGTGGTGGTTTTTCTCTGGTGGAACTGATGATCGCCATGATACTGGGATTATTTCTGATTGCCGGGGTCGGTACAGTTTATATCAGCAGTAAGCAGACCTATAAATTACAGGGTCAGACGGCTGAGCTGGATGAAAACGCCCGGACGGCCTTGCGGGCACTGAAACAGCATATTGCGCATGCCGGGTATGCCTCTGATTCCGGGATGGTCATTAATAACTACATTATCCCGAGTGGCACGGCTGTTTCCGGTACCAGCTGTGCTGATGGTGCTTCCAATATTAGTAATGCGAACAGGATTGACGCATCGACTGATGGCCCCGGGATTGCCGGGGATACCATTGGACTGACCTTTATGGCTGACAGTGGTCTGGCGGTAGATTGTACGGGTGGTGTATTGCGTAATGCCTGTCTGCCACCGAATGCGCCGGGCTTTACTTCACGGCTGATTTATAACTCGTTTTCAGTCGCAACCAGCTCGGTGAGGAACAGCCTGAACCAGACGGTACCCATGTTACGTTGCGGTGGTTCTTTGAACGCCAACCGGCAGGCCTGGGCACGGGGTGTGGAAAGTGTGCAGTTTTTGTACGGTATTGATAGTGATACGGATGGTTCGGTGGAAAACTACTGGAATGCGACCAAGGTGGCAACTGAGAACGCGTGGGATAAAATTATCAGTGTACAGGTGGGGATACTGGTACGTTCGGTAGAGCCGGCATTTCAGGATGCCCGTTCAGAAGTCTATCAGGTGCTGGATCGATCCATTCCGCGCAATGACCGTTTTCAGCGTGGTGTGTACACCACTACCGTGCGCTTGAAGAATGTCGCACGCCGGATGTAATGTGGAGAAGCGTAATGGACAAGATGAATGATAAGCTCATGCTGGGCAGACCTGAGACACAGACCGGTTCGGCTTTATTGTGGGGGCTGGTGATTCTGTTGACACTGACCGTAATTGGTGTCGCGGCGGCACGAATGGGTGTCACAGATATGCGTATCGCCGGTAATCAGATGTTTGGTGCAATGACGTATCAGAGCTCGGAATCTGTGCTGGAGCGGATAACCACGCTGTTTAATATTGCACAGACCGTATCCGAGGCGGATGATAAAAAGTCATGGGATTTCACGGATGCCGTGAATGATGGCGAGACCAATTCCACCGGCACGATCAGTATGGGTCCACCGATTATGTGTACCGGCCAGGAAGGTTTTGGCATGAGTGTGGAAATGGTTCCGGATGCGGGGGGTGTCGCCTGTCGCCTGTTTACGATGGACTCCACTGCCCGTCTGGCCGGAACCGGAGCCAGGAGTGTACATGCTCAGGGTGTATTGAAATATACTCCGGCAACGGGTGATGTGTTACCGGAATAACGTGAAATAACGGTTTACAGCGTTCACGGATCGAATCAATCTGAATCCCGGCATAACTTAATATGATAACAATAAGGCAGTTTTTAGCATGATGTCAGTTAAACAGAAACAGTACGGTTTTACCCTGATTGAAATTATGATTGTAGTGGCGATTGTCGCCATTATTGCGGCGTTTGCTTATCCTTCGTATGTCGAACAGGTGCGTAAAAGCAAGCGTTCCGATGCACAGATTGGTTTGCAACAGATTGCCCAGCGTCAGGAAGCCTATTTCAGCCGCACTTTCAGTTATGCTTCAACCTTGAGTCAGCTGAATTATACGGCGGATACGATTGACAGTCCTGAGGGGCAGTATGTGCAAACGATAGCCACAGTCACACCCGCTACCTGTAATGGTACCCGTACTAATGCCTGTACGGCGTTTGTGGTGCGGGCACAGCCCAAAACCGGTACCTCACAGGCGCATGATAAAACCTGTGCCACTTTTACCCTGAATAATCTGGGACGCAAACAGGCATTTAATAATGCAGCAACACCTGTTGATACCACCAAAGATTGCTGGTAAACATTAATCAAATTGCACCCATTCCATAGTAATAAATAAAAAGGAAGCAGTTATGAAAATTCTACGACCTCTCAAGGCTTTTAGTAGCCATGCGCTGCTGGCTTATCTGCCGGTATTAATACCCCTATCGGTTATGGCGGATGAAACAGAAATTTTTTATCAGAATGATGCGGCAATGTCGAATGCCAATGTATTGTTTGTGCTGGATGCCTCGGGTAGTATGAGGACTGAACTGTCAGGCAGCGGTGGTCTAAGCCGGATGCAGGTCATGCAGAATGCGTTTCGTCAGGTGATTACAGATGCTCCGGACACAATTAATGTGGGCCTGATGCATTATGCCAATGCGCCACTCGATCGAGATTACCATTGGAACTCAATCAAGGGGGTTACCTTTCCGGTAAGTCCGATTGATCAGAATGCCAGTGAGGTAATTGGCAGTTTTGCGGATACGGATAACCTGTCAGTGCCTACTGAAATCGGTGGTGTTGAATTACCGGTCAGATACTTTCTCTCCAGTGTGGTGGATAGTTGGTCTCCTAACGGTTATACCCCGATTATTGATTCCCTCTATGAAGCGGCACGTTATTACCGGGGCGAAGGAGTCGTCTGGGGTAAATTTTCACCCTCTAAGGATTGGGCAGCACACCCCGCAAGTTATACCGGCACGGCAGACTGTGCAGGTGCGACAGAGGAAACCTGTTATCTCAACTGGAATCAGTGCAACGGTTCGCAAAAAGACTGTAAATCAGTATTGTTATCAAGCTGTTGTAACTGGATTTCGTCGGGGGGGGGTGACAATGGTAATGGGTATTGCCAAAACGGTGACTACAGTTGTACAACACTGGCCACACAATGTACTCATACCGTATGCAGTGGTTCTGGCGGTGGTGCAGTTTATAACACACCGATTGAAAACGAATGTCAGCCGAATTATCTGGTATTAATGTCGGATGGTAAACCGGAATACCCTTATTACCGGAACAAAACAGTAGATGGTACAGGGCGTTATCCAGAGTCGGTATACCCCAATCAGACCTATGACTATTCTGTGATACCTTTTCTGAAGCCGGATATTACTGATACGACGATTACCACCACAGTGCCGGAGATGATTGGTAGTAGCTGTGCTGATAGCCCGAATGGTTATGCCAGCGGTACCTGTGGCCCGGAGCTGACCCGATTCCTGGCTGACAACGATCAGAATGCTGATTTTGATGGCGATCAGGTGGTGGAAACCTATACTGTTGCCTTTGGCATGAGCGATGAGCCGAATGGCACAGATTATCTGGCCAGCCTGGCAACTGTTGAGAATGGGGCTTTTACGGCGGATTCCTCTGCAGAACTGGTAGACGCATTCGAGAAGATTTTTAATTCGATTGAGAAGAAATCATTCTCATTTTCTTCACCAAGTTTTTTTGTGGATAAGGATGCCTTGCTCTCTCATGGCAGCAGTGTCTATATTCCGGTGCTGGACAGTAAGCGTACGCCGTTATGGTCGGGCAATTTACGCAAGTTCACGCTCACTAATGATGGCAACATTGTCGGCAGTAATAATGCAAGTGCGCTGACCGAAACCGGAGCATTTTCCAGTGATGCACAGGATTTGTGGTCACCTGAGGCCCACGGTACTGCGGTGGCCAAGGGTGGAGCGGCGAACAGGATTCCTGACCCGGATAATCGCAGCTTGTGGACGGATGCGACCAGCAATACACTGGTTGCATTGAGTACCTCAACCGGTACCACGGCATTACCGACCGGACTGTTTAGCCGGGGTGATTATCAAACAACCTATAATTTGACTAATTCTTCAACGATGGGTTGGTATTATGACTGTGAGGGCAATAAAATTTCTGTTGTGCCTTGGCCGACATCTCAACCAAACCAGGTGCAAGGCCCGGTCAATGTTGAAGAGGTCACAAGCTGTACGGCTGAGAGTGTTACTGATGAAACTCGCAATACGCTGATTAACTTTGCCCGTGGTTATAAGGATGGTGTGGCTGAGGGCAGTGATGTCGTAATTCGCAGGCACATGGGGGATATGCTGAATACCAAGCCAGTGATTGTAGCCTATGACGATAAAACGCTGGTGATGGCTCCGACTAACGAAGGTTATTTGCATGCGATTGATGCTGAAAGCGGTGTGGAGCAGTGGGCCTTTATGCCGTCATCATTGTTAAAAAATCAGTCAATTTTTATGGCTGACAGCGAAGATAAGTATCATGTTTACGGGCTGGATGGACCGCTGACCTTGTGGAACTTTACTGAAGAAGACGCTGATGGTCATGAGGTGAAGAAGAAGTACCTGTTCTTCGGTATGCGTCGCGGTGGTAACCGGTATTACGCACTGGATATTAGCTCATCGACTACAAAGCCTGAAATTGTCTGGAAAATCTCTCCGGATGGTGTGGCCGGGGCAATTAG
>PDRT01000010.1 GCA_002746895.1 Thiothrix nivea
GAAAGACACTGGGCTATAAAACGCCTAATGAAGTTTACGAAGCTATGAAAGTACCTGCATAATTAACACGGTGTTGCGCTAACGATTAAAATCCGCGCTGGAGATATTTAGGTTTTACCCTGAGTTATCATGGGGTTCTGAACTTCTTCAGGGCTGACTAAATACCTGAGCACTATCGACGTGTTTTTTTGCACTTTGAAAAGAAGGCTCAAAACTTTCTGGGCTTTCTTTCATTGACAGCTGTGTTGATATGGACTCGGTGAAAAGTCAACAGAGCCTGGCAGATTAAAATCTGCGAATGATTATCAGCCCAGAAAACGCTGGTAAGCCGGATTATCTGTTTCATCCCAGTAAGTATAACCCAGCTGATCCAGTAATGCGGCAAACAGTGGACGTTCCTCCGGCGGCACCTGAATCCCGACCAGCACCCGACCAAAATCGGAGCCGTGGTTACGATAATGGAACAGACTGATATTCCAGTCGCTGCCAATGCAGGTCAGAAAGTGTCGTAAGGCACCGGGTCGTTCCGGAAACATAAACCGGTATAACACTTCATTGACCACGCCCTGGCTGTGGCCACCGACCATATAGCGCAGATGAATTTTGGCGACTTCGTTATCGCTCATGTCCACAAATGCGTAATGCTGTGCCCGCAGCTCATCCAGCAAGGCTTCACGGTGCTGTTTACCTTCGGCAATTTTCACCCCGACAAAAACCTGTGCCTCATGGGAGTCGGCGTAGCGGTAGTTGAATTCTGAAATGGAGCGGTTGCCGATAGTTTGGCAGAACTGGCGGAAGCTGCCGGGTTGCTCGGGAATCGTGACGGCCAGCAGCACCTCACGTCCTTCACCCAGCTCAGCCCGTTCCGCAACGTGGCGCATACGATCAAAGTTGATATTGGCGCCACTGCTGATGGCAACGAGGTTTTTATTCTGCCATTGTTGTTGTGTGATGTATTTTTTCAGCCCGGCAATGCTCAAGGCACCCGCCGGTTCCAGCAGAGTACGGGTATCTTCAAACACATCCTTGATTGCAGCACAGGTCTCGTCGGTATTGACCAGGATCATTTCATCCACCACCTGACGAGCGATATCAAAGGTCAGTTCACCCACCTGTTTGACGGCTGCACCATCGGCAAACGTGCCAACACCGGGCAGTATCACCCGGGCATTTTCCTTGAGTGCCGTGTACATGCTCGGTGCTTCTTCATGCTCAACGCCAATGATTCGGGTGTCCGGGTACAGGTATTTAATATAACTGCCGACTCCGGCAATTAACCCGCCGCCGCCGACACAAATAAATATGGCATCCGGTGGTTCCGGGTGCTGGCGCAGAATTTCCATGCCAATGGTGCCCTGTCCGGCAATCACATCCAGATCATCAAACGGATGAGCAAACGTCATGCCCTGTCTGGCTTCCAGTTCACGGGCATGCAGGTAAGCATCATCAAATGACTCACCCTGAATAATCGTTTTGCCACCAAAAAATTCCACCGCCCTGATTTTAATGTCCGGGGTGATTTTCGGCATAACGATGGTGGTATTAATGCCCAGCGCTGTGCCTGCCATAGCGATACCCTGGGCATGATTACCGGCGGAGGCTGCCACCACGCCCCGGGCACGTTCTTCTGCACTCAGTTGAAACAGACGATTGAATGCACCGCGTAATTTGAACGAAAAGACGGGCTGCAAGTCTTCGCGTTTCAGATAAATCTGATTCCCCAGACGCTGACTCAGGTTGCGGGCATGATCCAGTGGTGTTTCGATGGCAACATCATAAACCCGTGCGGTTAAAATACGTTCGATCAGTGATGGGTGGTTTGTTTGCATAGTGATTTTATCAGCGTCAGTGGTGTGAGAAGTCAACGATAATCCAATACCTCGGGGCAGCCATAACCCTTTCCGGCTGGTTGAATATCTCCAGCGTGCTGCCTAGTATATGGCAAACGGAAACATTCAACTATTTTTCTAGCCACACAGGGTCAGGCATGAATCAGGATCAGATGAAACGCGCAGCCGCAGAAGCTGCACTGGAATATGTGGAGCAGGGCAGTGTTATCGGTATTGGTACTGGCTCTACCGCCAATCACTTTATTGATCTGCTGGCAGGTATCAGGGACCGCATTGACGGTGCGGTGGCCAGCTCGGTGGTTAGTGCCGAGCGGTTACAGGGGCATGGCATCCGGGTGATGGATCTGAATGAGGCGGGTGAGCTGGCCTTGTATGTAGATGGTGCTGATGAGTCTAATCGTGCCTTGCAGCTGATTAAAGGCGGTGGCGGGGCATTAACCCGGGAAAAAATTGTAGCCGGAGCCAGTGAGAAGTTTGTCTGTATCGCGGATGAAAGCAAACTGGTGGAGGTGCTGGGGCAGTTCCCGTTGCCGGTGGAAGTGATTCCGATGGCGCGTGAACTGGTGGTAAGGGAGCTGGTAAAGCTCGGTGGTGAGCCAGTATTGCGTAAGGGCTTCGTCACCGATAATGGCAATATGATTCTGGATGTAAAGGGTCTGGAAATTAATGAGGCGATTCAGCTGGAAAGCCACTTGAATCAGGTGCCGGGTGTGGTGACCAACGGTTTGTTTGCCCTGCGCCCGGCTGATGTCCTGATTCTGGGTACGGCTTCCGGAGCGGAAACGGTGTTGGCCGACTGAACAGGCCGCTGATTCAGCCGACTAACCGGCAGGCAAGTTGGCTGAATCAGCGCAATGTCTGTCAGCTTTCACTGACAAACATTAATCATTACCTTATTCCAGCTTGCTGAGTACGCAACGGCTGCCTGCAAGTAGCGCAGATGATGGTCACCCAGCACTGCATCAGTGACACCCTCCAGACAGCGGGTCTGGCAATTTTTCGAGGCCCGCTGATAAGTTGCTGCATCCAGTCCCGGCACGGTACGGCTGCGGCCAATATGACATAAGAAATAGCGTTCTCCGGCTGCAATACGATTCTGGGCATCCGTTACCGGGTTTTTGCTTTGTAATTTGGCCAGCCTGCCAATAAAGGCTTCGTCAGTATGATTACTATGTTCCACCGCCGGGGGCGTGCTGCTGCTATTAGACTTGGCAGTGGTGGATTCATTGGCTGCACAGCCATATAAACTGTTGCCAACCATCAATAGCAGGCTCAGACTGATAATGGTTGTCGGGATATTCATAAGACATTCCTTTGGGTTTTAACAGTAGCCTTGCGGAAGCCTAACAGCAAGGCAAGGCTGATGATCAGGCCAAAAGGCAAGGAGCCGCTACCGCCATCATTATCAGTATTATCGGTGCTATCAGTGTTACCAGTGTTACCAGTGTGGCGGAACCATCATTGGGTGTCTTGCTCAGCAGTTCAGTGAATGTTTCACCCTGATCATTGGTGTAGGCAATGTCAACCTGTGAGCAGTTAATCGGTGGCTGGTCAGTACCGGCTACCTTCCAGGTAATCACGTGTGAACCGGTAGCTACGTTACTGCCCGGTAACAGAATTTCAAAGCGTTCGCCGGTATCCTTGACGGTCAACCGGGTATCATCAAAGCTGACACCGCCCTTGCCATCACGCACAGTCAGACGAAAATTCAGTGGCCGGTTGGAGCGCGGCAGGCTTTCACCGTGACTGGTCTTCTGACTCTGGCTGAGTAGTTCTTTGATATTCGGTACATTTCTTACCGGGCTGGTGGATAGAACACTGCTTTTAATTAACGCATTGTTTGCCGTGTCCACACCCAGTGCTGATGCATTTCCGGCATCCATCTGATCCCAGCTGTAACGTAAACGATCACCGTTACCGTCTGAAGCTGAACCATTGAGGATGAAGGGGGTTCGCGCCGGAATGGTGTAATCGGCCCCGGCATCAGCTACCGGCAACTGGTTATTCAGACGGGTAATAGTGGCACAGCTTGCTGCCGGGCCATTGTGAGTGACCTCACGAATTTGTTCAATGGATGCGGGGTGTAACTGTGGATCAACATTTTTTTGAAAGTCATTGCTGCCACAGATACCGGCATAGCTCATGATAGTGCTGCCACTGCCAGGTTCGTAGGCCGCAGCAGCGGTGCGGTTCTCGCCTTGACAGCTGCCTGTATCATTGCTGTTAAAGGTATGTGTTGCGCCTAACTGATGCCCCAATTCATGGGCGACAAAATCAACGACAAAAGCATCGCTGGTCAGTTGACCGAAAGCACTGGTTGTGCCATATGCCTTGGTTTCACTGTTACAAACCACGCCTCTTGCCGCCAGACCATCACCACCACTGGTTGCACCTAGTACATGGCCGATGTCATAGTTCTGTGAGCCGATAACCTTGTCCAGCTGGGTCTGATTTTCCCTTAATAAAAAGGTTGAAACACCGTTAGTGTATGGATCTGTCAACGGGTTGGTGTACACAATATTGGTGTTATCCACCAGACGGAATTTCAGCGATAATTCTTGCTCAAAAATTCCGTTGATCCTGTTAATGGTGGTGACAATAGCGCTTTG
>PDRT01000079.1 GCA_002746895.1 Thiothrix nivea
CGACTGGTTCAGCAACAAGACCTGTGCCTGCAACTGCTGAATGGTCAATTCAGCATCGGGGCGACACAAAAACGTCTATTCAATAGTTTCAATAAGTTGTCTCATAAATACCGGGAAAACAAGACTCTGGTACACTTCAAGTATTTTCTATTGCTTGTCTGACCATATCTTCTTCAAAAAAGTGGTAACACACCACTTCACTACCCCGTGTCACCACCGGTACATCAACATCATATCGCTTACGCAGTTGCTCATCCCTGTCAATGTCAATCTGCTCAAATTCGAAGTCCAGTTCATTTTGCAATAAACGCAAGGAGGCTGTCATTTGCTCACACAAATGACAGCCCACGCGGTGGTATACGGTCAGTAAAACTTTTGTTGGCTTATTCAATGGTTATTATTCAACCTTCAACGCCACAAAACGGGCATTTCCGTCACGATGCACCAGTACCGCAATGGTTTCTCCGGCAGTCAGGTCAGAGACCAGTCTGGTGAACTGCTCCGCTGAATCAATCTGGCGATTGGCCAGCAGGCTGATCACATCACCGCTTTGAATACCTGCGTGTTTGGCCGCACCGCCGGAAACCTTTTTCACCAGAATGCCACGGTTCAGACCAGTCGATTTCCTGGTTTCCTCATCCAGATCAGTGAACGTCATTCCCAGGGCTGAGTTCGCCTGCCCGGTTTGTGTTTCCCCGGTATCTTCCGGTTCCAATCGGCTGGCCAGTTCTTCTTCATTCGGCAACTCACCAATGGTCAACTCAATCTCGGCACGCTTTTTATCACGCATGATCACCAGTGGTACCTTGGCACCGCTATGGGTTGCCCCGACCATGACGGGCAAGGCGGAGGCACTGCGTACCGGTTCGCCATTAAATTCAATGATCACATCACCGGCCTGTAAGGTACCCGCTGAAGGACCATCATCCATCACCTGAGCCACCAGTGCACCGGATGGGGTCAGCATGCCGAAAGAACGTGCCAGGTCGCGATCAATATCCTGAATATACACACCGATCCAGCCGCGTTTGACGGTCTTGCCGGATTTCAGCTGTTCAATAACATTCATCGCCATATTGATCGGAATGGCGAATGACAGCCCCATAAAACCACCGGAGCGGCTGTAAATCTGTGAGTTGATACCGATCACCTCGCCGTCCAGATTGAACAATGGTCCTCCGGAATTACCCGGATTAATTGCGACATCTGTCTGGATAAACGGTACATAAGCGTCACGGGGCAGACTGCGCCCGGTAGCACTGATAATGCCCGAAGTTGCACTGGACTCAAAGCCAAACGGTGAGCCAATCGCCAGCACCCACTCCCCGACCGCAATATCATCGGAATCCCCTATGGTCAGTACCGGCAGATCATCCGCCTTAATCTTTAGCAGCGCAATATCACTGCGTTTGTCACTGCCGATCAGTTCTGCGATAAATTCACGCTGATCATTCAGGCGCACAATAATTTCTTCAGCCTCCGTTACCACATGATGATTGGTGACAACATAGCCATCCTCAGACAGGATAAAACCAGAGCCCCGGGCATCCGTATCGAAGTCAAACGGCGTATTATCCCCTTCACCCTCGCCCAGAAAGCGTTTTATTAATTCATCAAACAACTCTTCATGTTCCGGCGAAAGATAGCGTTCCGGGATCATTTTTTGCGGTGTTACTGTCCGGGTCGTCGTTATATTAACTACCGCCGGGCCGTTTTCCTCCACCAGTCGGGCAAATTCGGGTAATGACCGCGCCATTGCCTGCTGACTGCCCAGCAAAAATACTACCAGTAAGGCATAACAAAACGGCCTTGTTAAAATTTTTCGTAACATGTTTCTGAAACCTCCTGCAGGGGGGGGGATTGATTTGTTCTAATAGTGGCTGCTGTCGCAGCACAATTCAAGTAAGGATTCCCAAACAGAGCTTTTTTCAGGCCGGGTTTAACACAGGAGCTTTACCTACTGAACGATAACCGCTATGTTTCAGCAAAACCGGCCAAACAGAAGGATACAATGACCAATACCCGCTATGATGCAGCCGCTATTGAAGTTTTAACGGGGCTGGACCCGGTGCGCAAGCGTCCCGGTATGTACACTGACACCACCCGCCCGAACCATCTGGCACAGGAAGTCATTGACAATAGTGTCGATGAGGCACTGGCAGGTTTTGCCGACCGCATTGATGTAATCCTGCACCAGGATCAATCATTGTCCGTTACTGACAATGGCCGCGGTATGCCGGTAGATATTCATCCGGAACAGGGCTTACCGGGGGTTGAGGTGATTCTCGCCACGCTGCATGCCGGTGGCAAGTTTTCTGACCAGAATTACCAGTTTTCCGGCGGCCTGCACGGGGTCGGGGTTTCGGTGGTCAATGCCCTGTCCAGACGGCTGGAAGTAGTGATCCGCCGCGACGGACAAATCTGGGCAATGAGTTTTGCCTCTGGCAATAAATCTGCGGAATTGCAGACCTGTGGCAAGGTCGCGAAAAAAGACACCGGCACCCGGCTGCATTTCTGGCCGGATGCACAGTACTTTGACAGCGCCCGTTTTTCAGTGGCACGCTTGAAACATACCTTGCGTGCCAAAGCCGTTCTTTGTCCCGGCCTGCATATCACTTTCACGGAAGAAAGCAGTGGCGAAACCACCGAATGGCATTATGAGGCCGGTTTGCAGGATTATCTGCTGGAGGCAGTGGAAGGCTTTACGCTATTACCGGAAGCATCGTTTACCGGCAGTATCAGCTCCTCCCGTGAGGCGGTGGAATGGGCAATGTTGTGGCTGCCGGAAGGTGGTGACACCCTGCAGGAAAGTTACGTCAACCTGATCCCGACTGCTCAGGGCGGTACTCATGTCAATGGTTTGCGTACCGGCACCACGGATGCCTTGCGTGAATTTTGTGAATTCAGAAACCTGTTGCCACGTGGTTTGAAACTGACACCGGATGATGTCTGGGAAAACATCTGTTTTGTGTTGTCGTTTAAAATGCAGGAGCCGCAGTTTGCCGGACAAACCAAGGAGCGCCTGTCTTCCCGCGAAGCCGCCAGTTTTGTCTCCGGTACCCTGAAGGATGCCTTCAGCCTGTATCTGAACCAGAACCACGAAACCGGCGAGCAACTGGCGCAGCTGGCAATCAGCAATGCCGGACGCCGCCTGCGGGCCGGTAAAAAGGTGGTGCGCAAAAAAGTGACCAGTGGCCCCGCTCTCCCTGGCAAGCTGGCTGATTGCACCTCGCAAGA
>PDRT01000080.1 GCA_002746895.1 Thiothrix nivea
TGCTGAAAGCGGGCCTTGACATTTAATCTACCGGTATCAGTACAGAAAGTTTTTCATTAGGGTTTAAGGTGATTTTAGTACTTCCTGATTTACCCTGGTGTTTACCAAAGGGTACATTGACGTCGATGATATAATCACTGGGAGGAAGTTTTACTTCACAGCCTTTATTAAAGCTATAACAACCATCAATCGTTATTTTTTTGCCGTTTACCATTCTTGCAATGACAAAATTCGCACGTGTCGGCTCATCACTATCGCCTGAAACTGCAGTTATATTCATTTCGCTGGTTTCGCCGGTAACAATATTGACAACGGTTTTTTCATCCTTCTTAAGGGTAATATTGGTGTCAGTTACAAAGGTTTTGTACATTTCGGTTCTGACAATGTAATTACCCGCAGGAAGTTTCTCCTTGCAAGCATGGCCAATGACAGGGTTACCTGATGAAGAGCATTTCTTGATCAGCTTTAAATCCTCTTCGTTTTCTTCACCCTCCTGGTAAATTGTAAAGTGGCCGTCTATCTTCTCCCCGCCTTCGGTTTCACTGGCGGTTAAAACCAGATTGTGTTTAAGCCCGGTTTTCGCTCTTACGGCTCTGACGCTTCTTTTCTTTACAGGTTCTTTTTTCTCGACTTCTTTTACGGCCTTTCTCATCGCATTGTTTAAATCATCAGCGTTTTTGGCCGAAAAATATTCCCCGCCGGTGGCATTGGCAATACATTCCAACTGCTTATCGGTATTGGCATCGACATTAAAACCGATAACGTGAGCAACAAAATCAACACCCTGCTCTTCCAGTGCTTTTGCTGTTGCACAAGGGTCGGCCTCACAGGTTTCCTTGCCGTCACTGATCAGGATAACGGTGGCTTTATCCTCGGTGAAATGCAGTTTGTTAGCCGCCCGTTGTAAGGAATCGCTAATCGGTGTTTTCCCCCTAGGCTTAATGGCCTTAACTTTTTGTAAGACAGCGTTCTTATCAATTTTGGACAGGGGGATTAGCACTTCAATATCAGCACAATCGCCTTTTCTGTTGTGACCATAGGCCATCAGGCCAAAATCAATACTTTCATCCCAGTCATTGACCACTTTGTTTAAGGTCTCTTTGGCAATGGTTATTTTTGCCTTGCCGTCTACCTGTCCATGCATACTGCCCGAAGCATCCAAAACAATCATCGCCTGATCTGCCGAACAGGTCATGCTTAAGACCAGTAATAATAAGGGCGATATCTTCTTAAACATACTGTCTCTCCGTTATCTTTGTTCTGCAAGTTATCAAATAGTCTTTGGTTGTTCTGGAATATTAGCCCTTAACCCGGATTGCTCAGATTGAGCATCGTCTGTATGGCACGCTTAACCCGTTTAGTGGTCATCCGTTCATCCAGTTACCATTATCCAGATATATCCAGACCTTATGCGTTAATGGAATCGCAGTGCTTACAATGATGCCTTATGCTTATCGACAATACGTGAGTACAACACCTCCATCACTTCAACAAACGACTGATCCCGTTGCCAGAAGGCCGGGTAATCACCGCCTTTTTTAATCAACACCGCCGGAGTGGCCGGTTTACCACTGAAATGACTGACCAGGGGTAAAGGATATTCGCCCTGCCAGAAGCTTTTCAGGCCGGTGGAAGCCCAGGGTTGCCGCTGAACATCAGGATAACGGTGGGTATGATATTCCACCGCCTGATCACTTTCCCCCCATTGATCCAGCAGTGCCTTACCCAGTGGTGAAGCCGCCAGTTGTGCCTGCAATTGATTGATGTCCATGCCTCGCAACTGAAACAGCAGAAACGGGTCACGATCCAGTAGTGAGGCGATCTTGTAATAAACACCGGCAACATGTTTACACGGTGAGGCATAGTCCGGGCAGGAACACTGGCTGATCAGGTCATTAGCCCGGCGGGGTAACAGGTTGAGTTGCTGCTGTGCAAATACGCTTTCAATATTGGTCGGCATTTCATTCAGCAGGAGCTGCGACAGAAAGGCAGCATTATGGCTGATGGCTTCCGTCAGTTTTTCCCACTTTTTGGCTGAAAACGGTTTCAACTCAAATTTCACCTTGTATCTGGGTTCCTCATAAACCCCGAAATAAGGGTTTTTGTTGCCGCGTATTTTAGCGGTCACGGTGGTGCCTTTCACGGCAAATTCCAGCAGGCGATTCGGCCCGGCATAAGCTCGGCCACGCCCCAGGCGACCACTGTCCATGATACTTTCCAGTACATCCAGAAAGCTGGCTCCCCACCAGGTACGGGTCATTTTTGCCATAGGTTAAGCCTCCATAATCGCGTTGCGGTTTAACTGTATCAGCTGTTGAAAGGCATCATTATCCATTTCGGTCAGCCAGTTCTCGTCAGTACCGACAATGCTGTCAGCCAGTGCCTGCTTATCTTCCAGCATCTGATCAATGCGTTCCTCCAAAGTACCGAGCGTCACCATCTTGTGGGCAAAGACCGTTTTTTCCTGCCCGATACGGTAGGCGCGGTCTGTGGCCTGATTTTCCACCGCCGGATTCCACCAGCGATCAAAGTGAAATACATGATTGGCCTGGGTCAGGGTGATACCGACACCACCAGCTTTCAGTGACAGAATGAAAATACCGGCGGGTGTATCCGGGTTCTGGAACTGTTCAATCATTAACTCCCGCTGTTTGCGGCTGGTGCCGCCATGCAGATAATACACCGGGCAACGGTGTCGCTCCCGCAGCAGGCTTTCCAGTTGACTGCCCACTTCGGTAAATTGAGTAAAGACCAGCAGGCTGTCGGTTTCCTGCAAGGCTTCTTCGGCCATATCATTTAAACGGGCCAGTTTATGCGAGCGTGTTTCACTGAAATCACTGCCATCCTGCAAAAACTGGGCGGGATGGTTGCAAATCTGTTTCAGTTTCATCAGCGTGGACAGAATTAATCCCTTACGCTGAATACCTTCCGCGTCTTCCAGCTGTTCCTGCACATCATCAACGACTGCCTGATACAACGAAGCCTGTTCCCTGGTCAGGTTGCAGTAAACCTTCTGTTCCAGCTTGTCCGGCAGGTCGCTGATAATGGTTTTATCGGTTTTCAGGCGGCGCAGAATGAAAGGCTGGATCAGGCGCTTTAATTGTCGGGAAAGGTTCTGATCATTATTACGTTGTATCGGCGTTTCATAAGCCTTTTTGAACTGTGCTGCCGTACCGAGGTAGCCGGGATTCAGAAAATGAAACAGTGACCACAT
>PDRT01000044.1 GCA_002746895.1 Thiothrix nivea
TCCCTTACTGGCTCGTATTTCTGCGCGTATCTTCGGTGTTGTGCGGGCTTCACTGTGAATATTCATACGATTTTTCTCCGTTGAGTAAACTGCTGAGCATCTGGCGGGCGCGGTACAGTTTACTATATTTGAAAAATCTATGATCATTCGGGTCTATACACGGTAACCCTCTCTATTTCAAGAAGAAGTGTCAGATTAGGTCGGGGTTTATACAACTAAACAGCACCAAAAATCTTCGCCCGGATCAGGCCAATTTCATCACGTACCGCAGCCGCTTCCTCAAACTCCAGGTTTTTGGCATGTTGCATCATTTTGTCCTCCAGCTTTTTAAGCTTTTTCACCGCCTGCTCCGGTGACATGGCCTTATAATCAGCGGCGGCTTCAGCGACTTCGGAGCGTTTCCGTTGTTTACCCTGCTTATTGCGCGGCGCATTACCATAAGCGCCTTCCATGACATCGGCGATATGTTTTTTGATCGTGGTCGGGGTAATATGGTGTTCGGCATTAAAAGCGATTTGTTTGGCCCGACGGCGTTCAGTTTCATCCAGTGCTGCTTTCATTGAGCGGGTGATGCTGTCGGCGTAGAGAATGGCCTTACCTTCCGAGTTCCGTGCCGCACGGCCAATGGTCTGAATAAGTGAACGTTCCGAGCGCAGAAAGCCTTCCTTGTCTGCATCCAGAATCGCCACCAGCGATACCTCCGGAATATCCAGCCCTTCGCGCAGCAGATTGATGCCGACCAGCACATCAAACTCTCCCTTGCGCAAATCGCGGATAATCTCCACCCGCTCCACGGTGTCAATATCGGAATGCAGATAACGCACGCGAATGTCATGTTCCATCAAGTAATCGGTCAGGTCTTCCGCCATGCGTTTGGTCAGTGTCGTCACCAGTATCCGCTCATTTCGTGCCGCCCGCTCATTGATTTCCGACATCACATCATCGACCTGTGAGCGTACCGGGCGAATTTCCACGGCCGGATCAACCAGTCCGGTCGGGCGTACCACCTGTTCCGCAACATTATCGGAATGTTCCGTTTCATAATCGCCGGGGGTGGCAGAGACATGAATGACCTGGGTCAGCAGCTTTTCAAATTCATCAAATTTCAGTGGCCGGTTATCCAGTGCCGAGGGCAGGCGGAAGCCATATTCCACCAGCGTGGTTTTACGCGACCGGTCACCTTTGTACATACCGCCGAACTGCGGCACGGTGACGTGAGACTCATCAATGAACACTATGGCATTTTTGGGCAGGTAATCGAACAGGCAAGGTGGCGGATGACCGTCCGGACGACCAGACAGATAACGTGAATAGTTCTCAATCCCGGAACAGTAACCGGTTTCCATGATCATTTCCATGTCATAGACAGTACGTTGCTCCAGCCGCTGCACTTCCACCAGCCGGTTTGCGTCCCGCAGTTCATCCAGCCGGATTTTCAGCTCGGCTTTAATCTTGTCTACCGCCGCCAGCAGTACCTCACGCGGTGTGACATAATGCGTTTTCGGGTAGACGGTCATACTCGGCACCCGGCGCAGCACTTCACCGGTCAGTGGATCAAAATAACTCAGCTGCTCCACCTCATCATCAAACAGTTCAATGCGCATGGCTTCCTTGTCCGATTCGGCGGGATGAACATCAATTACCTCGCCACGTACGCGGAAGGTGCCGCGCTGTAAGTCCATATCATTGCGGGTGTACTGCAATTCTGCCAGTCGCCGCAGAATCGTGCGTTGATCCACCTGATCCCCCCGTGCCAGTATCAGGCGCATTTTCAGGTAATAATCCGGATCACCCAGCCCATAGATCGCGGAGACTGTAGCGACGATAATCACATCAGGCCGTTCAAACAGGTTACGCGAAGCCAGCAGGCGCATCTGTTCGACATGGTCATTGATGGAGGCATCCTTCTCAATATAAATATCGCGGGAGGGAACGTAGGCTTCAGGCTGGTAGTAATCGTAGTAGGAAACAAAATACTCAACGGCATTGTCCGGAAAAAATGCCTTCATTTCGCCATAGAGCTGGGCGGCCAGGGTTTTATTGTGTGCAAGAATAATCGCCGGGCGCTGGGTATTCTGAATCACATTGGCGATGGTAAAGGTTTTACCGGAGCCGGTGACTCCTAACAGCGTCTGATGCAATAAACCCTGATTCAGCCCGTCAGTCAGTGACTGAATTGCAGCAGGCTGGTCGCCTGCCGGTTGGTAATCGGTACGGAGCTGGAAGGCTTTTTCACTGAGTTCAGTCATCGGAGGCTGCCATGATTCATTGGGACAGCCCCTATCTTATCGGCAAGTCACCGCCGGACTCAATAAGATTGAAACTTCTGCGCTGACAGGCTTTTTACAGATGCTCAATCATAGCATTGACCCATCAATCATTGATCGGCCAAGCATCAACCACCGGAAATCAGAAAGTTGAGTAAGTCATTCCGGCGCTGTAAACCAGACTGTCAATGTCACTGCCCATGTACTCAATATCACCTCGCACACCGAGATTATCACCCAGCTTCATTTGTGCGCCGCCACCGAGCAGGAAGTCGGTACCGTCAGTCTGGCGGGCATAATCCAGTTTGCTTTCCCAGGCTGCCAGACCGATCTTGCCGAAAAATTCCAGATTGTCATGCCGGGAGAACATACCGATTTCATTCGCGGGCATAATGCCGAGCACCGAAGCACTGAGCCCGGTGATTTTGACCTGTTTCTGATCATTACTGCCCCGGTCTTCAATAAAATTGTGATAGCCTGCTTCAAAGGCCAGATTTTTACTGGCGCGGTAACCGGCAAATGCTTTCCAAGACAGACAGTTCAGATCCTGTTCATCGCAATAATCACCGGCATCACCACCTGCAAGGCCGATGCTGGCTCCGGCATAAATATTTTCATAGCCGTTTTTCTGCTCAGCTTTTTCGGTGTAGGTATAATCGTAGGCAAAGGCTGCACTCTGTGCCAGAGCCAGGCTGATGCACCCGGCGAATAGTATTGTTTTCATATTTTTGTTTCCCTTGGTATTTTTAGGGTTGGGGTAGGGAAAATAACGGTGGAACCGGTATCAGTTCCACCGCATTTTGGGGTTTTTTATAAGGTTGAGAAAGTGACTCCGGCAGAGAGAATATCAATATCTTCTTCGCTGTCTTCACCTTTCTTAACATTTTTGTATTCTGCGGTATAGCGCTCCCATTCACCGCGCATACCCCAGTTATCATTAAACTGGTAACTGGCACCCAGGCCGAACAATACACTGGTGCCATCTTCTTCGTCTTTGACACTATGTTTTACATCATTAACGGTGCGTGATACTTCACCTTCAACATTCCAGAACATGGCACCCAGTTTACCGAATACTTCAAGATTCTCTGCGACCGGCTGGCTATAGACACCGGTTACACCAATACCGGTGGCTTCAGCTGAAGCATGTAATTTGCCGTAATTCGTGGTGTCGTAATCACCTTCTTCCTTACCCAGATTGTAGTAGCCCGCTTCAATGGCCATATTGTCAGTGAATTTATAACCACCAAAGAGTTTCCAGCCGTCGTTTTTACAGTCATCATCAGTCATGGTGCAACGATAACTGGCCTGACCCAGGCTACCCCCCAGATAAATGCTGCCATCATCCATTGAAGACTTGCCGCTGCCACCGAACAGGTTTCCACCACCTGCCATTGCGCTACCGGTTGCCAGCAATGCCGCACTCATGACGGTAGAGATAAGAATTTTTTTCATGGTTGACCCCATTTATTGTTATTATAAGTAAAAGTTATCGTCCCTAATTCTGATAGCAGTGCTGTCATATTGCAATTATTGCTGACCAGTTTCCGATAAGTGGGATGTTAATGGTTGTTTTTATACCACAATAATATTGTACTGCGGGAATTGATTAGTCTGGAGCCGTCGCAGCAGATTGGGTTGTCGCGGATTTGGCCGATTCTGGAACCTTTTTGCTGTCTTTCTTCTCGGCTTTATCTGTTGCCGATTTGTCTTTACCGTCCTGTTGGTTATCGGCCAGGTTTTTCTTGTTGTCCGATTTAAAATCGGTCTCATACCAGCCTGAACCACTGAGGCGGAAGGCGGCCGCCGTGACTTTCTTTTTCAGGGATTCGGTATCACAGGCCGGGCAATGGGTTAAGGGCGCATCGCTCATTTTTTGTAACACTTCCATTTCGTGGCCGCAGGCACTACATTGATAATCATAAAGAGGCATGAGGTATCTCCTGATGGTTTAGATTGTGGGGGATAATGGGTATGTTTCGTGCTGAATTCAACTGATCATGATAGGTATTTTATGCAAAATATACTGGTAACCGGTTGTTCCAGTGGTATCGGCTACTGTGTGGCCAAAGGGCTGCGGGAGCGGGGGTATAATGTGTTTGCCACAGCGCGTAAGCCGGAGGATATTACGCGGCTGGAGGCGGAAGGTTTCAAGGTGATTCCACTGGAGCTGAGTGATCCGGAGAGTGTGCGGGATTGTGCCTATGAACTGATGCTACGCACCAATAATGAGGTTTATGCCGTGTTTCACAATGGTGCTTATGGCCAGGCCGGAGCATTGGAGGATATTTCCCGCGAGGTACTGGAGAAACAGTTTGCAGTGAATGTATTTGGCTGGCACCAGCTGACCAACCTGTTACTGCCATTAATGCGTAATGCCGGACAGGGGCGGATTATCTATAACAGCTCGGTACTGGGCATTATCTCGCTGCCGTTTCGTGGCAGTTATAACGCCAGCAAGTATGCTATTGAGGGGCTGGCGGATACACTGCGACTGGAGCTGCACAGCACCGATATTCATGTCAGCCTGATTGAACCCGGCCCGATTACCAGCCGTTTTCGTGCAAATTCCCTGCAGGCCCTGCGCCGCAATGTCGATATGGATGCCAGTGTGCATCGTCGTAAATATCAGGCGGCAATCCGGCGGCTGGAGCAGGAAGGCCCGGCTGCACCGTTTACCCTGCCGCCGGAAGCAGTGTTGAAAAAAGTGATTCATGCGCTGGAAAGTGAGCGGCCCAAAGCACGTTATCCGGTAACCTTCCCGACGTATCTGTTTGCCACCCTGAAGCGCCTGTTGCCGGTCAGGGCGCTGGACAAGGTCCTACGTCATGTTGCGCATAAAGAAACTCAGAAGCCGATGGATGAGTGAGATGAATGAGGTGCTGGAATACCTGTTTTTTACCCGCAAAATAGCAGATACGTTTATCATCAGATTGCAGGATTGTGGTCTGGTTTATCAGGAAGACATCGAGCCGGTACAGGGGGCCATTGTGCTGAAAATTGCTGAGAGCATCACCGATGAACTATGGGACGAACTGGATGATCATTACGATGAACTGAGCGAACAGGATCAGGCCTTACTGGAGGTGGGGATGGAGGATACGTCGGCGCAGAGTGCAGCCGGAGTTTATCTGCAACTGGCAGACGGACGACAAACGCTGGCCGCCGTTGATCCGCAGGTGATGAACTGTATCTTATCGGTGTTGAGCATGGATGAGTTTAATCAGTTTGTCGATGTGATCGTCAGGAGTGTTGAAAATCCTGATGATGCGGCGATTTGTCAGCGTTGAACGTGTAAAGGATTTCTCTTTGGACAGGATCAAGTTTGGCATTGACCGGCTGTTAGCCGAGCCGGAATTACGCAAGCCGCTGGCCGGTCAACGGTTGGCATTGCTGGCCCACCCGGCCTCTGTCACCGCAGATTTAACCCATACGCTGGATGCACTGGCGGCATTGGATAATTTGCAGCTGAGCGCAGCGTTCGGGCCGCAACACGGCCTGCGCGGTGATAAACAGGATAATATGATCGAATCGGAGGATTATATTGATCCGCGGCATCAGATTCCGGTGTTCAGTCTGTACGGCGAGGTGCGCAGGCCAACGGCAGCGATGCTGGACCGTTTCGATCTATTGCTGGTGGATCTGCAGGACCTGGGTTGCCGGATTTATACTTATCTTACGACCTTGCGCTATGTGCTGGAGGCTGCGGCGGAATACGGGAAAACAGTCTGGATTCTGGATCGGCCCAATCCGGCAGGGCGACCAGTTGAAGGACTGAGTTTGCGGACGGGCTGGGAGAGTTTTGTCGGGGCCGGGCCACTGCCAATGCGACATGGTATGACGCTAGGCGAGCTGACGGGCTGGTTTGTTAACGTACTGAATCTGAATGTGGAGTTCCGGGTGATTACCATGCACGGCTGGCAGCCGGAACAGGCGCCAGGCTTCGGCTGGCCGCTGGAGCAGCGCAGCTGGATAAATCCGAGTCCGAATGCACCGACGATGGGTATGGCGCGTTGTTATTCCGGTACGGTGATGCTGGAAGGAACGACCCTGTCTGAAGGTCGTGGGACGACGCGGCCAATGGAATGGTTTGGTGCGCCGGATATCGATGTGCATGGCTTGGTGCAACAGATGCTCGCGTTGGCACCGGAGTGGCTGCAGGGCTGCAAGCTGCGGGAATGCTGGTTTGAGCCAACGTTTCATAAACATGCCGGACAGCTGTGTGCCGGGTTGCAGATTCATGTCGAGCATGATCATTATCAGCATGAACGTTTCCGCCCCTGGCATTTACAGACGCTGGTATTTAAGGCATTGCGGCGGATGCAGCCGGACTATGCCATCTGGCGTGATTTTCCATATGAATATGAGCTGGACAGGCTGGCGATTGATGTGATTAATGGCTCAGCGTTATTGCGTGAATGGGTCGATGATGCGGCAGCGGAACCGGGTGATTTACTGGCACTGACGGCAGTGGATGAACAGAACTGGCGGGAACAGCGGCGAGAGTTTTTGTTGTATTGAGGGTAACACGATAATTTTGCCATCCGGCATAACCGGCAGAATAGCGGAATCTCCATAGATAACTATCCGGTTTAGATGACAGTGTCAGGCTAACATGAGACACTTTGGTACATGATAAGACGTTATTCATTGATTGCACTGCTGATTTCCCTGCTCCTGATTGCTGCTTTTAACTGGTGGTTTCAGGGTGATCTGATATTGACCGGTTTATATACGCTACTCAGTATGCTGGCAGTGTTTACGGTGCCACTGGTTTATCGCTTCGGCGGTTTTTCACTGGCTGATGATATGGAATGGTTACAGGAACGCGAGGCCCGTGAGTACAGTGAACTCAGCGAACGGCTGACGCAGCTGAAAACAGAGCTCAAGGCGCTGCATCTCCCCGAAGGTTTGCGTCAGGCGAAGGTGTTGACCGGGATTCTTGATGATTACCATGCTGTGGTGAAAACACGCTTTTTCGGTAAGAAAGACAGCCCGTTGACCTATCTCGGTGCGGCCCGCACCGTACAGAAACACGCCATACAGAATCTCGCCGATATGGTGGCCATTGGTCATAGTATGTCCGGTATTGCCAGAAACCAGAAAACTCCCGAACAGATCCATGGCAGCAGACAACAGCACCGTCTGGACAAACAGACCGGTTTGTATGCTGAACAGGAACAGCGCCTTGATGAATTACGTGAGGAAAATAATCAATTATTTGATGCTTTGACAGAAACTGCCGTGGAAGTTGCTAATATCAGGTCATTCAGTCAGTTTGATCGCACTGATACGCTGGCGCGGTTGCTGGCGCTGGCACAGGTTGCCAGTGAGTCCGGCAAATAACCGGCAAAAAACTGTTAAAGTATATTCAAAATGTGAGGCTGAAAATGTTTAAAAATAAATCTGTGAAGCGCCCGTTATTTCAGGCCGGTTTATCCGGATTATCTGGTCGTTTGTTCACGGCGGTGTTTGTCGTACTGGTGTTTACCTTGTCCGGCTGTGGTACAAGCATCGACAGTCAGGAAAGTGCCGAGGCGCATATCAAGAATCTGGTCGAAAACAGCGTTCAGCCCACCTATCAGGAAAATCAGGTACGCGCCAATATCCAGTTGACGAAAACCAATCTGCTGGCGATGTTACCGGATCTGGACGAATACCCGCTGTTAATGAATGCACGGGATGATGCGCGTACGGAAGTGGTGGAAATTTTTACTTCCTCGGAGAAAGCCGGACAGGGCCGTGATGGTTTCTATCTGGAAATGGCACAACAGTTTAACCGGCAGGGCCTGACGCTGGAAAACGGTAAACAGGCCAAAGTCGTCATTCGTAAAATTGCCTCGGGTCTGGGAGCGCAGTTTATGATGGCGCGGCGTTATACTCCGGATGCCTACTCGCCGAGTAATACCCTGTGGGGCCAGATGCTGAATGCCAATGGTGTGCGTATGGACATCATCGCTGAGGCCACTGTGCCGAATACCACCGGGATTGTGGTCAAGAAATCCAAAATGGACCAGATGACTACGGATGGCAAGCTGGACATTCCCAAGCTGTTGACAAATGTGAGTAGCAGCCAGTTTGCTATGGGTTATACCAACCCGTACCAGTCCAGTACCGGGCTGAATTTCTTGCTGACGGTACTGAATGCCTTTGCAGAGGGGGATGAGTCACAGATGTTATCTCCGGATGTGGCCAGTGCGTTTGAGGCTTTTCAGGCCGGAGTGCCGTTTGTGGCACAGAACACCTTGCAGATGCGTGATGCCGCTGTGGGCAGTGGCGTGCTGGATGCGCTGGTGATGGAGCATCAGTCCTGGGTGAATGTGACCGGGATGGATGATTATCAGTTTATCCCGTTTGGTGTGCGCCATGATAGTCCCTTGTATGCTACACCGGAAGCGGATGCGGCGGAACGTGAAGTGCTGGAACTGTTTGCAGAGTTTATTCAGTCGCAGCAGCAGATGGTGCAACGTTTCGGTTTCGGACAAAACCCGGACTATAAAAGTGCGTATAAGCTGAGCGATGGTTCGTTGATTGGTCAGGCGCAAAAGCTCTGGAAGCAGAAAAAGTCCGGTGGTCGGCCCATTGCCGCCGTCTTTGTTGCCGATGTCTCCGGTTCAATGGAAGGTATTCGCATCAAGAACCTGAAAAAAGCGTTAATTGAGTCGGCAGATCTGATTAGTTCCGGTAATGCCATCGGGCTGGTCAGCTATAGTGAGCGGGTAAATGTTGATCTGTTTATCCGTCCGTTTGATGTCCAGCAGAAGGCGTTATTCAGTGGGGCAGTCGGGCGCCTGTCCACCGGTGGTAAGACGGCGACCAATGACGCGGTGCTGGTGGCGGCGAATATGCTGGCTGAATACGGACGGCAGCACCCCGATCATAAAAAGGTGATTTTCCTGTTGTCTGATGGTGAAACCAATCGGGGACAGAGTTTTGACGATGTTGCCAGGGCACTGGAGTTTTCCGGTATTCCGGTTCATACCATTGCCTATGAGCTGAGTTCTGAGCATCTGAAGTCGCTGGCAGCACTGGCGGAAGGAGCTTATATCGAATCCAGTGCCGGTTCGGCCTCGTATCGTATTGGTAACCTGCTGAATTTGGAGATGTAACCATGAAGCTGATCAAGGTATTCGCCCTGTTTTTTGTGCTGCATGCTGCGGGTTGGGCAGCGGCGCACGTTTATCTTGGTCAGCATCCGCAGCAGGTTCTGCTGGTGGTTGACACGTCCTATGCAATGAAGCCACAGTTTACCGCGATTGATGAATGGATTGATGATTTTGTTGCCGGATCGCGCTATCAGCGTATCAGCATCGGAACCGATAAAGCCATGCTGGGCAAACTGGATGAATTAAAATCACGTTCTGTCATTTTTCGCACGGCTTTCGGGCGTATGACCGAGGGCAGCCTGGATCGTTATCATGGCATTGAGGCCGAGGAAAAGATTTTATTGTCTGATGGTACGGTTCAACCGGAAGGCTGGACAGTGGTGACTTTTTGATAATATCCCCGTTATATCCGGGGTAAGTGTTCAGCAATCTGCATAAACCATTCACTTAACATGGCAGTACCTTTATCCTTGCAGGCCCAGCGTGAAGCCTTGTGGCAAAGCTGTCTGGTGGTTTTCAGCAGTGAGCCGGGTTGAGCGCCCACCTTTTTTTCATAATCCGTCCAGGTATCGCTGGCCTTTTCATTTAACAGGCGACAAATCCTGATACAGGTATGGTGCATGCCAAATACGCTGAGATAGGCAAAAGCACTGTCAGCATCCTGCCCATCCGCAAAGTCAGTCAGATAACGCTCAATCAGTTGCTGTTCGGTTGCCGGATATTCCGGCGTTGCATCGTCACACAGCAACCACGCCATATCATCCATCGGATTGCGGGCACAGGCATGTTCCCAGTCGAACCAGCTGACATGGCTATCCTCACCTAACATGGCATTACCGGGGCGTGCATCCCATTTATTGAAGACCGGTTTCAGCAGCATCAGACGTTCATAAAGATAATTGGCCGGAACTGCCGGGCAGGGGAGTTTAAGGTAATTGCCCAACAGGGCGGTACGGTCAATCAGGGCAACCAGCCAGTCAGGATCAGCACCGACTACCGGAACCAGCTGATCCAGGCCATCGCTCAGAGCCAGTTGACGTATTTCTGACAGGGATTCCAGAGCCTGAGCCATCCAGGTTGCGTACTGTTGTTCCGTTGCATGTTGCAGTGCTTCGGAAAGGCGGATACCCGGTAAATCTTCCTGAATCAGGATGACACCATTGAAAGCCAGATGCCGCGGTATTGCCGCCCCCAGCCTTTCCAGGCGACGCATCAGCAGCGATTCAAACCTGCCTCGTGCCGGTTCGGCTCTGCGGGTCACAATGACACGCTGGTCATTTTCAAGAATCAACCGGAAAGAACAACGTTGCCACCCTCCGGGAAATTCCACCTGTACCGCTTTCAGTCCCAGCAGTTGTTGAGCAATATGGGAATGCCGGTGCAGTACCAGCCCGGTGGCCGGAGCAACGGTATACTTTTTTCCGGAAGTCCGGGAGGCATTTTTCGAAAGTATTTGGCGACAATAAAGTGGCAGATTGTCCTGTAGTGCAGTCCAGTCGATACTGTAAAGTGCCCTGCTCCCACCGTCCAGGTAGTGATGAAAGTGAATTGTTTCAGAATTTGGGACGCTCTTATTCATGGTATTGTCGCCAGAAAATCTACAATATGGCTATGTAAAATGGCCGGAAAACTTCCGGCCATTAATGAGTTAAACAATAAGGGTTTGTGTATCAGGAAGAACCACCGTGATGCCCGCCGAAGTGTCCGTGGCTGCCACTAACATATCCGCCGCCGGAACCACCGTGATGACCACCAAAGTGACCATAATTTCCACCAATACACCCGCCGGGATTACCCTCCATGTATCCATCGCCAGAGCCGGAACCACCACGATGGCCTTCGAAGTGTCCGTGGCTACCGCCAATATATCCACCGCCGGAACCGGAACCACCACGATGACCACCAAAATGTCCGTGGCTACCGCCAACACGTCCACCGCCGGAACCAGAACCACCGTGATGGCCACCGAAGTGTCCGTGGCCACCGTCAACACGTCCACCGCCGGAACCAGAACCACCGTGATGCCCACCGAAGTGTCCGTGGCCACCGTCAACACGTCCACCACCAGAACCGGAACCACCGTGATGCCCACCGAAGCGATGATGGTTGCCAGAAGTGGAGTGATGGTTATCGCTTTGTTCTCCCCGGTCATGACCGGTTATTGTTTCACTGCGATCATTGCGATGACTGTTAATGCCGGAGTCGTGTCCATAAGATGGTCCGCTACCGGATGTATCATTGGAGCCGCTGTGATTCGATCCTTCACTGCCGGATGTACCTTGTAGAATCGCCAGAAATTGCTGGATTAATTCGGATAAATCGATGCCTTTTAATGGGGCACTGAAAAAGTTATCACTTGAGCCTCCTGAGCTCTGATAACTGCCACAGGCAATACAGCCTTGTCCACTGCTAACGGGCGTGTTTTGGGCGATAGGGCTGTTGAGTCCGTTTATGTATGTCATGAGAATATTCCTTTTCAAATTATTGGATCAGGTTTAAAAAAGTGCCTCAATTCGGGGAAAGTTGCTTTGTTTTCTAACAAACTCATTCCTGTTCCCCTCAGGCTTAACGTTAGATGAATACTATGGGTTACAGTGGTATGATCAGATACCAGCGGAGTGTCTGGCAGGACAAGCGGTATTTTGTCCGGAATATTCCCGGCCATGCTGCTTAGGGCTGGCGATACTGTTATTATCTATTTTTCCTGCAGCTGTCGCCTGCTCACCCGGGTGTAGATCTTATATGAAAATTTCACATATCCTGTTAATTTTATTGAGCCTGTTGGCTCTGTTGTTGTTTTCACGTTTGTGGGTAGGCACCGGCAGTTTCCCGGAAATCCGGGAACTGGAAGAGCAGATTGCACGACAGGCTGCAGAAAATGAAGAAAAACAACGGCGCAATCAGCAATTGGAATCTGATTTAAATGCGTTGGGGAAAAGTGATGTGGCGATTGAGGGCCATGCCCGCAGTGAGCTGGGAATGATTAAAAAGAATGAAACATTTTATCAGGTCATTATGCGCAAAGATAAACAGAACCTTCTGCTGTCGACTCCGGAGCTGATGAATAATGCCGGACAAAACGACGAATAAACCGGTCTGGGTGGTGATTCCGGCGGCAGGTGCCGGGCAACGCATGCAGATGGATTGCCCAAAGCAATACTTGCAGTTGCACGATAAAACCGTTCTGGAACACACACTGAATATTTTTCTGGGCATAACAGCGATCAGCGGTATTGTCGTCGTCACCAGTGCCGGGGATGAGTACTGGCCGGAGATAGCTGAAAAGCTGCAAGGTTTTCCGGTGCATCAAACCGATGGTGGTAAGGAACGGGCGGATTCAGTACTCAATGGCCTGAATTACTTACACCAGCAACAGGTTCCGGCGGATGCCGTGGTGCTGGTGCATGATGCCGCACGGCCCTGTTTATCTTCGCGGGATTTACGCCGCTTACTGGCAATGGTGGATAGCTGTGCGGACAATGGCGCGATTCTGGCGACACCGGTGCACGATACCATGAAACGTGCCCAGGCCGGACAACAGCCGGTACAGATTGCTCATACCGAAAGTCGCGATCACTTATGGCATGCCCTGACACCGCAAATGGCCAGACTGGAGGTGTTGCAGGATGCACTGAGCCGGGGGCTGGCTGCCAGGGCCGCAATAACTGATGAAGCCTCGGCGCTGGAGTTTGTGGGTCTGCACCCATATCTGCTGGAAGGGGAAAGCAGCAATATTAAGATTACCCGTCCGGCTGATCTGGCGCTGGCCGGATTTTTTCTGCAACAACGGCTGGCGGAGAAGGAAGTATGATGCGGATTGGTCATGGTTACGATGTACATGCTTTTACCGGGGGGGATCATCTTGTACTGGGTGGGATAAAAATTCCGCACAATAAAGCGTTCAAGGCACACTCCGACGGTGATGTCCTGCTGCATGCGGTGTGTGATGCGCTGCTGGGGGCATTGGCACTGGGTGACATCGGACAACATTTTCCGGATACGGCTGAAGAATTTGCCGGAATTGACAGCGGCATTCTGTTGCAACGGGTTTATGCGCTGGTGACGGAACAGGGTTATACTCTCCTGAACCTCGACAGTACAATTATTGCCCAGGCCCCAAAATTAGCCGCGTATATTCAGTCGATGCGCCAACAGATTACCGCTGTGCTGGGCTGTGCTGCGGATCAGGTCAATGTCAAGGCGACGACCACGGAAAAACTCGGGTTTGCTGGTCGTCAGGAAGGCGTTGCAGCACATGCGGTGGTATTGCTGCAACGGCAATCGACAGGCAAAAACAGATGAGGTGAAACCACCTCCCTATTTTATTTATAGCCAAATAAATTAAGCGTAATAATCAGTACCACCAGGAACAGGACGGTCATAATCCCGCCAGCCCGCATGAAATCAGGCACCCGATAACCCGCTGGCCCCATAATCAGTGCATTTACCTGATGTGTCGGGATCAGAAATGAGTTGGAGGTTGCCAGTGCCACGATCAGGGCGAATACCGAAGGGTTGGCATCAATGCCGAGAGCGATATTCACCGCCAGCGGCACCAGCAGAACTGTTGCTCCGACATTGGACATGACCAGTGTAAATGCCGTCGCCAATGCGGCCAGCACCGCCTGTATACCCCAGGTCGGTAAACCACCCACCACCGCCAGTACACCTTCGGCAATCCACCTTGCGGTGCCAGTGGATTCGACGGCGTAACCCAGCGGGATCAGGCTGGCAAGCAGGAAGACTGTTTTCCACGATACGGCTTCATAGGCCTCATCAATATTCAATACACCGGACAGAATCATACCAACCGCGCCGGTCAACAACGCAACGGATAATTTTAAATCGGTCAACAGAATCAGACTCAATGCAATGACAAGAAAGCCCACTGCCCAGCCCAACTTGTTCGGGCGCACTTCCTCCTTGCGCGGATAATCGCTGGTAACAACAATAAAATCACGGTCTTTTTCCAGTCGCTCCAGTGCCTCCCAGGTGGTGTAGACCATAATCATGTCACCGGCCTGAAACGGGACTTCACGGATTTCATCCACTTTTTCGTCTTCGGCATAAATTACTTCACCGTTACGCAGAATGCCCATTAGCGAGATACCGTAACGTTTACGCATCCAGACATCAAGTGCTGACTTGCCCACCAGTGAGGAGTTGTTGGGAATAACAATTTCCGCCATACCGGATTGCTTGTCTGACAACAGGTCGCCAAAAATCGGGGTACCCTTATGTGTGATCAGGCGGGTACGCTCAATAAAACGTTCTTCACGTTCCGGCAGGCCGACCAGCCCCAGAACCTGACCGGTCCTGAATTCAAGATCACGATCCAGTGAGTCGACCCCTGCACGGATCTGTGAACCGTCTTTCATCGCAATAACCCGCACATTCCGCTCGGTTTCCACTTCCAGCAGTTTGCGGCCCACCAGGGTACTGTTCTTGCCGACTTCGACTTCCAGCAGCTTGAATTTTATATCGTAGGTACGCTTCAGGCGTTCCAGCGTGGTTTCGTGTTCATTCTCGTTTTCGTTCAGTGCCGGTAATACATAATGCCCGGCCAGCAGGAAATACAGAATCCCGGTAATCATCAGCGCCAGGCCAATCGGTGTCACTGAGAATAAATCCCAGGTATGCATCTGGTGGGCACCGTCCAGTGCCTGATTAGAGGTCAGAATCAGATCATTAAGCAGGATCAGCGGACTGGAACCGATCATGGTCACTGTGCCCCCAAGAATCGCGCAGAAGCCCATTGGCATCAGCAGGCGTGACATTGGAATCCCGGAGCGTTTGGAAATCCGGCTGACCACCGGTAAAAATAATGCAGCCGCACCGACATTCTGCATAAATGAAGAAATCAGCCCTGCGGTGCCGGAGATAATCGGAATAATGCGGTTTTCGGTTTTACCGCCGATTTTAAGGATGAAACCGGCGACCTGCGACATAATGCCGGTTTTGTCCAGACCGGCCCCGATAATCATGACCGCGATAATGGAGATTACCGCGTTACTGGAAAAGCCATTGAACAGATCTTCCGCCGGTACCAATTCCTTGTCCAGTCCCATCAATGGGGCAAACAGGGCTGACAGCCCGAGTAGCACCATCACCACAATCGCGGCAACATCAACATCCACCACTTCAAAAGCGAACAGATAAACGGTCAACAACAGGATCGCCATTACCCAGGCAACGCCGGCTGAAGGCACAACGGTCGAGAGATACAGGGCAATAAAAAGGAAGACGCCTGCGGCTATTAATTTTTTTAGCAATGCTTTATTCAGGTTCACAATACATACTCCTTCTTACAGCCATAAAAAAAATGGGGGAATGGTACCGGATTCTAATAAAGAATTCTCTTAACAGGTTCCGGATTTGATCGTTCAGCGGAAACTCTCCCGTGTCGGACGGATCACTTCAAATGGCTGACGGTTGATGTCGCAAAGTCACAAGGGCGTGGGACGAGTCATAGATGAACCCTGTTGAAAATTCATTAAAACAGGATCCAGTCTCGATATTGTCTTTGCTTAAAAACACATCATATTGCTACTATAGATAGAGGTTTACCTCAAAACAATAGTTGGACTATCCTGTAATTATGAATGACGCAAAAGGACACGCATCAAGTTTGCTCATATTATCCCTGGTTTCAGTGCTGGCTGTTGCCGGCGTTTTCATCTGGGCGCTGAATCAGTCCAGCTTCTTCCCCGGTGCTGTACTGCCCACTGCGTCATCCATGCATAGCACCCGCCCCACACCACCGGTCACTGAAATCAGAATGCCCGACATCAGGGACATCCAGCCGGAAAAAACGACCACAGCAACGGCAACCGTTCCCTCTGCACTTTCTCCTGCTGACCAACCCGCCACCAAACCACCTGCACCAGCAGTCACTGTCAAAGAGAAAAAAGAGACTGAAGCCTTAACAGCTGAACCAGCTTCCGGTACACAACAGCCCGAACAGGCATCAGACAAACCTTTTGCAACTGAAGCGGTCACTGACAGCCCACAAACGGAAGAATCCCTTGCCATTGAGGTAGCAAAAAACACCCCGGCTAATGCTGAAAACACTTTAACAGAAACATCCCCAACTACGGCTATTACAGTAACAGAAAAAATAACAGAGACGGCACCAGCACCGAATAACACACCAACCGTTGTGGATGCCTCATCCACAGACAGCAGAAACAATGCAGCTGCAACTTCTGAATCTGCCCGACAGAGCATCACACCGGTTATTGAAAAGACTAACAGTGATAAAACGGCCGTTTCTGAACCTGCCCGGAGTATTACACCAGTTACTGACAAGACTACTGCCGAAAAACCTGATGATAACCCCGTCGAAAAATCCCCGGCTCCCCAAAAAAACGGCTGGATCTATGCCGGTCAGTATAAAAAGGGTCACTGGTTAAAACGCGGTCTGGACATACCCGACACTCAGCTCCCTGTCCCCGGTCATCGTTACAAACTGATCTGGGGTACTAATGTCAGGCTCGCTCCACCGGGAAAACGCAAACAAAACGGCAGTAATCTCGCTAAAAACATTGGATATCTGGCCGAGAACAATGAAGTAGAAATCACCCGTATTAAAAATTCCGGTAAAACCGGGCATATCTGGCTGGAAATAAAGTATTAATCGCCCTGCTAACAAACCTGTTATAACCGATCTGTCATACTATGAATCAACCCCTGATCCT
>PDRT01000050.1 GCA_002746895.1 Thiothrix nivea
ATAAAGTGCCGTTACCCTAACGGCTGATGAAACGCCCCGTGCGGACCCGCATGCGGGGTGTTGTGGGGAGGGCTGGCTAGAAACCAGTCCTTACCCGATGTACGCCCGGCATGGGCATGAACTAATGAGGTGAGAGCCCTCTGTAGGAAGACCACCATCCTTAGCGATTAATACCGCTATTAGATAATAACCACTAGCGAATGGCAAGAACTTAACCACGAGCTTGGGTCTGGAGGAAGCCGCTAGCAAAACTGCGAGCTGATGAACAAGAACATCCTATGAGGCGTAGGCTGAAGGCGAGTTGGCACCAGACAACGAAGCCATGTGATCTAAAACTTCAGGGATCAATCAAGCACTGTCTAACGACTACTTGAAATTTGAAGGGCTTTATTCACTGCGTGATGGCTGGATTAAGCTTCACCCTTCTTGAGTGAAACGCCCTGTGCGGAGCCGCATGGAGGGTTTTGTGGGGCTGAGGGTTTAGAGACCCTCGGCTACCCGATTGTGATATAAGGGTGATTTTACGCAGAAGTCACGGAAAATGCACGGAGAGCCTGGTCATCCAGCTCGGCCTTATCCACCTTGAGATAGGCCAGCTGTTCCTGGGCGACAATCGAGACTTCACGCACGCCGGGAACGGCGGATAAACGCTGATGCACCTCCTGCCAGTCCAGCTCCTGTGCGTCCAGCCGTATAATCCGGCTGCTGTAAAACTTTGGGCGGGGCAGGGAGAAACTCACCGCCAGCCACAGCACAGCCATCAATGTGCTGAAGAAAAAGACCCCGGAGATACCAAACTGCTGATCAATCAGGCCACCGATGGCACCGCCGGTAAAAATACCCAGAAACTGGGCGCTGCTGTAAATACCCATTGCAGTACCTTTGGTGTCCACCGCAGAGTATTTTGCCACCAGTGACGGCTGTACCGCTTCGAGGAAATTAAAGCCGATAAAAAAAATCAGAAAGGCGGCAATCAGCAGCACACTGTGCTGATAATTTAGCGCCATAAGTAACTCGGCAATAATCAACAGCCCAATCGCCAACAGTAACAGGCCTTTGATCCGGTGCTTTTTCTCGGCGAAAATAATCATCGGTACGGCCAGCAAAAACGAGCCTAAAAACACCGGCAGGTATATTTTCCAGTGGACAACGGATGGCATGTGTACCTGGTGTTTCAGCAGCTGCGGAATGACCAGAAAATTGGCCGTCATCATCAGGTGCAGGATAAAGACACCGAAGTCCATGCGCAGCAGGGCACGATTTTGCAGGGTCTGGCCGATATAACCACGCAGCACCCCGGCATCACGGTGTGCACGGATCTGTACCGGCTGGGGGACGACAAATACCACCAGCACAATGCCGCTCAGTGCCAGCCCGGCGGTCACCCAGAAGATACCTGACAAACCGGCATAGGCATTCAGTAATGGCCCGACAACCATGGCCACCATAAACGACACCCCGATACTCATGCCGATAAAGGCCATAATCCGTGCCCGGTGCTCGTCACGGGTCAGATCCGCCGCCAGTGCCATTGTTGCCGCTGCAACCGCGCCCATGCCCTGCAGGGTGCGGCCTATAATAATCAGCCAGATTGAATCGGCCAGTGCCGCAACCAGACTGCCCAGTGCAAACACCAGCAGCCCGGCAATAATCACCGGCTTGCGGCCAATACGGTCAGAAGCCAGCCCCAGCGGAATCTGAAACAGTGCCTGCGTCAGGCCGTAAATCCCGATCACCAGCCCGACCAGAAAGTCGCTGCTGCCGGGAAGCGTCTCGGCATACAGTGAAAATACCGGCAGAATCATAAACAGCCCCAGCATTCTCACCGCATAAACCGCCGCCAGAGAAAGTGCAACACGCCATTCCAGTGCATTCATCGCGGGCCTAACATCCTTTTAAACAGTCGAAATAGGCTGCCTCATCCGGCAGGGTATTATGTTGCTGTGCCAGCCAGATGCTCTCCGCCAGGCACTGCATCATGCGGTGTTCCGCCTCATGTACACCGTGTTGGGCAATCAGTTGCTGATATAACATTTGAACACCCGACGGTCGATCAGTGACCACCTGTTCCCGCAGACCAAGATGCAGACCCAGGTGCAAAAACGGATTGGTTTCCCCATCTTCGGCATGATAATCCTGCGCCAGGGCTTTGTCACCGTCCTGTAATTGCGCATGGTATTCGGGGTGTTCGCGGATGACTTCCGCCACCTGTGCCTCCAGACCTTCCAGTTCATCACCCGCCTGTAGTTTCTGCCAGCAGTTGAGGTAATAGCGGCGCAACTGGTTGCGGTCGTTACTGATCATGCTGCTGTTTTCTCCTTGAAGTCACATAAATCGGCAATGATACACGATGGACACTTCGGCTTGCGGGCGACACAGGTATAACGCCCATGCAGAATCAGCCAGTGATGAGCATCCAGCAGGTACGGTTTGGGAATATGGCGCAGCAAACCTTTTTCCACCTCCAGTACATTTTTACCTTTGGCGATACCGGTGCGGTTAGCTACCCGGAAAATATGCGTATCCACGGCCATTGTCGGCTGCCGGAAGGCCGTATTTAAAATTACATTGGCAGTTTTGCGCCCGACACCGGGCAGGGCTTCCAGCTCCGCACGGGTTTGTGGTACCTGTGAGGCATGTTTTTCAATCAGCAGGCGACAGGTTTCAATAATATGTTTGCCCTTGGCATTAAACAGGCCGATGGTCTTAATGTATTCACGCAGCCCGTCTTCACCCAGTGCATAGATGGCCTCTGGTGTATTAGCCACCGGGAACAGTTTTGCCGTGGCTTTATTCACTCCCTTATCCGTAGCCTGTGCGGAGAGCATAACGGCAATCAGCAGTTCAAAATCAGAATGGTATTCCAGTTCAGTGGTTGGATTGGGGTTTGCTGCCTGCCAGCGGCGGAAAATTTCGGCACGTTTCTCCTTGTTCAAAGCGATCTGCCCTGTTTTCGCGATCTCATGCGGGCGTGGTCTCCGTTGCTGTTTCCGGCTTAGAGGATAATGGTTTTGCTGTTCTGGCGGCAAGGCGCTGATCTATATAATTTTTCAGTGCCAGCAGAAAACCCAGTCCGATAAAAGCTCCGGGGGGCAGGGCGGCCAGCAGTAAGCCGTGGAAATCATCACTGAACGACAGGGTCATGTCATGCGCTGCCTCACCGAACATCAGGTGCGCCTGGGCGAACAGGGTGCCGTTGGCGAGTATTTCGCGGATGCTGCCCAACACCACCAGCACCAGCAGAAAACCCAGGCCCATCATAAAGCCATCCAGTGCAGAGTGCCGTGGTTCATTTTTCGAGGCAAAGGCTTCTGCGCGGCCAATAACAATGCAGTTGGTGACAATCAGCGGAATAAAAATACCCAGTATGCCATGCAACTCATAAAAATAAGCGTGCATCAGCAATTCAATGGCGGTGACATTAGCGGCAATAATCAGCACAAATACCGGAATACGGATTTCCGCACGGAAATAATCCCGGAACAGTGAAATCAGCAGATTGGATGCCATCAGCGTGATCAACGTGGCAATCCCCAAACCCAGGCCATTGATAAAATTCGTCGTGACTGCCATCAACGGGCACAGACCCAGTAACTGTACCAGGCCGGGATTATTACGCCACAGGCCATCCAGCGTAATTTTGCGATAAATTGATTCGTCATTCATGATGAGCCTCCGTTGCACTGGCCTCACCTGTCTCATCACTGGTTTCGACAGGCATTGCATATAAGTGAGCCTGATGTGCCTGTGACCACAGCAGCGTGGCACGTACCGCATTGACCACCGCCCGCGCAGTAATGGTCGCACCGGTGAACTGATCAAACTGGCCGCCATCCTTCTTTACGGCCCAGCCATCAAGAGACGGATTCTGCAATGATTTGCCAGTAAATTCCAGAATCCAGTCATCTTTGGCAGCATCAATACGATCCCCCAGCCCCGGCGTTTCCTGGTGCGAAATGACCCGCACCCCGGCCAGACTCTGGTCCGCATTAATCCCCACCACCATGCGCACTTTACCGCTGTAACCATCGGGCGAGGTGGTGACATAAATGGCAGCGACCGGTTGCTGATCCTGGCGGGCGCGATACACTGTCACAGGTTCGGCACTGTTCATGGTATCCGCCGCCAAAGTAACCCGGTCGGCCAGCGGGTCGTTATTATAATGTTCCGGTGCCACTAACAGGTTGATCTGGCGCAGCAGTGCCAGTCGTTCATTTTCCCTGATCTGCTTGGCCGTTGCACTGTGAATCAGTGCTAGAACCAGTGTTCCGCTCAGGGCAAAAGCAAACAGGTACAGGGCCGGTTTGATGATTTCGCGCAACAGGTCATTTTGCCAGAGGTTTAGTCGTCTCATAAGCCGGGCAGTCCTTTACTTTTATGACCGTATACGCGCGGTTGAGTATAGTAATCCAGCAGCGGTACTGCCATATTCATAATGATGACCGAAAAGGCAATGGCATCCGGGTATCCGCCCCAGCTGCGGATGATATAGGTAAACAGCCCGATACCACCGGCGTAGAGTATTTTGCCCAGTGGTGTGGTACTGGCGGAAACCGGGTCTGTGGCAATAAAAAAAGCTGCCAGCATGGTGCCGCCGCTAAACAGGTGAAACAGCGGCGAGGTGTAGGTTTCAGCATCCCACAGCCAGAAAAAGCCGGAAATCGCTGTCAGTGCGGCCAGTAAGGCGGCCGGGATGTGCCAGCTGATGATGCCGCGTAACAACAGCCACAAACCACCCACCAGATAGGCCAGATTGATTAAATTCCAGCCATTAGTGAAAAAGCCTGTTTGCCCGGACTGCTGGAAAATGGTACTTACCGATGCTCCCAAACCGAGCTGGGTGCGCACGGTGTCCAGCGGTGTGGCCATCGTCACGGCATCCCAGTCACTGCTGATGATTCCGAATACTTTATGCAAAGTATCCGTCAGGCCAATTTCGGCAAAGCTGAAAGATACCGGAGCCATCCAGGTTGTCATTTCCAGCGGATAAGATACCAGCACCGCAGCATAGCCTACCATTGCCGGATTGAACGGGTTATAGCCCAAGCCGCCGTATAAATGCTTGGCAATAATTACTGCAAAAATCATTGCGACCCATAACAACCACCAGGCGGAAGCGGCCGGCATTGCCAGTGCCAGCAGCCAGGCAGTGACTACCACACTGTAATCACTGAGGTAAGTCGCCACCGGTTTGCCGCGCACTTTTAGTGCCACTGCCTCCAGAACCAGAGCAAAACCTATCCCGAGTACAAGATTAGTCAGCACGCCCCAGCCAAAAAACCACAGCATTACGGCGGTACCGGGCAACAGGGCGTAAATCACCTGGCGCATTGCCTGACTGACGCTGTTGGGTTGTTTCAGATACGGCGAGGTGAGAGTGGTAAAAATCATGATTTGCTTGCCTCCGCTGCTTCAGCCGGTTTTGCGGGCGGGGTTTTCTCTGTCGCTTTTGCCTGATTGTCTGCATTATTATTTGCTACAGCTTTGGCTTTTTTTGCTTTGGCGCGTTCCAGTGCGGCCTGAATGGCATCTTTCTTGTCTGCGGACACCGCCTTTTTCTTATGCTTTGCCAGTTTCTCGGCGCGTTCACGTTTGGCCCGCTCCAGACGCTCAAGATGAAACTCATGGCGTTCCCGCGCCAGTTCGGCTTTCTGTTTGGCTTGCTGCCGGGCACGGACCTCGGACTTGGCAAACCGGTAATAATCCACCAGTGGAATATGGCTGGGGCAAACATAGGCACAACAGCCGCATTCAATACAGTCAAACAGGTTGTAGGCTTCGGTCTGCTCAAACGCTTTGGCACGGGCATGCCAGTATAATTGTTGTGGCAGCAGGCCAGCCGGACAGACCTGGGCGCATTGACCGCAACGGATACAGGGCAGGGTTGTCTGAACGGTTTGCGGTGCCGGTTGCACCAGAATGCAGTTGGTCGCCTTGACCACCGGAATCGCATCATTATTCAGCGACACACCCATCATCGGTCCGCCCATTACCAGCTGTCCGGCCTGATCCGTGTAACCACCCGCGTAGTCAATCACCGCCGCAATCGGTGTACCAAAGGCGACTTCGACATTTTGAGGTTCTCTGATCCCCGGCCCGGTTACTGTGACATAACGTGAAATCAACGGTTCACCCAGCACAATGGCACGATAGATAGCCCGTGAGGTGGCAACGTTGTGACAGATCATGCCGATGTCTGCCGGACGTTTGCTGCTGGGGACTTCCTTGCCGGTCAGGGCTTTAATCAGCTGTTTTTCACCGCCTGCTGGATACAGGGTCGGCACTGCGACAACTTTTAGCCGGGTATCTGCTGTTCTGTCCACCGCCGCCTGCATTGCGGCAATCGCCTCCGGCTTGTTATCTTCAATGCCGATCAGGCATTGTTGCACGCCTTGATCCGGGGCATGATCCTTCAGAATGTGCAGCATTATCTGTGCGCCGATAATAATCTCTTCGGCCTTGTCGCGCATCAGCCGGTCATCACAGGTGATATAAGGCTCGCACTCCGCACCGTTAATCACCAGTGTACGAATCGGCACCGTCGGGCGCACCTTCAGTTTAATCGCCGCCGGGAATACCGCTCCACCCAGCCCGACAATTCCGGCTTCACCAATTCGCTGCCGCAGGGTTTCTTCACTGGCCTGTTCATAATCGGTAATCGGCTCCATACCACTGTCACCACAATCATGCCTGCCATCCGGGCGCAGTATCACACACAGGTCACTCAGGCCCGAAGGGTGCGGAACAGGGCGTTCTTCAATGGCGACTACTGTACCGGAACTGCTGGCATGAACCGGCACACTCATGTCGGCCTCTGCCGCAGCCAATGGCTGGCCTTTATAGACGTAGTCACCGGGCTTGACCCTGAGTACCGGCTTATGGCCCATGTGCTGTTGTAGCGGCAGAATCAGCTCGGTTTCCGGTACTGAATGAAGGCGGGTTAGCGGGCGTTGCAATGACGGTTGTTTCTGATAATCCAGATGTAATCCAGCCGCAGGGTGGAACAGTTTTTTCAGCAGTTTACCGGTCTGAAGTCTGATGCTCATGATTCTGCCGCCTCCTGCGGTTTGACCGGCTCATGCTCTGTGTCATGCTTTGTACTGGCTGCGTTATCATCATTCGCAGCGGCAGCAATAACCGGTTTTGCCGGAGGATAAGGCCATTTCCAGTTACCCGGCTCGACCCTGATCGGGATCATTTCAATACAGTCCACCGGGCAGGGCGGCAGACACAGTTTGCAGCCCGTACACTCGGCGGTAATAACGGTGTGCATGTGTTTGGCAGCACCGACAATGCAATCCACCGGACAGGCCTGAATACACAGTGTGCAGCCGATACAGGTCTGTTCATCAATGCGGGCAACCAGCGGTAACGCTGGTGCCTCGCCGTGTTCTTCATTCAGTGGTTTGGGTTCGACACCCAGCAGATCGGCAATGGCCTTAATGGTTTCTTCACCACCAGGCGGACACTGGTTAATATCCGCCTCACCACTGGCAATGGCCTCCGCATACGGACGGCAGCCGGGATAGGTACACTGACCACACTGGGTCTGAGGCAATAATTTATCCACCTGATCCGCTATCGGATCACCTTCGACCTTGTAATAAATAGCGGCAAAGCCAAGCATTAGACCGAAAACCAACGCCAGACCACCCACGACCAGCAATGCACTCAACATCAGTATTTCACCAGTCCGGAAAAGCCCATAAACGCCAGTGCCATTAATCCGGCGGTAATCAGGCCGATGGCGTTACCCTGAAACGGTGCCGGAACATCAGCGGCGGCCAGCCGCTCACGAATGGCGGCAAACAGGACCATCACCAGGGTAAAACCGAGTGCGGCTCCCATGCCGTAGAGGGCGGATTCAATAAAGTCATGGGCCTTTTGCACATTCAGTAGTGCGACACCGAGTACCGCACAGTTACTGGTAATCAGTGGCAGGTAGATACCCAGCACGTTATACAGCACCGGGCTGGCCTTGCGGATCGCCATTTCGGTAAAGCCGACAATGGCGGCAATAACCAGAATAAAACTCAGGGTTCTGAGGTATTCTAGCTCCAGCGGTACTAACAGATAATTATGTACCAGATAACTGGTCACCGAAGACAGTGTTAGCACAAAGGTGGTCGCCAGCCCCATCCCCATCGCGGTTTCCAGCTTGCGTGACACACCCATGAACGGACAAAGTCCGAGAAAATGGGACAGGACGAAGTTATTCACCCAGACAGTACCAACAATAATGAGCAGATATTCAGTCATAAGACAATGTAGTCAACGTTAAGCGGTGTAATTTTGCCACCGGGATTCACGGCAGTGCATTGTGCCATATCAAGTGCAACTCACCTACAGGAAACTTGTCGCAGCGTGTCATTGTCGGATATTTAAGGCTGTCTGTTCCGGAGTTGTGAGTGAATGATCCGCCGATCCGGTTCACGGCCAGATGGGACGATGCCTTGTATAATAATAAGCAGCGTTCATCTTGATCGTTAAAAAGTTAAAACAAATAACGGGAGTGTATTATGCAGGTTTGCAAACGATTCAAACAAACGGTTATCGCCGGACAACTGGCTTTATTGCTGGGGGTCATGAGTACACCGGCACTGGCTGATGATGTTACCGATTCGATTCAGGAAGCAACCAAGGCTTATGAAGCCGGTGATATTGCTGGCGCGGTGGAAGGACTGAACTATGCCGTACAGTTGTTACAGCAGATGAAAGGTAAAGTGCTGGCAAAGCTGTTGCCGGAGCCGTTGGAGGGCTGGAAAGCTGGGGAAGCAGAATCAGCTGCGGTCGGTGCGGCAATGTTTGGTGGTGGCCTGACGGCGCAGCGTGATTACCAGAAGGACAAAAGCCGGGTGAAAATCCAGGTTGTCACTGATTCACCAATGTTACAGGGCATGATGACGATGTTCAGTAATCCGATGTTTGCGGCATCTTCCGGCGGTAAAATGACCAGGATTAATAAACAGAAGGCCATTGTCGAATATGACAGCGAGCGTCAGGAAGGCGAGATTCAGATCATGGTGAAAAACCGTTATATGGTGACGGTCAGTGGCAACAAGGTCAGCAAGGATGAGCTGAAAGCGTATGTCGATGCCATTGATTTCAGCAAGTTTGCGGACTAAATCTTAATCCGCGCCTTTCCTGTCTTCTACGCGGTAAAACCGGGGCCAGTGTTCCTTGACGACTGGTCCATCCGTCTGTAGTGCATGGCAGCTATCGATAAATTTCGGTGTATCTGGTGTACTCTGTTGTTTTGCCCCGGAGGTAATGTCCTTGTATTTTGCCTTGACCAGTGTCTGAAAGGCCGTGGTTGCCATCGGCAGCAATAATTCGGTGATGTGTGTACAGCCTTTTCCAGCCCCCATTTTTGACCGGATCAGCCTTGTCCAGCCTGCACCAATGCGCTGTCCGATCAGGTTTTTGCAGAAATGCTCGACACTGTGGCAGTAGTTATAGGGTGAAGCGTCGGTACACTGTTCCGCCGCATGAATGGTCATATCAAGATCAATGGTCAGGCGGATCGACATATCATGTAACGGCTCACCGGCTTCAATGGTTCCGCCACGGTCCTTATTGGCAAAGGAGTAGGACTTGGTATCAACAATGCGGCCTTCAATATCCCACAGGCCATCTTCACGTTCGTAGCCGGTGCAGGTGACAACGCGAGTATGGGACAGTGTGCGCGGGGCCGGGGTTGATAATGGCATGGTTTGATCCTTGGGTCGTTTGCAATGGTTGTTGATGGTATGTGAAACCCGGGGGCGAATTCAACATGGTCGCCCGCCCGCGTACAGCAGGAGTTTATGGTTACCCGTCAGAATTGACCGTTACCCCGAATATGCTACTCTGCAATGCCATACATGAGAGAATAATACTAACCCATGCCTGAGATTCTGAAGCGTCTGGTGATGGATATTGGCGGCACCAATATTCGTTTGGGGCTACTGCCCGAAGGCAGTTTATCACCCCGACATATTGTCAGTTATAAGGTCAAAAGTTTCCCCGGCCTGGCTGAGGTGGTTGTGGAATACCTGCAACAGTCACCTGCACATCAACTGGAGGAGGCTTCGGTGGCACTGGCCGGGCCGGTGGACGGTGATCTGTTGCAACTGACTAATCATGGCTGGCAATTCTCGGTTGCCGAAATCCGCCAGCGCTTTTCTTTGCAACGGCTGAAAGTGATTAATGATTTCACTGCACTGGCACTGTCATTACCCCACCTGAAACCGGAACAGTTGGTGCAGTTTGGTGGCGGAACAGCAGCAGACAACGGTACTATCGCCTTGTTGGGGCCGGGAACCGGGCTGGGGGTCTCCGGCCTGGTGCGTACCGCAGCCGGATTTTACCCCTTATCCGGTGAGGGTGGTCATGTCTCCCTAGGGGCCAGAACAGCCCGTGAGCTGGCTATTTTTTCTGTCTTTCGCGATCAATACGGTCATATGTCCGCAGAACGGCTGGTGTCCGGCACCGGTATCACCGAGTTTTACCAGGTGATCTGCCGTCTGGACGGTGTGGTTGCTGATGAATTGTCTGCCGGACAGATTTCAGTCCGTGCCGTAGATGGCCGTTGTCCACGTTGTGCGGAGGTGATGACGCTGTTCTGTGAATGGCTGGGGATTGTGGCTTCAAATCTGGCGCTGACAATGGGCGCAGTTGGCGGAGTGTATATCGGTGGCGGCATTGTACCCAAGCTGGGGGACTATTTCTTTAACTCCGGTTTTCGCCGTGAATTTGAGGATAAGGGCCGCTTTCGCGAATACCTGCAAGATATTCCGGTCTTTGTCATTCAGGATGGGGGGCAACCGGCATTGATGGGTGCAGCCGCTTCCTTTAATCCGCGCTTTTCGCGGCTGGGGATTGAGAGTCTGGCCTGAGCGTTTTCCCCCGGTTCAGCTATTGGTGTTTTTACGCGGGTTCACATGCCATTTTTTCCGGTAAATGATAGATAATTTTTTTATTTTCTTCTCGAATGTAGCCGAGTTTGCTTAACTGGTTGATAAGCTCATTGATTTGTTGCGGGGTTAAGGCATTTTTGAAGTAATTGTTAATTGAATTACTCAATGTCGTTATTGTCTTGGGCTTTGCCTGTCCCCTCGTGTGTAAAAACTTTGTAATAACCATCACTTTTTCAGCCAGGTTTTTGGGTGTCAATATTTTAAGCAGAGGAATCCGGGAAATATCACCATGACGCTGGACGAATGTTTTATTTTGCTTCAAATGCTTAATCAGGGGGTCAAAGCCGGTATCTTTCGAAATAATATGAAAATAACTATTTGGAAATATGGCAGCGATATGCCCGATATAAAATGCGATATGAAAATCCAGTGCATTCGGGCCATTACCACTGATTTTTATGTACTCGGCCCGCTTACCAAGAGACTGTAAAGCAACCGCCATGTCAAAGGTAATCTTGCTTTGGCTGGCTCCGACAAACACCATGACTTTAAAATCATGTTCCATTAATAAGGCAAGATTGTCTGGCTGGACATTTTCCAGATCAATCAGTATGTAATTTGTGCGGGTTACTGGATTTGTTGTTGTCATATTGTTGATGTGTCATTTTGGGGTTGATCACTGTTATAGCATGCAAAGATTGCCGAGTGTAAGTTATGCCGATGAGCTGGAAAGGAAGGCAGCCGCCAGTTGTTTCGGTTACTTTTAATTTGAGGCAATTCGTCAATGAAGAAAAAATTGCAGGGATTGTGATTGGAGGACTATGCTTATAGTCAGGAAGCTGGAGCTGCGATAAGGACGATACAATGTATAAAGGAATCACATTAGTTTTTCTGCTGGTGCTGCTAACCCGCTGTTTTGCCGCAGAAAGGACTGGGCGATAGAGTTGTTCCAGAAAGATGAAAATACTGCCGCCGTCATGAGCGCATTCAATCAATATCAGGCGTACCTTGATAAACTGCAAGCCCAGCCTCAACCGCAGCAACAGGCCGTAATCCGCCATGCATTCTACCGTGAAATGATGTTTCACTGGCGGTTTCCGCGTTATCGTGAGGAGCAGCTGACCCTGCCTGATGTGATCCGGCAGTATAATCCGCAGCTGGATGCACAGGTGCAGGCCGAAAAGCAGCACTATTTACAGGAACAGCAATTATTGGCAGGAGCATTGCTGCAACAGTTACAACTCAATCAGCAGCTGTTTAACCGTACGATGCAGGCTTATCGTGAACATGGCGACAATATCGCTCAGTCGATCAGTGATCTGTCAACCATGCGCTCACTGGGAATTACTGGTGGCCACATTCTGGAACAACACCCCGATTATTTTCTGGTCGAAAGTGAAGAAGGTGTCCGGTATACCCTTCCGCGCTGAGGGCTCAATGTTAAGATTCACCCGGTTCACAACTCCCTCAAATACGTGGCTTTTAAAAACCAGCGAGCCTTTATGGCGGATTTGGAGCTGGTATGTAACTTTTGGTGAGTCAACAAGTGCAGCGCGTTAGCTGCTACTCGCTGACACAGAATTTTGAACGGCCTCCTAACCGGTGAGAACCACCGGTTAGCGAATAGGCAATCCGTTCAGAGGATTAGGAGAACTGATTCATGGTGTTGTCTTCACCCGCCGCTTTCAGGGCTGCTTCACCGGCGAAGTATTCCTTGTGGTCATCACCCATATCAGAACCCGCCATATTCTGGTGCTTGACACAGGCGATACCCTGACGGATTTCCTTACGCTGCACGCCTGCCACATAACCCAGCATACCCATTTCACCGAAGTATTCTTTGGCCAGATTGTCAGTAGACAGTGCCGCAGTGTGATAAGTCGGCAGCGTAATCAGGTGGTGGAAGATTCCGGCTTCACGTGAACCATCGGCCTGGAAGCTCTGGATACGACGATCTGCTTCCGCAGACAGCTCAGAATCATCATAATCCGCTGACATCAGGTTGTCGCGATCGTATGCAGAGACATCCTTGCCTTCTTTAGCCCAGGCATCAAATACCTGCTGACGGAAGTTCAGTGTCCAGTTGAATGATGGACTGTTGTTGTAAACCAGCTTCGCATTGGGTACCACTTCACGGATACGGTTCACCATACCGCCGATCTGACCAATGTGTGGCTTCTCGGTTTCAATCCAGATCATGTCCGCACCGTTCTGCAAAGACGTAATGCAGTCCAGTACACAACGGTCTTCGCCGGTACCCGGACGGAACTGGAACAGGTTGGAAGGCAGACGCTTCGGACGTACCAGTTTGCCACCCTGATTAATAATCACATCACCGTTATTCATGTCTTCAACCGCAACTTCTTCGACATCAAGGAAGCTGTTGTACTGGTCGCCCAGGTCGCCCGGCTCACGGGTATAGGCAATCTGCTTGGTCAGGCCGGCACCCAGCGAGTCAGTGCGCGCCACGATCACACCATTGTCGACACCCAGCTCCAGGAATGCGTAGCGTACTGCGCGGATTTTTGCCAGAAAATCTTCATGTGGAACGGTGACTTTACCATCCTGGTGGCCACATTGCTTTTCATCAGAGACCTGGTTTTCAATCTGGATACAGCAGGCACCGGCTTCAATCATTTGCTTGGCCATCAGGTAAGTGGCTTCCGCGTTACCGAAACCGGCATCAATGTCGGCAATAATCGGCACCACATGTGTTTCGTAGTTGTCGATCTTTTCCTGAATCGCTGGCTTATCGGCTTCAGAAGCGGCATCCAGCTCACGGAACAGGCCGCCCAGCTCACGGGCATCCGCCTGACGCAGGAAGGTATATAATTCCTTGATCAGACCGGCAACTGTTGTTTTTTCGTGCATGGACTGGTCAGGCAGTGGGCCGAACTCGGAACGCAGTGCAGCAACCATCCAGCCGGACAGATATAAGTATTTCTTGTTGGTGGTGCCGAAATGCTTTTTCACTGCAATCATTTTCTGCTGGCCGATGAAACCGTGCCAGCAACCCAGGGACTGGGTGTACTGAGAAGAATCAGCGTCATAGGCTTCCATATCGGCGCGCATAATGTCAGCAGTGTATTTGGCAATGTCCAGACCGGTCTTAAAACGGTTCTGCATTCTCATACGGGCGGCTGATTCAGGATTGATGGCTTGCCAGCTGCTTCCGGCAGCATCACACACACTGGCTGCGGTTGCGATAGTCTGTTGATATTGCGACATTGATTTTCTCCTCAGAGATTGATTAAACGGGGTAGATTATGTAAAAGTAATCAGCAAATTCAGTGCAGTATTTCTCATCAACACTGATCTGACTGGCCAAAAACTTTCATCACACGGTTTATCAGCAAATACTAATGTGTCGACAATTTTATGCGGTTGCAGAATATTTTTGAAATAAATGTGAGTTATGTCTATTATTCATTTCAGGAATAAAACTCATTAGTTTGGCTTTTATCGACTGACCGGGGTGAAATATAGAAACTATGGGTGTTGAGCGAATCGACCTGAATCTGCTGGTTTATCTGGATGTCTTGCTAAGAGAGCAAAATGTTACCAATGCCGCATCTCAGCTGGGTTTGAGCCAACCGGCTTTAAGCAATGGCCTGCGGCGTTTGCGTACGCTGTTCGATGATCCTTTGTTAGTACGCACCAGTGAAGGTATGATTCCTACGGCACGCGCCCGACAATTACAGCCGATGATTCGTAATGTGCTGGCGCAGGTGGATAAGGCCGTACAACCTCAGGCCGCGTTTAATGCCGCGACTGATGAGCATCTCTTCCGTATTATGGCCAGTGATTATGCAGAGTCGGCCTTGTTTCCACATGTCTTGCGTCGCCTGCGTGAAGCCGCACCGGGTATTGTGCTGGATATTATGACGCCGAGCGATGTCAGCTTTCTGGATGTTGAACAGGGCAAGGTGGACATGGCGATTAACCGTTTTGAATCGCTGCCGCAGTCCTTTCACCAGAAGGAGATCTGGACAGACAGTTTTTCCTGTCTGATGCGTGTTGATCACCCGATTCTGGAGGATTTTTCGCTGGAAAATTATTTGGCCGCCTCACATATCTGGGTGAGCAAAACCGGCATGGGCGTGGGAGTCGGGATGAATCCGCATGATGCTCAGCATCTGGGCTGGGTGGATGAGGCGCTGAGAAGCCTGGGTCGACAACGGCACATTACAGTGTTTACCCGCTACTATCAGGCCGCCATGTTGCTGGCTGAACAGAATGATTTGGTGGTGACGCTGCCGACCAAGGCGGCACAATTAAAGCGCAATAATCCGCGTGTGGTGATTAAGGAACCGCCTTTTGCGATTCCGCCGATTCGTTTGCAGATGGCCTGGAGTCCGTTATTGCAACATAATCCGGCTCATCAATGGATGCGGCGGTTTATTGTAGAATCGGCCGAGGCATTGCAGGCCGGAACGGATTAGAATTTATATTGATTAACGAGGACATTGAAATGACATTTAAAACCGCTGATTTACTGGATGATAATGAAGATAAGGCGTTGCAGATTGCCCAGCCCGGCTTTTTCAGTTACGGCGCAAACAAACGTTTTTCCGGTCAGATCGTCACGATTAAAATTCACGAGGATAATTCACTGGTACGTGAGTTAATGGCCGAGGATGGCACTGGTAAGGTATTGGTGGTGGATGGCGGTGGTTCCACCCGTTGCGCGTTGCTGGGTGACATGCTGGCGGAGAAAGGAGTTAAGAATGGCTGGAACGGGCTGATTATCTATGGTCTGATCCGGGATTCGGTGGATATTAATGCAATGGCAATCGGGGTCAAGGCACTGGGTACCTTCCCGCTGAAGAGTGTCAAACGGGGTGTCGGTTTACGTGATGAGGTGGTGCATTTTCATGATGTGACCTTTGTGCCGGGGCATTATGTTTACTCTGATGAAGACGGCATTGTGGTGTCACCGGAACCGTTGCTGGGCGAGTGATGGCGCGAATATTTGTGTCGAATCAGCCACCAGAGCAGGGCGGATAACAGGATCGGTAGCCAGGCCGGAATAATCAGCCAGCATACTTCACGGGTCTTTTGGCTGCGGATCAGCCGGAAACCACCGGCTGGCTGTGGTTTTTCTGCCACTATTTTTTGCGGGACGGGTTGAAAGAAAACCGCTGCCGGGTCAAGGAACTCCAGCGGTTTTTTTACGTTTGCGGGTCGGGTGACAGTGCCATAACCGAGCCAGATGGAACCGTGGCCGCTCCAGTTGATGCGGTAGTAGGTGTGCAGGATGGTATTTTGCTGCACGTAATCGTGGTCGAACCCCACCGCAGTGTGGTAGCGATAACTGCTGAGGCTGAGCAGGATAATGATCAGAAGCAGGGTATTAATCAGGAAGCGGATCATGGTTTGAGTTTAGGTCATGTTTCTGGTAAGCATGATGTTGTTTGGTTCTTTGTTGGGTAGTCCTACACCTAGACAATGATCAGCATCCTGCGATGAGTGCATTGTAATGGTGTATATTGGTCATTGACATCATATTGCAACCAACGTTCCGATACTGGAAGGCCTGCAAAGGTGGCTGGTTCAGTTGTCGTGTGGAATGAATCAGATGTAGGCCGGGGCAGTGGGATATTGTTGATCCGTGCGTTTTGTGGGATGAATGACGATTTTTTCTTTACAGTACGGTGATAGGCTTCATATAATCGCGCGCTTATGTCGAACAGGTTACCCGTTGAAGTTAATCCTTTCCGTCTGATTGAGCAACGCAGGCAGCTTTCCGGTATGGTTCAGATGAGCAATCTGCCGCGTTTATGTGAGTTGTTGATGCCGGGGACGGACACCGGGAAGTTTGATGTTGAACTGGAGTTTATGCATTCGCCCAGCCAGCTGCCATTGATCAGTGGCCAGGTTAGCGGACAGGTCATACTGGAGTGCCAGCGTTGTCTGGAGCCGGTAAAGGTGGATGTGGATGCCCGGATCAATGTGGTGGTAACTGCTTCGCACACTGATAGACGGCCCGAAGAAGAGGGCTATGAGCTATGCATCATTGAAGATGAGCGTTTGTTTTTACAGGACTTTATTGAAGATGAAATCCTGTTGACGTTGCCGGGCGTACCACGACATGAACAGTGTGAGCCGGTTCGGTTAATCCGCGAAATACCGGATGTTAATGATGCAGATGACGAACAATCCGCGCAGGAAGAAAATGAAAATCCTTTTGCTGTGCTGAAAGACTGGAAGAAAACGGAGTAACCCAATGGCAGTTCAACAGAATCGTAAAACCCGTTCCAAGCGGGGCATGCGTCGTTCCCACGATGCACTGAAGGCACCGACCCTGTCGGTTGATCAAACTACCGGTGAAACCCATCTGCGTCATCATATGACCGCAGACGGTTTTTATCGTGGCCGACAGATTCTTCACTCGGCGGTTGACGTTGATGATGAAGATGACGAAGATTAAACAGCGGGTGGGTTAGCTTGCATTGGCAGAAAATCTGATTAAAAATCGCGGGCACAGACCCGCGATTTTTTTGTGGGAGAAACACACATGAGTGCAACATACCGGATTGCTCTGGATGCAATGGGGGGAGATCATGGTTTAAAGGTTGTTGTCCCGGCTGCACTGGAAGCACTGAAACAATATGACGACATTGCACTGACGCTGGTGGGTGATGAAGCGCAGGTGCGGGCGGCGCTGGACGAGCAGGGTGCCGGTGCCACCGGGTCACGCCTGAGCATTCAGCATGCTTCACAGGTCGTCGGTATGGATGAGTCGCCGGCACTGGCGTTGAAAAAGAAAAAGGATTCCTCCATGCGGGTGGCGATTGACCTGGTTAAGGAAGATCGGGCCGATGCGGTGGTCAGTGCCGGTAATACCGGAGCCTTGATGGCGACCAGCCGTTTTGTCTTGCGCATGTTGCCGGGGGTGGATCGCCCCGCACTTTGTACTGCTATGCCCACCCGTCATGGCTATACTCATATGCTGGATCTGGGGGCAAATGTTGATTCTGCGGCAGAACATTTGTATCAGTTTGCCCTGATGGGCTCTGAGCTGGCTAGGGCGATTGATAATATTGCCAATCCGACGGTCGGCTTGCTGAATATCGGTGAAGAGGCGATTAAGGGTAATGAGCAGGTCAAGGCGGCCAATGCACTGCTGAAAGATTCTCATTTGAACTATATCGGTTATGTCGAAGGCGATGGCATCTATCTGGGCCAGGTCGATGTGATCGTCTGTGACGGTTTTGTTGGAAATGTGGCGCTGAAAACCAGTGAAGGTCTGGCGAAAATGATTTCCGACAGACTGAAGGCCGGTTTTAATCGCAATGTATTTAGCAGGCTGGCCGGGCTGGTTGCGTTACCGGTATTGAACCGGTTTCGTGCTGAATTTGATCCGCGGCGTTATAACGGTGCCAGTTTGCTGGGTTTGCAGGGGATTGCCGTAAAAAGTCACGGTGGTGCCGACAGTCTGGCGTTTGCCAATGCCATCGGTATTGCCCGTAAGGAAATTATTACAAACCTGCCACAGCGTATTAATACACAAATGATTGACTTGCCGGAAGTGGAGCAGGCGGAATGATTTATTCGCGAATAATCGGTACGGGGAGTTACCTGCCCGCCAGAATCATGACCAATGGCGATCTGGAACAGATTGTGGATACCTCTGATGAGTGGATTTTTGAACGTACCGGTATTCGTCAGCGTCATGTTGCCGCAGAAGGGCAGGCTTCCAGCGATCTGGCGCTGATTGCGGCACAGCGGGCGCTGGAAATGGCGGGCAAGCAGCCTGAAGAGATTGACCTGATTGTCATGGGTACCTCGACACCGGATCTGGTATTTCCCAGTACAGCCTGCTTATTACAACAAAAACTCGGTATTCATAATGGTGGTGCCGCACTGGATGTGAATGCTGCCTGTGCCGGTTTTTCCTATGCACTGAGTGTGGCGGATCAGTTTGTTCGCAGTGGCGCTAATCAATGTGTATTGGTGGTGGGTGCGGAAGTCATGACCCGGCTGATGGACTGGACAGACCGTACCACCTGTGTGCTGTTTGGTGATGGTGCCGGGGCGGTGGTGCTGGAAGCAGCAGATGAGCCGGGCATTCTGTCTACGCATATTCATTCTGATGGTCGCTTTGAAGACTTGTTGTATGTTTCCGGCGGCGTGTCACGTACCCCGGCCTCCCTGCAGGCCGAGGCCGCGTTTCTGAAAATGAAGGGCAATGATGTATTCCGTACCGCAGTGAAAACGCTGGGCCGCATTGTTGATGAAACACTGGAGGCTAATCAGATGACCAGGGCCGATATCGACTGGCTGGTGCCGCATCAGGCCAATATCCGCATTATTCAGGCCACCGCAAAAAAGCTGCAGATGCCAATGGAGCAGGTTGTGGTCACCGTGGGTGAACACGGTAATACTTCATCGGCGTCGATTCCGCTGGCACTGGATGCGGCGGTGCGTGATGGCCGCATCCAGCGTGGTGATACGCTGTTACTGGAAGCCTTCGGGGGTGGTTTTACCTGGGGTTCTGCACTGATTCGTTACTAGGCGGTTATCAACGATGGCGACGGAAATTGAACATAAATTCTTGCTGGCGAATGAGGGCTGGCGGCAACAGATCATTCGTTCCGTGGCCTATCGTCAAGGCTACCTGAGCAATAATAAAAGTGCTTCGGTACGCATTCGCATTGCCGGTGATACGGCGAATATCAATATCAAGGGTATGACCATTGGTGTGCAGCGTTCGGAATATGAATACCCCGTTCCTTTGGCGGATGCCAATGAAATGCTGGATCAGTTGTGTCTACGGCCCCTGATTGAAAAAGTTCGCCACTTTGTCGAATATGGCGGCAAAATCTGGGAGATTGATGAGTTTGGCGGTGATAATGCCGGGTTGGTTGTTGCCGAGGTTGAGCTGGAAGCGGTTGGTGAGGATTTTGAGCTGCCGCACTGGGCCGGGGACGATATATCGGGTATAGAGCGTTATTATAATGTGGCACTGATCCACTATCCTTTTTCGCAGTGGACAGAGGCCGAGAAAGGTGGTATCGCCTAAAATTATTAAATCTTTTCCGGCAGCACATCACAGAATAGACACTTTGCCAGGCAGGCGTTAAAATACCGCACTACACGAATTCCACGGGATGGGCGGGCGCTCATCCCGTTATTGTATGTAGAACTTGGAGGTTCCATTGAGTAAGCAGGCTCTGCTGGTTCTGGAAGATGGCAGTATCTTCCGGGGGCGTTCCATCGGCTGTGACGGCCAGACCATCGGGGAAGTGGTCTTTAATACGGCACTGACAGGTTATCAGGAAATTCTTACCGACCCGTCTTATGCACGGCAAATTGTAACCCTGACCTATCCGCATATCGGCAACGTGGGTGTGAATGATGAGGACAGGGAATCTGCGGCGGTACATGCTGCCGGTCTGGTAGTGCGCGATGTGCCGTCGCTGTACAGTAACTGGCGTGGTGAGGCTTCTCTGCCGGACTATCTGCAGCACAATAATGTGGTGGCTATTGCGGATATTGATACCCGTCGTCTGACCCGCATTCTGCGCGAAAAAGGTGCACAGCGCGGCTGTATCATGGCTGGTGAGGTGCTGAATGAGGCCTCGGCGCTGGCCGCAGCACAGGACTTTCCGGGGTTGCAAGGCATGGATCTGGCCAAAGAAGTAACCACCAGCGAAAGTTATACCTGGACGCAGGGCAGCTGGCAGCTGGATCCGGAAGCACCACGCTGTTCAACGGCAGACAGCAGTACATTTCGGGTCGTGGCTTATGATTTCGGGATCAAGAAAAATATCCTGCGCATGCTGGTGGATCGGGGTTGTCATGTCACCGTTGTGCCTGCACAGACGCCTTCGGCTGACGTGCTGGCGATGGAGCCGGATGGCGTTTTCCTGTCCAACGGCCCGGGTGATCCGGAACCTTGTGATTATGCGATCACGGCGATTCAACAGATATTGGAGACCCGGCTGCCAGTGTTTGGTATTTGTCTTGGGCATCAGTTGCTGGGACTGGCCAGTGGTGCCCGTACGGTAAAAATGAAGTTCGGTCATCACGGTGCCAACCATCCAGTACAGGATCTGAATACCGGTGCGGTGATGATCAGTAGCCAGAATCACGGTTTCGCAGTGGATGAGGCTTCGTTGCCGGAGCATCTGCAAGCGACGCATCGTTCCCTGTTTGATGGTACCTTGCAGGGGATTGAACGCACGGATTGCCCGGCGTTCAGTTTTCAGGGACACCCGGAGGCCAGTCCCGGCCCGCATGATGTGGCTCCGGTGTTTGATCATTTTATTGAGCTGATGCAGGCGAATCGGGAATCTGACCAGGTGGAAATAAAGAAGTAATGCCAAAACGTAATGACATAAGCAGTATTCTGATTATAGGTGCCGGGCCGATTGTTATCGGTCAGGCCTGTGAATTCGATTATTCCGGTGCGCAAGCCTGTAAGGCGCTGCGGGAAGAAGGTTATCGCGTTATTCTGGTGAACTCGAATCCGGCCACCATTATGACTGATCCGGAAATGGCGGATGCGACTTATATTGAGCCGATCCGCTGGGAAACTGTCGCGAAAATTATTGCCAGGGAACGTCCTGATGCCCTGTTGCCGACGATGGGCGGGCAGACCGCGCTAAATTGTGCTCTGGATCTGGCACGGGAAGGTGTGTTGAAACAGTTCGGGGTGGAAATGATCGGCGCGAGTAAGGAAGCCATTGATATGGCCGAAGATCGCGAGAAATTCCGCACCGCAATGGACGAAATCGGCCTGGGTTCCGCACGTTCCTTTATTGCACATTCGATGAGTGATGCCTGGAATGCCCAGCAGGAGCTGGGTTATCCGGTGATTATCCGCCCGTCCTTCACCATGGGCGGGGCAGGTGGCGGGATTGCCTACAACAAGCAGGAATTTGAAACCATTGTCAGCCGTGGTCTGGAGATGTCACCCACCACCGAAGTGCTGCTGGAAGAATCGCTGCTGGGCTGGAAAGAGTACGAAATGGAGGTGGTGCGGGATCGTCAGGATAACTGCATTATTATCTGTTCCATCGAAAACTTTGACCCGATGGGCGTTCACACCGGTGATTCCATTACTGTTGCCCCGGCCCAGACACTGACCGATAAAGAATATCAATTGTTACGGAATGCCTCGCTGGCAGTATTGCGCAAAATTGGTGTGGATACCGGTGGTTCGAATGTGCAGTTTTCGGTGAATCCGGATAATGGCCGGATCATTGTGATCGAAATGAATCCGCGGGTATCACGTTCTTCTGCACTGGCTTCCAAGGCGACCGGCTTCCCGATTGCCAAGGTGGCCGCAAAACTGGCCGTGGGGTACACGCTGGATGAGCTGCGTAATGAGATTACCGGTGGTGCGACACCAGCCTCCTTTGAGCCCAGCATTGATTATGTGGTGACGAAAGTCCCGCGTTTCACCTTTGAGAAATTCCCCAAGGCGGATGCCCGTTTGACCACCCAGATGAAATCCGTGGGTGAGGTGATGGCGATTGGCCGTACCTTTCAGGAGTCGCTGCAGAAGGCATTGCGCGGGCTGGAAACGGGCATTGACGGACTGGACGAACGGCTGGATCTGGCGCTGCCGGGTGCCAAGGATATTTTACGCCGTGAGCTGACGGAGCCGAAAGCCGAGCGGATTTTGTATATTGCCGATGCCTTCAGGTTTGGCATGAGCCGGGAGGAGATCCATCAGCTGTGCCGTGTTGACCACTGGTTTCTGGCGCAGCTGCAGGAGCTGGTTGAGCTGGAAGCCGGCCTGAAAAACCGCCTGCTGAATGACCTTGATGCGGAGGAGCTATTCCAGCTCAAGCGCAAGGGGTTTTCCGATCGCAGGCTGGCCAGACTATTGGGCCAGGAAGAGCGGGCGGTACGCAAGGCACGGAAAAAACTCGGGGTCAGGCCGGTGTATAAGCGGGTGGATACCTGTGCGGCGGAATTTGCCACCAACACGGCTTATATGTACTCGACTTATGAGGAAGAGTGTGAATCTGAGCCGACTGACAGGAAAAAGATTATGGTGCTCGGTGGCGGCCCGAACCGCATTGGGCAGGGGATCGAGTTTGATTACTGTTGTGTACATGCGGCCTTGTCGCTGCGTGAAGACGGTTATGAAACCATTATGGTCAATTGTAACCCGGAAACCGTTTCCACCGATTATGACACGTCCGACCGGCTGTATTTTGAGCCACTGACGCTGGAAGATGTCATGGAAATTGTTGATCTGGAGCAGCCTTACGGTGTGATCGTGCAGTATGGTGGTCAGACACCCCTGAAACTGGCGCGTGATCTGGAGGATCTGGGGGCACCGATTATTGGTACATCGCCGGACTCGATTGATCTGGCCGAGGATCGGGAGCGTTTCCAGCAGCTGATTGATAAGCTGGGCCTGAAGCAGCCGCCAAACCGCACGGCTACCAGTATCGATGAAGCGGTGCGTCTGGCGGAAGAAGTGGGTTATCCGCTGGTGGTACGGCCATCGTATGTCCTCGGTGGTCGGGCGATGGAAATCGTTTACCATGAAAATGAGCTGCGGCGTTATATGACCACCGCCGTGTCGGTTTCCAATGAATCGCCGGTGTTGCTGGATCGTTTCCTGGATGATGCGGTTGAGGTGGATGTGGATGCCATCTGTGATGGTGAAGATGTGCTGATTGGTGGCATTATGCAGCACATTGAACAGGCCGGTATTCATTCCGGTGACTCCGCCTGTTCGCTGCCGCCGTATTCACTGAATCAGAAAGTGCAGGATGTATTACGTCAACAGGCCGCCGATATGGCCAGAGCACTGAATGTGGTCGGGTTGATGAATACGCAGTTTGCGATTAAGGATGATGAAGTCTATGTGCTGGAAGTGAATCCGCGGGCTTCACGTACAGTGCCGTATGTATCCAAGGCGATTGGGCGGCCATTAGCCAGGATTGCGGCACGTTGTATGGCCGGACAGACACTGGCGGCACAAAATGCCACGGAAGAAGTGATTCCGGAGTATTTTTCGGTGAAGGAGGCGGTATTCCCGTTCATTAAATTCCCCGGTGTTGATCCGATTCTCAGCCCCGAGATGAAGTCGACCGGTGAAGTCATGGGAGTGGGCAAAACCTTTGCCGAGGCGTTTGGCAAGTCACAATATGCCGCCGGTGATGTTTATCCGGAGAGCGGGCTGGCTTTTGTCAGTGTACGTGATGCTGACCGTAAATATCTGCAGGAAATCGGTAATATGCTGATTGATCTGGGTTTCCGTATTATTGCCACCCGGGGTACTGCGTGTGAACTGGAGCATGCCGGGATTGCCTGCGATGTGGTCAATAAAATGCATGAAGGGCGACCGAATATTGTTGATATGATTGTCAATGAAGAGATTGCGCTGATTGTTAACACCACCGAAGGTGAGCAATCAACGCTGGATTCGTTTGAAATCCGCCGTGAAGCCTTGCAGCACAAGGTCACTTACAGCACCACCATTGAGGGGGCACGGGCCAACTGTCTGGCGATGGCACATACGGATGATGAACAGGTATACCGTCTGCAGGATCTGCATAGCGGCAATATTTAAAATAAATAAGGATCAAGGGAATATTTATAATGAACAGACCACCACTGACGGCAACAGGGGCTGAAGTGTTGAACGCTGAACTGGAGCGGTTAAAAAAACAGGAGCGGCCACGTATTGTCCAGGCGATTGCCGAGGCCCGTGAGCACGGTGACCTGAAAGAGAATGCCGAGTACCACGCCGCCCGTGAACAGCAGGGGTTTTGTGAAGGCCGTATTCAGGAACTGGAGGCGGTATTGTCTCATGCCCAGATTATTGATGTTGCTGTGGTGGGTGCGGCAAATGCCGGGAAAGTGGTTTTCGGGGCACGGGTTGAGCTGGAAGATGTTGACTCCGGTGATAGCCTTGAGTATCAGATCGTCGGTGATATTGAGTCGGATATCAAGCAGGGCAAGATTGCTGTTTCTTCACCGGTAGCACGGGCACTGATCGGCAAGGAGGAAGGTGATATTGCTACCGTGCAGGCCCCTGGTGGTATCCGTGAGTATGAAATCATTGAAGTGCATTATTCCTGATTGCCAGTGAGTATTCCGATTACACATATTGACCTGCTGCCCAGCGCGGAAGTGGATGCCGGTGAGGTTTTCTGCGGCTCACTGGACAGTCCGCTGAGTACAGAAGGCATGAAAGGGCTGAAAAAGGCTGTGCGCCGCAAAAGTGGTTGGGATGTGATTATCTCTTCGCCAAAAGTGCGGTGCAGCCAGTTTGCCGGTTGGGTTGCCAATAAGCATGACATTCCGCTGCATGAATGGAAGGATTTTCGGGAAATGGACTTTGGTGACTGGGAAGGTGAGCAGCCGCATGTCATTCTGCAGCAAAACCCGGAACAGCTGAGCCAATGGTGGAGTGATCCGACACAGTTTCGTCCGCCGAAAGGTGAGGCTTACCCCGCCTTTCAGAAACGGGTGCTCAAGGGTTGGCGTAATCTGCTGAAAAAATATAAGGGTCAGCATGTACTGTTAATCACTCATCCCGGTGTATTACGGGTATTACTGGCGGAAGTGCTGGGACTGCCTGCAGGGCGGGTGTTCACACTGCATATTGAGCATGGCACGATGTCAAAAATCCGGGTGGTGCATGATGAAGGTGGTGACTGGGCCAATCTGCTGGCGCATGGGTGCTGATTAATCCCTGGTTGTCTGTTGTTGAATAAAGTCATCTTTCATGCTGTAGCGGTATTTTCGGACGTTGGTATGCCGATCCCACAGTCTGATCGCCATGTCCTGCAGCTTGATAAAGTCGTAATTGTCCAGCAAGTGTTCATACACGGTTGAATGATCAAACAGGGTCGTCAATAACCGATCTTCCCAGCTTTGCTGGATGGGCACCGGTTTGTTTAATTTGGCTTTAAGTACCGTTTCTTCCGCAGCCTGGGCGTTTTGGATGCCAGCACCCGTCAGTGTTATGATGAATACAATGCTGATGATAAGTCTTGTACACAACATCTGCTTCTCCCTGCGTTGTTGTGGTTATTAGTTCGTCTGTAGGTCAGGATTTTTGATTGATTTATAGGCTTTTTACCGGTCACAGGTTAATGACTGATTTTTTGATCCCTGAAAAAACTATAAAGTTCGAACAGAGTATTAAAAAGAGTCGCTTTATCGCCTACCTGGCACATGCGCCGACCCCTGATGCTGCACATCAGTTTATTGAATCAATCCGCACCGATTATCCGGATGCCCGCCATGTATGCTGGGCTTTTCTGGCAGGAGCGCCAAATAACACGACGAATGTCAGTTGCAGTGATGACGGGGAGCCGGCCGGGACGGCGGGAAAGCCCATGCTGAATGTATTACAGCACAGTGATGTCGGTGAAATTGTTGCCGTGGTGGTGCGTTATTTCGGCGGCATCAAGCTGGGAACCGGTGGTCTGGTCAGGGCGTATTCCAGCTCGGTCAGTGAAGCGATGAAAAACCTGCCGACACAACGGCAGGTGAAATTGCTGGATTTCCGGTTGCAATGCACCTATGCACTGGAGGACAGTGTCCGCCATCTACTTGGTCAGTTCAGCGCAGAGATTGCGAATGCTGAATACCATGAGCAGTTGATGCTCCATTGTCAGTGTCCACAAGATCAGTGGCCGCACCTGCAGCAACGGCTGGCAGATGTTGGACGCGGACAGATCCGGGTGATGACTGACTCATAGACACAGCAGTGGCCGCTCAGGAAATACCTTTACGGTATCAGTGGACCACCGTATGCAGGGTTATATGGCGTTCGAAGTACACCGAGAAACTGCCATAATTCCAGACCGTGATGCGTGGCCATTGCTTTTTGACCTTGCCGGTTGAACGGCGTACGGAACGAGGTTGACCGTATTGTTTACGTACCTGTTGCATGGTCATGCCGCGCCTGGGATACTGACGAGCAGCCGTTGTTTTGGCACCTTGTTTGATCGGCTGAACCTTGACGGTGTGCTGCGGGTTGGGGCTAACGGATTTTGTTGCGGCACTGACAAGGACAGGAAAACAGAGCAGTAAGGATAAAAATAATGTCGGGGTTTGTCTGATAGGCATTGGGGTCACCTGTTTCACATCAAAAATCAAGGCAATTTAAAATTAAAGCATTTTAAGCTGAGTTTTTATTTTTCTACCGGTACAATCGCCAACCATGTTTACACCACTCGAACTCTTTATCGGTCAGCGTTATACGCACTCGCGGCGGCGGAACCGGTTTATTTCCTTTATCTCCTTTACCTCCATGCTGGGGATTATGCTGGGGGTGATGGTGTTAATTACCATCCTGTCCATCATGAACGGTTTTGAAAAGGAGTTACGTAGCAGAATACTGGGCGTGGTGGCGCATGTCACGGTTTCCGGGACAGATGGCAGGCTCAGCGACTGGGAGCAGCAAATTGAGCGACTGGCGGCCGTGCCGCAGGTGCAGGGTGTGGCCCCGTATGTCAAAAGCCAGGTGATGCTGACCAATGGCAGTCTGATGCGCGGCGTGGTGTTGCAGGGTATCCAGCCGGAATATCAGCAGCAGGTCAGCGATGTCAGCCTGACGCTGGAGGCGGGTAGTTTTAATGATTTGAGTCCGCGCGGTTACGGTATTGTACTCGGCTCGGAACTGGCGACGGCACTGCAACTGATGGTGGGTGACAAGGTCACGGTGATTGTGCCCAAGGTACAGGTTACGCCTGCCGGCATCCTGCCACGCTTACGGCGTTTCACGGTGACCGGCATTATGCAGCAGGTCGGCTCGCAGGAAATCGACAGTATGAGTGCCTTTGTGCATCTGGACGATGCTGCGCGGCTGTTCAAATTGCGGGGGCAGGTTAGTGGTATCCGCCTCAAGCTGGATGATCTGTTTGCGGCCCAGTCCGTTGCACGGTCACTGCAAACAGCACTGGGCGAAAATTTTGCGGTATCCGACTGGGGCAAGGAACACGGCAGTTTTTTTCGTGCCGTGAAAACTGAAAAGCTGGCGATGGCACTGATTCTGTTTCTGGTGGTGGCGGTGGCGCTGTTTAACCTGGTGGCCTCGCTGGTGATGGCGGTGAATGATAAAGAGGCGGACATTGCCATTCTGCGTACCTTTGGTCTGGAGCCGCGCCGCATTATGCGCATTTTTATGATCCAGGGCAGCATTATCGGTGTGTTCGGTACACTGATTGGTGTGGCGCTGGGCATCCTGTTATCGCTGAATATTGATACTGTCGTGCCGTTTATTGAAAGCCTGATCGGGCGGCAGATTTTTCCGGCGGATGTATTTTACATCAGCCAGATTCCTTCAGATTTACACTGGCATGATGTTGCCTGGATTGCCGTTGCCGCACTGGTGTTGTCCGTGCTGGCCACGGTGTATCCGGCGTGGCGGGCATCTGAGGTACAACCAGCGGAGTCACTGCGTTATGAGTAGGTTGAGGCAGGCATTTCAGCCACTGGAGCTGTTTATCGGCCTGCGCTATACCCGTGCCCGGCGGCAAAATCATTTCGTATCGTTTATTTCACTGGCATCAATGACCGGTATTGCTATCGGGGT